>CAZRWH010000005.1:53298-59630 GCA_964603905.1 uncultured Candidatus Peribacteria bacterium | reverse complement strand
CTTTCCAATCATATCCACAAGAACAACATTACCCTCCCCTTTTTTCTCGTGATATTCCTTCCAAGTCCATTCAAGAGAACCTTTGCCCCCAAGGGAACAGGCATCTTTCGAAAACATATCAAAAACGTCCATATCAGTAAGATTTAAAGTTCAACAATGCAAATCTTAAAGAACGCCCTCATATAGGTCAATGCTTAGGCGTCTCACAAACCAGCATCAATTGAGTATCAGCAAACACTTCAACAGAAACATTCACAAACCCTGCCTCTTCAGCCAGCTCGTGTAGATCAGGCGCACTAATCGTTTTTAAGAACCAATTCATCATTATCGAAACCGACGCCATTTGAGGATAATCATCTTTAAAGATACCTATTCCAATCTTAGCCCCAGGCTGTGCAACAGAAATAATCTTTCGGAAAAACCACAGCTTCTGAGCGCGATCAAAGTAATCACAAATCCCAATTGCCAAAACGACACTCGGCCTCTTTTCTGAAGCAGCTTTGGCAACATTATTAAATTTAACAACATTTCCTTCTTCAACATCATAAACAAGGTTCATGTCAGAAGAATCTCCTTCAAAAACCTCATTTATCATCGCAGTCGCAACATCTTTTTGAGTCACATCAGTATCAAGCAAAGACACAGAATCAACATTCACACCTTTAACTTTTGCAGCCTTGATCAATTCGTAACTCCCCTTTCCCACACCACCAGCTAACTCAAGAATATCTATGCTTTCTCCTTTTTCAAAACGATCCAAGATTTTATCTGCAATCAATTCCGAACGATTAACAACAGCCTTCGCAGGCTCAAGGTCAGGAGTAGCAACATCCATAGCTGTTAAGTCACCTGAGCAAGCAGCGATATTTTTAGCTCGATCATAAATCATAGCCATCAGAACACTACTCCCCGGATAATTGACTCCAATCGGAAGACTAGGAGCACCATCAGTAGCATCTGTCCTCCAGAAAGAAGACATCACAAAAGGCTCTTCTGTCAGCATACGACCAAATCCTCTATTCAAAATATCTCTAAGCTCAGCAACATCAACCAATTCAATTTCTATGTAATGCCAAATCCGCTCACACAAAAGATTAAGTTGATTATAAATCTTACAACTCTGATCAGCCATCCGGTAGTCCCCAGATTGCAACAACAGATCACTTAATAAATTTGCCTCATCAATAATCGCATCAATGTCAAAATCATTCCCATAATCAACATTCCTAGGGTTCTGCCTAGCTGAGTCAACAATACATCGGCAAGTCCTAGTCAAATAATCTATTTCTAGATCATCAACCGTCGTACCATACATTGCTTGGAACTCATCCAATCGACCAGGATATTGTGCAGACATGAAAATAGATTTAACAAAACAAGATTGCGATTTTAAACGCAATACCGCCTCCTGTCAACCCTTCGACCTACAACTCCAATCGAGAGCTATCGTCCGCCTTAAACTTGCGATACAGATAATGAGACTTAATCTCCAAAACACTCAACGAAACAACCAAAACCAAAAGCGCCAAAGTCAGCAACAAAACCTCCATTCCACTCTCATGACTGATGATAATATAACGGATCATATGGGTAATACCGATATACAAAAAGAACCTAAGTGGAAAGTGGAAATTCTCCGCAAAATAGATCTTGATAGACGCAACAACCTCAACATAAAGAAGAAGCAAAAACACCCGCTCAAGCACAGACATCAGATCCCCACTCCCATCAAAAACAGAGACCACAACATCATAAAACTCAACCAAGATGAGCCCACTAAACAATATCCCTGTACCAAACAGGATAGCAACACTAGGCCAGTGAAGTAACTCTGTCACAATACGTCTCGCTCCCTGAATTTGTTTTGTATTAACCATAGTAGTATAAATATAGATGCATTTCTTAAGATTTGCAATTATGCCAAAGCCATTTAGCCAAAACAAAACATGGAACAAGCTTGGATTTACACGTTAGGCAGTGTTCTGCTTGTGAGCGTGATATCTTTAATCGGAATCATCGCACTTCTTTTCAAAAAAGACTTTTTACAAAAAATACTACTTTTCCTAGTTGCCTTCTCAGCAGGAGCACTACTTGGAGGAGCATTGCTACATCTAATCCCAGAAGCAATTCACGAGGGAGGAGATGTTATGCAAGTAACTCTTTATGTCCTAATCGGAATAGTTGTATTCTTTATCCTTGAAAAAATTGTGCACTGGCGTCACTGCCATAATGTCTCTTGCGACGATCACCCTCATCATTTAGGAGCAATGAACTTGATTGGAGACGCAGTTCACAACTTCATAGATGGAGCTGTTATAGCAGGAAGTTTCATGGCGAGCATCCCGCTTGGTATTACAACTACAATCGCTGTTATCCTTCACGAGATACCTCAAGAAATCGGAGATTTTGGAATTCTTCTTTATGCCGGTTACAAACCTAAAAAAGCCCTGTTTTTCAACTTTGTATCAGCGCTTTTTGCAATAGCAGGAGCGGTAGCAACTCTTTTGATAGGTGTACATATTGCACACTTCACAGAGATCATCATTCCAATCACAGCAGGTGGATTCATCTACATTGCAAGTGCTGATCTAATGCCAGAACTTCACAAAGAAGTTAATATCAAGAAATCAATTGCTCAATTGCTAGTAATCATACTAGGAATTGGACTTATGTTCGGGCTTGCAAGCAACCATGCACATACACATGGAGAAGACCACAATCACATAGAAGAACATCACCATGAAGATGCAGGTCATGAGGATGAACACGAAGATGAACATCATGAAGCAGAAGACGACCATGATCATCACCATGATGATGAAGAACATCTTCATTAGGAAGAAATACAAGAGGGTTGACAAAACCACTCAAGGATGTATAATACCGCCTTCTTTAATCAAAAAAATTATGTGCGAACAACCAAACAACGAAACACTAGACTGGGATGAATCTGAACTTCACCCAAGATTGAGATATCAAGAAGCAGAACTAGATCCTAGCGACACTCGATGTCCACAAGGGATAGATTCTATTCTTAGAGACCTTGAGGAAGAAGAATCTCAGACACAGTAATAACGTCGACCCCCTCCTGCTGTAAAACATCGAAGAGCAGATCATAAGTATCAGCATCTTGAGTATAGTTATTCGCATGAAAGACTATTCCCATTACTTCTTCAGCCTGCATTCCAGAAGTAGCTTCAATCAGATCTTCAAACGAAGACCCATTTATTGAGGATGGATTAAAAAGATGATGAGTTAGCTTCAAAACAAACTGACCATCGTTATCAACAACCTCAGGAGTAGAAATCAAGTCCTCCAAAGACGCACCATTTGTCTCGTGCTTCACCCCTTTTGGCCAATCAACGTCCTCATCCTCTCCTCCTCCGATACAAGCCGTCATAACCTGCCCTGAAGCAGGAAGTTGATTAACAATTTTCATCATATCCAGAACATTACCAACATAATCAGGGTGATTTTGATAAACATTCTGGTTCGTATAACCGTTCCAATTCTTCATATGAGGACCATGGTGATGCAATCCGAGCTCATGCCCATTTTCTTCCCATGAACGAACAAGCTCAAGCCGAGCATCATCTTCAACGATATACGAAGCCCATTGCGGATTAAAAAGCAAAGTCAGGTGCGCATCATGCGAATCCGCCTCAGCAACAAGATCTACCAAACTTGGCCAATGCTCAATAACGTAATCATCTTTGTCCGGCTGACCTCCAGGCTCCATATGCACAACAATAAAAGCGTCTTTCGAATCATTCACTTCTTCGAAAACAACTTCCTCTTGGGCAACCTCTCCACATCCCAAAAGCAGGATTGAAAACAGTGCCAACAAACAAACTAATTTTTTCGACATTTTTTAAAAATTAAAGAAGAAATCAAAGCAACCAAGATCGCACCAATCGACAAATATTGCCCCATCGTAAGTCCAATAGGCTCAAGAAGCGGATACTCCTTCACGAACTCAACCAGGAACCTCGTAACGAAATACGAAACCACAAAAATCATTAGATAATTAACCTTTTTCTTCTTAAGATACAAAAACATCATCACACCAAAAATTGCCCACGCCAAAAGCGCTTCATAAATCTGGGATGGATGCCTAGCAAAGTCCTCTCCAAGCCTTTCAAAAACAACTCCAAAAGACAGATCTGTAGGGCGACCAACAATTTCAGAATTAAAGAAATTTCCAACACGAACAAAACCAGCAACAAGCGGCATTCCAATAACAATTGCATTCATATATTTCGCAAAAGGAACCTTCTTAACCCAACAAAAAATCAAATACATCGCAAAAAGACCAACCGCAGCCCCATGACTCGAAAGTCCCCCTTCCCAAACCTTAACAACATCAGCTGGATTAGCCAGATAATAATCAAGGTTATAGAAGACAATATGCCCAAAACGCGCCCCCAAAATAAGCCCCACAAAAAGATACAAAACCAAATCATCAAAGTCCTTCACAGGAAACTTTTCCCTCTTAAAAATCCACGCAGTAATCAAGTAATAAGCAACAACTCCAACAGCAAAAAGCAGACCGTAATAACGAATCTCCAGAGGCCCTAAATCAAGAAGAGTCGGATTTATATTGTGATTGAACATAGGCATAGGTAGTAGTTGTTGTAGTGGTAGTTGTAGTTTAGGACAGCAATAAGTTTTGCACCAGCAAAACCCCGTAAACTTGCACCTTTCGACTTGCGACTAAACCAAGTTAAACAAATACCCCACAATAACAATTCCAACAGCAACAACACCGAAGAAAATCGCGAGCAATTTAGCACTCATAACCTTCTTCAAAATAACAGCCTCAGGCGCAGACAATCCAGCAATCGACATCATAAAAGCTAGCGCAGTCCCCAAAGGCACGCCATTAGCCGTAATCGAGAAAATAACAGGAGCAATCATGCTACAACCAGCATAAATAGGCACACCCAAAACCACCGCCAACGGCACCGACCAAACACCTAAACCACCAACCATCTCAACAAAAAACTCTTGTGGCACATAACCATGAATAGCGGCACCAATACCGACACCTACCACCAAGAAAGCGGCAAGTTTTTCCAAAGTCTTAAATCCATCCATAAGCGCATATTTAATCCGATCGTTAAAGCTATTAAAAACAACCTCTTTCTTTGCGCTACTAACATCAGAGTTCAATTTAAATTCCTTTTCCATACCCATCGCCCCAATTATCAACCCTCCGACAATACCTAATGAAATGCCTGCAAGCGCATACAAAGATGCAATTTTCCATCCAAAAAACTCACCCATAATCACAAAGGCAACCTCGTTAACAAGAGGCGACGTAATAAGAAAAGAAAAAGCCACTCCAGCAGGAATACGAGCCTTCACAAATCCAAGAAACAACGGGATAGAAGAACACGAACAAAACGGCGAAATCGCGCCAAACATCGCAGCAAGAAGATGACCAAGCCCAAACTTAGCCTTCAAAACAATACTCCTAAGCCTGTCCGCTCCAAGATAACTCCTAACAAAAGCAATGACAGAGACAACCACAAATACCATCACCATAATCTTCGACAAACTATATACGAAAAAATACAGCGCAGTCGCCAAATTATATTCCGCTCCCAAAGAAAGCCAGTTGTAAACAACTAACTCAGCTATATATTCAAACATTTTGAGTAATTAAGAAATTTTCTAGTTGATTTTTGACCTGTTCAATCACCTCTTTTTTAAGAGAATAGTTCCTCCAATTCCCACATTTACAAACCTCAACCAAACCAGCGTTTTTCAAAACCTTAAGGTGATGTGAAACAAGATTCTGACTCAACCCAAGCGACTCCTCTATCTTGCAAACACACTTACATTCCTCAGAAAGCAACTGAACAATCTTGAGTCTATTTGGGTCCGAAAGCGCCTTGAATTTTGTAATTAAGTCTTCGTAGGTCATAACGTGGCTATATCAATAAGCATTGATATAGTACGCAATTAAAGATTAAAGTCAACAACTTTGTGTGTTAAAGTTAACCAGCAAAATAACCAAAAACAAAAATGGACATCACAATACAAGACTTCTTGGAGCTCTCTTTCTTCCAAAACACTGTGCAACAATACTTAGTTGCGATCGCTATAACACTAGGCATATATCTGGTCTTCTCAATCGTTGTCACTTTCGCAATACGAAAAATGGCCAAAATCGCCGAGAAAACAACAAACGATCTAGATGACATTGGAATAGGAGTTTTACGGCAAATCAAATGGCCAACATTCCTGATAATCTTACTACTAACACTACCTGCCCTACTAACAACTCCAGAGATAGTAGACAACTGCGCTAAATACGCAGTCATCAT
>CAZRWH010000005.1:51140-53198 GCA_964603905.1 uncultured Candidatus Peribacteria bacterium | reverse complement strand
CTACAAAACATCCTTGGAGACATCTTCAGTTCGCTATCGATCTACTTCGACAAAACTTTCAAACCAGGAGACTACATCGTAGTAGGAACAAACGAAGGAACAGTTAAGTCAGTCGGAATCAAAACAACCAGACTAACAAGTATCCAGGGAGAAGAATTGGTAATCCCAAACGCCACCCTAGTAAGCTCGAACATACAGAACTTCGGCAAGCTAAAAAGCCGCAGAAATCAATTCAAACTAGGAATAAGCTACAAAACACAACCAGCCAAGATCGAGAAAGCAAAGCAAATTATCCAGTCCACAATCGAATCAACCGAGAACGCAAAATTTGACCGTGTATTCCTAAAAACACTTGGAGACTACAGCCTAATATTCGACATCGTATATTTTGCCGAAACATCAGACTTCAAAGAATTTTTGGACATAAACGAACAAATCAACCTAGGAATCCTAAAAGAGTTCACAAAAGCAAAAATCGAGATCGCTTATCCGACTCAAATGGTTCACCTCAAAAAATAGGATCTAAACAATCAAGTGAGAAGAAGGCTGTTCAATATCTTCTGAAACCTCAACAACGCCAAGTGCCTTGAGTGTCCTTTTGTTTAGGTCAAAAATCATATGATCTACTCCACGCCCTTCAAGTTCAATCCTAGGAGGCCCACTCACAGTATCTCCTGGATCAAGGTTCACTCCAGCGACAAGAACTCTTTTTACACTACAAGAAACCGGAAAAGTAACACGCTGAACACCATTACGTTCAATCTGTCCCTCAACAATAATCGTACCATCTGGATGATAAGCCACACCAAGATCATCTTTACCTTCCAAAACTATAGGGCCTTTCCTTTCAGACATGATTTGTTTTTTTAAATTCGAGGTGACGGTTATAACATCCAACCGGCAAATAAGTCAAATCAGATCTACGCAGAAACACCCTTCATTCTACCCCCGAAAATCATAGCAATCGCCTCAATATCTTGTGCTCCAACAACAAGCTCTCTTATTTTGTCTACATGAATCCTAACAATGCATCTGTCATGAGAAATTTTCTCAATTTTGTTAGCAATGAAATTCCCATCAATATCACGAATTGCCATATCCGCATCTGTTACTGACATTGACGTCAACCCCCTCATAAAATCTTCTGAATCAAAAACTCCATTTATACAAATCTCAAAATAAGGATTATGATCTTGCTTTAACTCACAATAAACCATAGGCAAAAGGGCTTGGTTCAATGCACAGCCAGGAGAAACCTCTTCCAATAAATCTATTGCTAAATCTGAAAGCTTCAAATCAATCCTATTTTTAACAAGCATAAGTAATTTAAACTGACTTCCAATATCAAGAGCATCCAATCTTTGAATTACCTCATCCAAAACATCTGAAGTATCAGATGGAATTTCAACCTGTCCACGCCAACTAACAACATCAGGATCACCATTTGGATTTAAATTACTCTTCATAATACAAAATTAATTATAAGAATTGATATTCTACAGGTTTTTTGACAAAAGTCAACCCCTTGTAATGGTTCAATAGCTTTGCATCAACCTGCACATAAACACCTCCCCCACTGTCCACTGTTCACTATCCACTATCCACTATCCACTAATCAAATAAACCTCCTCAACAACCTCACAGCAACCGCCTCAGCATTTTCCTTCTCCATCAGGTACCGACCCAAAACAGGCATGCTATTCAACATATCTTCAACCCCAGAAGCTAGATCAGAATAAAACTGAGCCACTAACTGATCACCCCGTTCATTAATCT
Organism: uncultured Candidatus Peribacteria bacterium; assembly: GCA_964603905.1. Lineage (GTDB taxonomy): Bacteria > Patescibacteriota > Gracilibacteria > UBA1369 > UBA12470 > CAZRWH01. The sequence goes on along the minus strand of CAZRWH010000005.1, from coordinate 51,422 downwards.
TGGCAGCAAAAGGCTCTTCAGCATCACCAATAAGATCTTTGCGATAGTCTTCCTTTTCAGATTCAGGCGCCTCAGCATTGGCTATCGCATCAGCTTCAAAAAACTCATGAACAAGCACAATATTACTCTTCTGAGCCTCCATCCCATGATGCAAGGAGTCCATTATTATAACCCTCCACGAAATCCCCATATCATTAGCAATTCCAGCAATCTTGGCACGAACCCTAGGATCAGTATCTCGAAGTCCTACATAAGAACAAACCGCCGTACGAATTAGATCAG
>CAZRWH010000005.1:34593-51040 GCA_964603905.1 uncultured Candidatus Peribacteria bacterium | reverse complement strand
ACGAACTCTCTTCCCATCATATATAGCAACAGTATCTCTAAGACCAGTCTTCTGCACTTGCGCTCCTGCTAAGACAATTACATTCCCCAAAATCGAAGCTAGAGACTCACCTGGAGACAACAGAGGAACTCCTTCTTCTTTCAAGCCAACATACGGAACTTCAATACGACCACACTGATAATCATAAGTCCCTTCTACCCTATCAATAACATTCATAAGCCCAACAGGCGTCATCACCATTCCATGCTTAACACTTACACCAAAACCACCTCTCAAATCATTAGGTTCATTCCCAAAGAAATGGATACCAAGATGCGCAGGTTCCCAGTTAGGATTCGCATCACGAATACCGGCAGACAAATCAATTCCATGCTCTTTTTCCAAGCGAGCAAGAAAATCCGAATTTTGTGCAGTCTCACTAACCATGAAGTACTCCCACAGTTCAGGAACCTCAAAAATATCACTCCCATAACTTGGGATAAATTTTTGCAAATAAGATTTCATCAAATCTTCAATCGAGTTGTCAAAAATATCCATCTCACCAACATCTTGATCTGAAAGCTCACGCACAAGTTCTTCAGAATCAGCAATAATCTTCTTCATATCGTTTAAATCAAATGCAACAGATGAAGCCTCAAAAAAAGCAAACAAATACATGTTGTCATAAAAGAAACGAACAAGTTCACGCGCCTTCTTATTGCTTGCAAAACTTGCCATATCCCCCAAATCAAAATATTTAAGAGCATCGTTCAAGTCCCCAAACATGCCAGAACCATAAATATGCAAAGGATTACAAAGCTTTTCTCTCCTTTCAGCAAAAGGCGATTCTTTCATCTCAATCAAATATTTCGCAAGAACACCAACCGCCATCATATAATCTGCCTTTTCAAAAAGATTAACAAACCCATTAACGGTTCTAATTTGGGAAGAGACCTCTTCAACTTTCTGCGGATAAAGCTTCTCCAAATAATACAAAATATCTTTCGAGGCAAGAGACATTCGCTTCATCAAACCAACAATTTTAGGACCAATTGCTCCATCAATACGCTCCTGATCAGCAATAACTTTAACAAACTCTCTAACTCTATCCTCAGTCCCCTTTGGCAAAGACGTCAGAAGAACACGAGGCAACTTTCCATATTTCTTATGCCATTCAGCAGTTCTCTGCATCACATCAGGATGAGTCATCGGATCACCCATATACCAAGGACTCAAACAATGCACACTTCCACGAACAAATTTATCCGTCCACTCATGTCCATTAGCAATTCGCCTCACAATCTCAACTCTTTCATCCAAAAAATGATTCTGCTGAGCAAGAGGCATCAAAACAGCCTGATCAACAGACCCAATAGGTGCATTACGTCCACACCATTCACAAGCTCCAGGACAAAGAAACGAATCATCATAATCTTTGATACTCATCAAAACCAAATCTCTCTCAATACCCTCAGGAATATTTCTAAGAGGATACGGAGTCTTCTCATCATCCGCCTCCTGATTATATTTTTCTACTCTACCGCGCAACTCGTCCATATAAGGCTTCCAACCTGGAATATCACCAAAGATTCTTTGATTTCTAACCAAAAAAAACAGCTCTTGATCAGAAAGAGACGCAGGCACAGGCCGCTCCTCAAAGAGATCTTGAACTTCTGAAGTTGTATATCGGTTTAAAGTAGACATTTAACTTTTTGACAGAAGCGCATTTTGCGGGAAAAGCGGGGGTTTGTCAAGGCTAGGACAGATGACACAACATTACCAATAAATTGTCACGAAAAATCAGGGGAGAAAACGTGACTTTTGCTGAAGAAATTGCATAATAGTAACCTAGGATTTAAACAAAAAAACAATATGAGCGAAAAACTGCAAAACAGAATCCAGTGTTCTTCAAAAGTAACAGCAGCATTATTAGTACTAGCAACGACTGCAACAACAGCACAGCAAATTGCATGCAACCAGCCTCAAGCAATAAAAGCTGACGAAAAATCATTAGAAGCCACAAAAATTGAGCCAAAAACCGAACCAGCCAGAAGAGCATACACATCAAGTAATGAACTGCCGACAAGGAACCCAATAATGCACCCCATCACAGGACCACATGTCCCAGAAGGAACATTCCCTATGAAAAGAGGAGAAAAGCAGATAAACATTCTAGACGACGGAACAAGCATAGAAACTCTAGACGACAGCAATGGAGACTTTGTAATCTACACAGTCCTCAATGATGCAAAAATCAAATTCGCCAACCCAAGCCAAGAACAAATAGACCAAATTCTTGCAGCAAAAAGCTTCAAAGAATTGAAAGGATTATCAACACAATTTTTAGAAGAAGAATATAGAGCCGCAATAGCAGCAGAACAAGGACAATACAAAACTGCAATGCGCAAACTTCTACTTGCAAACGACATTAAACACGACCTAAGGATCTTGGAAGAAGGACCTATAGATGAATGCCAGCACATAAGATATAGACGAGGAATGTCTATCAACCCATACATCGGAACTATGCACTTCGCAGAGTGCCTATGGAAAGAAAGAACTATCGATTGCCCAGATAGATCCGGAGAACGATTCCAAAACGCAGTATGGCTTGCAACAATAGAAGAAGGTCAATTCAAAATATGGGACGGAGACGAAACAAATTACATTGCACCAACTCCAACAGAATGGCTATCAGTACAACCAGAGTGCCCAAGAAACGCAAGCAAATACAGCCCTGATTATCCAGACTTGCATATCAAAGGAACCGACACTGAACCTCAGTCCGGAACACCAAGTCCGCTTTAAGCAGATAGCAAAACCTACAAAAACAACTGTATTTGACTAATCATTGAGAGAGTATCAGCAGTGCCTGCCGGCAGGCAGGCTCCAAGACTACAACCACAACTACAACTACAAGTACTTTTTCGTGTACGGAATCTTCTCCGTATAAAACTCAATCGCTTGCGCCAATTCCTCATGATCTTTTGCATACTCCTGGATATCGATACCTTTGACCCACGCATCACAAGCTTGGCGAAGAGCTGTCGCTCCTTTTTTGGTTCCGCCAGGATGAGAATGAACTCCTCCTCCCATAGTTGTAATGAAGTCGGTTGTACCAACAGCATCAGCATAAGGTTTTAGAAGAACAGGATTCAATCCTCCAGAAGCAATTGGACAAGTACCTTTGATGTCATGCCAGTCTTGATCAAAGAAATCTCCTTCAGATTTTGGGAATAAAGCTGCATGAGCGGCAGTAATATCTTCTTTGACAGTCCCTGCCATCTTTCCGATACCTGCAGTACCTGTGTGCATACCGGAAGACCCAGACAAACGTCCGAATTTAGTCATAAATGGAACACTATAACCAAACACATTTTCTTCGCGTGTCATAGCTCCATGTCCTGCACGATGGAAGTGGATAAAAACTTCAGGCCACTCTCGACGAGCTGTTTGAACAGCTGTCCAACCAGCAGTGATGCCATCAACCAAGAAAGCATAACTTCCAGGCTTCATAACAGATTTGATGTACTCAGCACGTTCCTTCATCATCGCAAAATCCGGAGCAGAAATATTGAAAGACATCACTTTCGTATCTCCAGTCTCCTCTTCAGCACGATCCATCGCTTTACGAATTTCATCAACAACTTCTTTCATAGGACAGAAGTCTTGATCAGCTTGAGGCTCATCAAATTTAACGAAGTCTCCTCCGCCACTCCAGAACTGATAACAAACCTCTGCAAATTCTGCAGGCTTCAATCCGATCTTTGGCTTAACAATCGTTCCAAGAACCGGACGATCCTTGATTCCAAGATAAGCTTTCATATCTTGAATCGTTGTCGAAGGCCCATCGAACTGATCGAGCATCTCTTTTGGAAACCAACAATCAATAGCCTTGAGAGCTTTTAGCGTCGACATTCCATAAACATTTCCGGCAACATAAGTCAGAACATTTTGGACATTCCCTCCTCGATCGAAGATCCTCCAAGGATAAGCAATCCAAACAAGATTCTTGTCCTCATCAACTTTGTAAACAATAGCATTCAAATCGTCCGAAAAATCTGTAGCAGTTCCAACCCTCAAGTTAGAACCTGTACTAGATTCAGCAGCCACCTCAGAAGCCTCACCAACTAGCGTGTGCCCTTCCTGCGGCACCATATGAAAAACGACGATCATATATTTGCCGTCTTTGTAAGGATCGAGATCAAAATTAATATACTCTTTTTGCATTTTTGTTTTTGGTTAAATTTACTCCTGTTATTATACCATCAAAAAAACCTGTTCGCAAACTAGGCATAAGACTTATGACATATGACATATAGGATTTGCCTCTTGCCCCTTGCCGACTTAAAATAAAAACACATAATCCCCTCGCAAAATCCAAAAAGACAAATTCAAAAAACAGACCGCAATCATCGTAGACGTCATACCTCCTGAGATGGATAGAAGCGAAGCAGAAGAACGCCTTGTTGAGCTAGAAAGACTGGTCCAAACATATGGAGGAATAACGATTTTGAAAGTCATACAAAAACGCGGACGACCATCTGCAAAAACGTTTCTAGGAACAGGGAAAGCGCAAGAAGTCGCACAGCTACAAAAAGAGCTCAAAGCAACAATGGTTGTAATTAACGGATTTGTAAAACCAAATCAATTCCATCACCTAACACTCGCGATCGACTGCGAAGTACTTGATCGATTCGAGCTGATTTTGAAAATCTTCGCAAAACACGCAAGAACAGAAAAAGCCAGACTTCAAATCAAACTGGCTTTCATCAAATACGAATTCCCTCGCCTATTCGGTAAAAACGCAGGGCACGCACAACAAAAAGGTGGAGTTGGTACAGTAACCCGCGGAAAAGGAGAAAAAATCCTAGAAGTAAAACGCCACCACCTCAAAAAACAGATTCAAACAATCGAAAAGAAGCTAAAAACATTCCAAAAAATCCACGCAAACCAAAGACAAAGAAGATCAAAACAAGGATTCAGGATTGCATCACTCGTTGGATACACCAACTCAGGCAAAACAACTTTGCTCAAACAAATCACTCACAAAAAAAACGCATACGCAGCAGACAAACTTTTCGCAACACTTGAAACCAAGCTCGGAGAACTTTACATAGAAGGCCTACCCAAACCGATCTTGCTCGCAGACACGATCGGGTTCATAAGCGACCTACCTCCCCTTCTATTCGAATCATTTCTAACAACACTAGAAGAAGTGATAGAATCTGAACTGTTAATTCATGTCATAGACGCATCAGACCCAAAAATCGACGAGAAGATAATCACAGTCAAAAACATACTCTTGGAACTCGAATGCTCGGAGAAACCAACAATTTATGTCTTTAACAAAACAGACCAACTAGAAGACCCTCAAGAGATCCTAGACGAATACAAACATTTAAATCCGATCCCAATTTCAGCTATCAAAAAACAAGGATTCGAAGAGCTAAAACAAGCCATTAACAAAAACTTCCAATGAACCGTTTTGAAACAGCAGACACAGGCCAAGAAAACATCGACGACACAGGTTTAGAAAAGCAAAAACAAGCCCCAATAGAAACCCCTGGATACATACTAAATTCAGACAAATACGAAGGCTATAAAAACGAATACATGAGGCCCGACGGACAAGAAGTTTGGCAAAATTTCATAGATGAATTCGGCCAAGAATTAAAAGACTACTTCAAAAGCCGCGGACTACCAGAAGAACTTGTCTACATTGCATACGTCGAATCAACATGCAGAATCGATAGCGTAAACCCACACAGCGGAACAGCAGGAGCATTTCAACTAGAAGAAAACACCGCAGAAAGCTGGGGACTAAAAGTTGTCCAAGGAATAATCGACGAACGCAAAGACCCAATCAAATCAGCCATAGCCGTAGCATGCACAATCTCAGACGCGTACGACTCAACCTACATGTGGGAACCACCAAACATCCCTAACGAAGAAGAAAGATGGGGCTGGGCAATCCTAAGCCACAATCGAGACCCAAAATATGTAAAACAAGCCTTCAAAAGCGAAGAAGTTAATGGAGACATCACCAAATACATCGAAAATTTAAACGACGGCGAACACAAAGAATACCTATACAAATTCTACGCCGCACGCGACTCATTCAAATCAATAGAGCCAGAGACCGAACAATACCGATACGCAGCACCGGTAATCTACAAAGACAGACCAAACCCAACAGAATTCAAAATAACTACAGAAGGGAGCATCACAGAGATCGCTCGAAAAACAGACCGAACAAGAACACGAATAATCGCAGAGAACCTAAAAGAATGGCCAAATTTCAACCCTAAACACATCGGCCCAGAAGCAAGATTCAAGACCATAAAAATCCCACGCGCAGCATCCGGATTAACAATAGACGACCCAGGATTATCAAGCACAGAACTAGAAAAGTTCCGCGAACTAAACCCACACATTGAAGGAAGCAAAATCCCAGAAACAATCATCTACTTCCCTACTCAAGAAGCAAGAGATCAATTCTACGCAAACTTCTCATTCGAAAGCGAATTAATTCACGATCTAGGAGGCGCAACAGCCATAACTCGAACAGAAGAAATTATATTAGTACATGCTGGGAGGATGCTTTGATAGGCGTGTGATATATGACATATGACGTAAGACTTATGTCTTTTGTCTTTTGGCAATATCCGATCTGCAATTCTGGTCCCGGGACCAGGTCTTTACCTGTAAAAAGGGAGCCGGCCCCCTCTGCTCTCTGCCCTTTGCAATCTACTCACTAATTATTCAAATCTCAAACTTTCAATCGCATTCAAAGAAGCCGCTTTTCGTGCAGGATAAACTCCAAAAGCAATACCCTCAACAACCGCGGCACAAAGCGCCAATACTATTCCTCCAACAGGTATAAAGAACTCTATTTCAATACCACCAGCCTGCGCACCAATAACTGCCAACCAAACAAACCCAAGCCCAGCCAAAACACCAATCAATCCTCCAACAACAGTAACCATAATCGACTCAATCAAAAACTGCGTCAAAATAGCCTTACTTGTAGCACCAACAGCTTTTCGCAAACCAATTTCACGAGTTCTCTCAGTAACAACTACAAACATCACGTTCATCACTCCCACACCTCCAACAACCAACGAAATCGCAGCCAAAACAAGAAGCAATAGAGACAAAGCGCCAGTCACAACACTCATTATCTCAGCCGCCTCCTCCATCGTAGTCACACGGAAATCACGCTTGTTTTCATCAGCAATATTGTGACGCTGATCCAAGAGAGTAATGATGTCTTCCTTAATCAAAGGCGCCATCTCATCCGTCTCAGATTGAATCAACATATACGGCACATAATCAATACCCATCACAAATTTCTGCATCGTGTTAAGCGGAACATAAATTTGAGAATCCATATCTTGCATAAAAACAACTCCAAGCTCCTCCATCACACCTATAACTTTAAAATTCACCTCCCCAATCCGAACAGATTGGCCAATCGGATTTATATCTGGAAAAAGCTCATCTGCAACATCGTATCCAAGCACCGCAACACGGGACAATCCTTGATCTTCATCATGAGTAAAATACCTTCCAATCTCAACCTCACCTTGGTCGATATCGATAAAAGACGCGCTAGTAGCCTGAATCATATACTCCTGATCATCATAAAGAGACACAGCACGTTCAAGACCAATAATCGCCGAATAACCATTAGTAACGCCTGGAATTTCAAAGATAGCCTCCATATCAGACTCCTTGAGAGTCGTAATAGTCACCCCTTCAACCATAGAGGTTGCAGCAGCCGGACTTGTATCAGAAATGCCAGGAGGCTTAACCTCCACAACAATCGTATTTGCACCATAAGCATCGATTTGGGAAGTTATCATCCCCTCCGTTGCATGCCCCATCGAAAAAACTATCACCATCATCGCAGAACCAATCACAATTCCAAGAGTCGTAAGCAAAGTCCTCACTTTGTTCGACAAAAGTGCCTTATACGCGATCCCTATATACCTGGTAAATTCATCCATTTTTAGGTTTAATAAAAAGGGACAAAAGTATACAACAAACCAAACCTGATTAACAGGTTGACAAAAAAGGCCAAACGTTCTATACTTACAACTCGTATAACAACACTAGATGGCACGCCAGATAGACACAACTCAGGTACCAGAAGATAACGAAAGACAACCGCTTGGACCTCTCAGACTGCTTCCGCGTGACATGACAGACACTGCAGAGCAGGTTGATCTTGCTTTAAAACAAACTCCATCTTCTTACTACGACAGACTAGAACTTCTAGAAGACCCTATATCAATCCTAGGTGGAAGACAGGGGTTACAAGCTGCAAAAACCAGAGTTGGTGTAATGCCAGACATGGTAAGTCTTGTAGAAGAATTCCACGGACACGTTGGAAAAGCACTTTTGAAACAGGCCATACCATCTATGCCAAAAGACAGGATAGATCTGATAGCAAATCTTCCTGGGTTTGATCAATTAGAAGCAAAGTTGGTAGTTTGGAAAACGAGAATCATGCCAAGAACGCCAGGTGTAACTTACTTCCTAGAAAAAGCGACACAGCACCTCTACTACCAAGAAGGAGGAGACTTTGTAGACCGAAGAGAGTACAAAGGTTTTGTTTTTAGAATAGACATCCGAGGATTCACAGAATCTGTAGCAAGAAGAGGCGCAAAAGCAACTTCACAAACATATGCAGAACATTTCTTCAAACCATTATTTGAAATATTAAGATCCTATCCAGGAATCAAATTCATGAAAACTATTGGAGACGAGGTAATACTCACTTCAACAGAGATAACAGAGCAACAAGCAATAGATTTTTCTGCAATTTTGACATCAAGACTAACAGGAGTAGAAGCTCACATTGGAATAGGAAACGAACAGTTCTCAACAACTATAACTCCAGAAGGACAGTTGGTAATTCAAGGACCAGCAATGGAAGACGCACTTGAAGCACAAGAGATAAGCAAGAACACTCCGCCAGAAGGTCTAAAAAAAGTTTACCTAAGCGCTATCGATAACGGGATAGTAACAATACCAATCGACAGTCATCCTCCCCTGCCAGCAGCTCCAACACACTCAGCAATGCATTTCTTCAAAGGACTTGCACTTCAGAGACTTGAAGCTGTTTTCCAGAGAGAACCAGAACATTTGCTAGAGTCACTAGACAGACACATCACCAAGCAAATGGCTTTGGTAGCTTCAACGATGCCACAGACTTCAATCGAGATGGAAAGAACAACTGAGAGACGTGCAACTTCGCTTTATCTCAAAGCTCCAAACATCAACGGCACATCAGAAGAAGCTCTAATCAAATGGGAAAAAGAGGCAAAACAAATAGCAGAGAAATATCAAAGCTCAGTGCTATTTATTGACGTAACTTCCAAGACAAAAGTCGCAATAATCATCTTCGGAGCACAAGGGTCAACTCCTTTTGATCAGGAAGAGCGAGCATCACAATGTGCAAACGAATTAACAACAACGTATCACGGATCTGTAGCAGGAATTGAAACCGGAGACATTCTGATTTCAAGCATGGAAGGATCAATCGAAACCTATGCAAACTGTGTGAACATATCTGCAAGATTGGTTTATACAAACGACTCAAAAAAAGCGCAGGGCGACGGAACAATCCAACCAATCAGACTTGGACCAAACGCAGCAGCAAGATTCAGAAGACAAGGAATAAAAGTTGGAACAGACGAATCAATAGTAAACCTGCAAATCAAAGGAATTGAAGGAAGAGTACCTATCAAAACAGGAACTTCTCTACGAATCGCCGAAACAGTCGAAGGATACATAAGACAAGATATCGTCGAAGCATTAGTTTCTCATATCGAAGGACATGAAACAGGCGCACACATAAACGTATCAGGAGACCCTGGAATCGGTAAAACACGAGCAATCTCTGTCACAGGTAAAAAACTTAGAGAAAGCCTAGAAATGGCTGTCGCAGAACTTCCGAGGTATCACAACAAACATAAGTCTTATGACGGAATCGCAAAAGTTCTTGAAGAACTTTTCCCAACCGAAGACGACCTTCTAGCATGGAGCGAATCACAAGGAATAGGAGAGACACAAATGGAACTCTGGAGAACAATTTTCCGTGAAGTACAAGGTGTTCAAAACCCAAAACTCACGCAAGACATCAACAGTACCAAAGAACAAATCCGAAAACTTCTACAACAAATTGGGAAAACAGCAGTGATATGTCCAAACTTCAGAGAACTGGACAACGTCTCAAAAGAGATCTTACAAGAATCACAAATCACATTAATCACAACAGGAGCAGAAACAGCAGAGGCACATCATCAAGCGAAAGGAATTTCGCAAGAAGAAGCTCTGAAAATCGTCGCATCAAAACTAGAAATCGGAGCAAGCCTACTCCCTCAAGAAATCGCAGATTTCATAGGAGAAAACGAAGCTGGACACAACCCTCTTCTAGTCGAGGCACTAGCAGAAGCGTTAATCGAAACAGGAGCACTAACTCGCGATCCTTTGGCTTTCAACAAGGAAAAAGCAGAAAGCATCCCAACTCACGCAAACGTAAAAGAGTTCCAACTAGACCACGTCAGAGACAAGATACGAACAATCGAAGGAGATGCAATGAGCTTACTAAAGACAGCAGTAATGTTTGGCGGATTTTCACTAACAGAATTCGATATTTTAAGACCAATATTGCCAGCACATGCAATACAAGTTCTCGAAGAAGAACGCATCTTAACTCAAAACGGAAGCATTAAGTTCTTACAACCTTTCTTTGTAGAAATAGGAAGAACTCTACCTGAAACAAGGCTAGATTTAGAAGAAGCAAAATTGAAAGAACTACTATTAAGAAAACACTGCCTACCTAACGGACTACAAGTTCCAAGGTACTTCGAAGCGATGGAGTCAATTGGACTTGGTCTATCAACAGAGGTTGTATCAACAATCAAAAACCACTCAAACGAACTAATAAACAAAGAGCGAGCAATTGAAGCGATGGACATAACTGAACAGTTCATATCAACACTACCAGCTCAGCTACCAATCGAGACATTAAACGAAGGAACCCTAAACCACATAGCACAAATCGCAGTTAACAGGGTCAAAGCCAAGATCACGCTAGGAAGAAGCACAGTGGACGACATGAGAGAAACACAAGAATTATTCGCCCAATACAGAAAATCTGAGCGAGGAACAAAAGCTCTAGGACAATTAGAAGGAGAACTTATAGACCTCAAATGCAAAGCCGCATACACAGCACAAAGAACAGACGATTTAATCGAGGCTGTTAACGAACTAATGACTTTCTACACAGAGAACCCACCAACAGGACAAAACCTACTAGTCATACCTGCCGCAATATCCTTGAGAAAAGCGCAAAAATACTATCGAATAGCAGGACAAGAAGGACTAACACTCGACGAAAGACGTGAGCACATGAAACAAGCAATGAGAGAATTAAGATTCGCAATGCCGGCAACAAGAATGCGATCGTATCTAAGCGACGAAATCAAAAAATTCAAAGTTGCAGCAGACAACTACGACATCTTTAGCCTAAGAAATCGAGACCCGGAGAGAGAAGCTCAGCACATCGCAGAGGCTCAACAATTACTAAACCCTGAGTCTGTAAAACGAGAAGATCTATACTACATTGGACTAGCTTTAATTCGAAGTCTGGCAATGAAAGGCGACATCGAAGAGGCACAACAAACTGCTCAAAACAATCTACAAACAGCAAAAGAAAGATGCTACACAGACATAGCCCTTAAGACCTTGAACTACCTGCTCAACGTAATACAAATCAAAGGGGAAAAAGCAGCAGGAAATGACACACTTCAAGGAATAAACATCTTAATGAACGAAAACGAAGAAGCATACTCAGAATTAATACAAATTCAATCTGAACTATCGAGCAGAGATTTGGAAGGAGCATCAACAACCATCCTTACATCAATCGACACTAATCTTGGATCACTAACCGAAGCATTGAAACTGCTAGAAGCAAACCCTTGGCTAATTGCAAACAACACAATGCTAGCATTCAACCTACTTGAAACAACAAGATCAAGACTAGAAGAACTAAGGAAATTCGCAGAGGAACACCCACAAGCCAAAGCTACAAAAATCGACGAATTCACCAAGGCAACAACAGAACTAGACGAACTCCTACCTTACATGGAGACACTGATCACAGAAAACGCAATCGGAGTAGCGTAAAAAGCATAAAAAAAGGACACCGCCGAAACGGTGCCCTTTTAAATTATCTAAAACTAGATTTGATCCCATCCACCTGCTTCACCTGGGTTCTCATCTTCTGGAGTTGCCGCAGCATCAATTTGATCCCATCCAGCAGACTCAGTTGAAGGAGCCTCAGGAGTTACCGCAGGACCAATTTGATCCCATCCTTTCATAGAAGTCTCAATACTCTCAATTCGTAGGATTGCGTCTTCAAGGATTTCTCCTTGCTCTTGAACTTCCATTATCGATACTAGCGCAAAGACAAGCGCTCCGATAAGAAGTCCTAGCAGAAAAGCTACAATATAACCGAGCTTTCCGCTTGCACAGCATGAATCTTTTTTAGCCATACTTTTTTTGGGGTTAAATTTTGTATTTGTATCCGAACTTTACCTAACTATAACATAAGCAAAAGAGACAGCAAAAACATTTTACTGGGTTAGCAAAACACAGAATAAATCGTCAAATTAGCACCGCCAGGAAGCAGAGCGGTCCTAGCGGCATAACTATCAATTCCGTCCCGCTCAGCGGGACACCAACACTGTTCACTGTCCACTGTCCACTACTCATGCCTCAAAGCATCAATCGGATTAAGCTCCGCCGCCTTCTTCGCAGGATAATAACCAAAAACAACTCCAACAAAACAAGACACACCAAAAGCCAAAGCAACCGCCTCAAGCGAAACAACCAAGTCCCATCTGTACCCATAACTTTGCGCCACCAGCGCAACAAAGACAGATATAATTCCACCAACCAAAATACCCGACACACCTCCTACCAAAGTCACTATTACCGCTTCAAAAAGGAACTGCTCCAAGATCCTTCTTTTTTTAGCCCCAATAGCTTTCCTAAGACCAATCTCACGAGTACGCTCAGTAACCGAAATAAACATAATATTCATTATCCCAATACCTCCAATGACAAGTGCAACCGCCGCAATCGAAGCCAAAAAGAACTTAAGAACATTTGTAATCGACGTAAGCATATCAACCGCATTATCAAGGCTTTCAACAGTAAAATCGTCATCTTTTGGATCCCGAATATTGTGATTTACCCTAAGCGTTTCTTTTACATCATAAAGAGCACGATCAACATTTTCACTACTATCAACTTTCACACGGATCAAGCTAACATAATCAATCCCAAGAAGTAATTTTTGAGCAACTTCAACAGGAACAAAAACCTGATCATCTCGATTTTGAAAAGCAACAACTCCTCTCTCCTCAAAAATACCAATCACCTTGAAGCTCTCCTTCTGAATACGAATATCCTTGCCTATCGGATCTGTCCCATTAAAAAGCTGATCTGCAACTTCCGATCCAATCACAACAACACGATCAAGACTGTTCGCCTCAACTTCACTAAAGAAACGACCATCCTCAACTTTCACGTCTTCAACCGCAGGATATTGATACGATACCCCATTGAAAAAACTGTCTATCGATTCCGCCCCATACGAAACAGTACCACCACCTTTTACATATGGAGTAACCGCAACAGCATTAGGAACATTCGCCGTATCCGCCAAAGACTCAGCATCTTCAAGATCAAGAGTTGTAATAGTAATACCAAGAACAGCAGCTGGAGGACCATCTTCAACCTGACCACCAGGCAAAATACTCACCAAATCGCTACCCACACTTTTAACCTGATTCAAAATCAGACTCTGAGCACCCGACCCTATGGACACGACCATAATGACGGAGGCAATACCAATCATAATCCCAAGCGAAGTCAAAAAAGCACGTCCCTTATTCACAGTAAGGGCTTTTAGCGCCAGCTGTAATGATTGGACAAAACTATTCATAGCTATTTATCTCTAACAATTAAACCATCACGAACCTCAATAATTCTCTTGGCTTGATCAGCTATATCAGGTTCATGCGTAACCATAATAATCGTATGTCCTTCTTTGTTGAGATCTTTCAAAATCTTCATGACATCTTCTCCAGATTGAGTATCCAAATTACCTGTAGGCTCATCAGCCAAAATCAAACTTGGATTATTAACAAGAGCTCGCGCAATCGCAACACGTTGCTGCTGACCACCCGAAAGCTGACTTGGAGTGTTTTCAAGCCTGTCAGCAAGCCCAACCATCGTCAAAACATTCTTAGCACGTTCAATCTGATCTACTTCAGAGACACCAGCATAAACTAGCGGAATTTTTACATTATCTACAGAACTTGTACGCGGCAAAAGATTGAATGATTGAAAAACAAATCCAATCTCCTTATTCCTTATCCCCGCCAAATCATCATCTGTAAACGTTGTGATGTCTTGCCCTGCAAAATGATACTCCCCGGTAGTAACCGTATCCAAAAAACCAATAATATTCATCAAGGTAGATTTACCAGATCCACTCTGCCCCATTATCGCCACAAATTCACCTGGATGAATAACAAAAGACACACCTTTGAGTGCATGAGTTTGAACAGCTCCCTCATTACCGTAGATTTTCTCTACATTACGGATATCAATGAGAGGAATATTTTTTGAAACCTTAGACATTTAGTGACTAGTGATTAGTGGTTGGTGGTTAGTAGTTTACTCCAAAAAACACTAGCACGCACGCCAAACACAAAAACACCACAAACAAAGTTCATGCCATCCAAAATACAAAAAACTACTTGAGACTCGCCACTCGCGACTCGCCACTATAAACAACAAAACACCCATCAGTCTCCCAAACCGTAACCTCGTGAAGCTTCGCATCTCCAAACTCCCCTTCAAGCTGCTGCCATATCCACATAGAAATATTCTCAGCCGACGGATTTGGAATCACATCGTTAATATTGTGATGATCCAATTTGTCCAAAACTTTTGCAGTAACAATTTTTTTAATATCTCCAAAATCAACAATCATACCTTCCGCATCTGGCTCCCCTTCAATCGCAATTCTCAATCTGTAAGTATGACCATGCAACCTCTCACATTTGCCTTTATAACTAGGCAAGAAATGTGCAGCATCAAATTTAAAATCTCGACAAACTAACATAATTTTAAAGCGTTAAATGTTTCTTTGACATCATGGGCTCGAATAATTTTAGCACCATTTTGAGCAGCAATTGTAGCCGCAGCAATCGAACCAGGCAAACGATCCTCAATTTCACCACCAAGAAAACTTTTGCGACTAGCTCCAACCAAAATCGGCAATCCAAAAGTCTTGAGTTCAGAAAGCCGATGCAAAATCTCGACACTATATTTCGGAACACTACTTACAAAAGCTCCCATTCCAGGATCAATTATTATTTGAGAACTTTTGAACTTAGTAATTCTATCTTTCAAAAAAGATGAGATAGTAAAAATCACGTCATCATACTCGATCTCGTCAGAAGTTGTCCTAGGCCCGTCATCCTTTGCATACATTAATACAATTGGAGCATCAATCTCGGTCATACCAGCGTCTCCCCTTCCTGCAGTAACATCGTTCACCATATCAGCACCAGCCTCAATCGCTTTGAGCGCAACTTCAGATTTCCAAGTATCAATCGATATGAAGACATCCGGAAGCTCTTTCCGAACCGCCTCTATAACAGGGATAACTCGAGCAAGCTCCTCCTCGAGAGAAACATCTTTCGAACCCGGACCGGTAGACTCCCCTCCAATATCAATAATCATCGCCCCCTCTTGAGCCATCTCCTTCGCTCTATCTACTGCGCTCCGCCCACTGCCCTCTGCCCACTGCCCACCATCAGAAAAACTATCAGGAGTCACGTTGAGAACACCCATAACTACAGGTCTATCAAGAACAAGCTCACGACCATGAGGAGACTTGATAACAAACTCATCACGCTCATAATTCTCAGCAATTTCAATAAGATTTCGTCCAACTTCTTTAAGTCCAAACGGTTGAAGCTTAAGCTTATCTGAGATATTATGAACCTGTCGAAGATTTGCAATCAAAACGGCCCTCACTTTATCAGCATCAAAAGCTGCCGCCTCTCTAGGAAGCGCCACTTCCGCACCAATCGAAAGAGCCTCTTGTTTAAGTATATTCGCACCACGCGTATCAATTTCTCCAAGATCAAAAATTCGAAGAACACCCTTCCCTTTCATATACATAGATCCGGCTGGCGTAACACCAACCTTTTCAAGAAAATCTGCAAACTGATTCTGATTTTTGAAGGTTTTGATAATCATGGCACTGAATCTTAGCACAATCTACAAACCATTTACAATAAATCGGCAACCACAAAATAACCGCTTACCATTGCAAAAAAACGCACGCTGTACTTTACTGGAGGAG
>CAZRWH010000005.1:17034-34493 GCA_964603905.1 uncultured Candidatus Peribacteria bacterium | reverse complement strand
ACAAAATAACCGCTTACCATTGCAAAAAAACGCACGCTGTACTTTACTGGAGGAGATCAAAAAAAATGCCTCCCACTCTACAATTATTCAACTCTTCAATTCTTCACTCTAAAAAATATGACGTACCCGATTCAGTTATCTGAAAAGGAACTTCATTTGAAAGCTATCCAGATGCGACGCGACATCGTTGAGATGACAAATGCGGCAGGATCAGGACACCCAGGAGGCTCTCTATCTTCAGTAGAGATGCTTGTTGTGCTTTATAATGAATTCCTAAAACACGACCCTACAAACCCACAATGGGAAGAGCGAGACAGAATGATATTCTGCAAATGCCACATAACACCGGCAATCTACTCAATCTTAGCAAGAACAGGATACTTCGATCCTGCAGATCTAATGACTTTCCGACAATTAGGATCAGATCTCCAAGGACACCCTTCAAGACTTCATCCAAAAGGGATGGAAATGTCAGGAGGATCACTTGGACAAAACCTTTCGGTCACAACAGGAGTTGCTCTTGGACTAAAACAACAAGGAAAAGATAACCACGTTTACGGACTTTCAAGCGAAGGAGACCTGCAAGAAGGACAAAGCTGGGAAGCAATAATGTCAGCAGCTCATTACAAGCTGGACAACCTAACTTTGCTAGTAGATTACAACAAACTACAGATTGATGGACACGTTGAAGACGTAATGGGCGTTCACCCACTAGACAAGAAATTCGAAAGTTTCAACTGGCACGTCCTAATAATAGACGGACATGACTTTAAACAAGTCCGAGAAGCACTGGCAAAAGCAAAAACACTCAAAGGACGACCAACAGCTATCATCGCCCACACGATCAAAGGGCAAGGAATTTCATACATGGAAGACCAAGCAGGATGGCATGGAAAAGCTCCAGACGCAGAACACCTAGAGAAAGCGTTGAAAGAGCTAGCGGAGAAAGAAGCGGCCCTGAATAGTGATTAGTGGACAGTGGACAGTGAACAGTGGGCGCAAAGCGCCTTTAAAACTCTCTGAATCTAAAATTCTAAAACTCTAAATACATGGAAAGAGAACTAAAACTAACCCGTCAAGGATGGGCAGATGCCCTGATCGAACTGGGTGAGAAAAACCCAAATGTTGTCGTGATGGATGCCGATCTAGCAAAATCGACATTAACATGCCAATTCAAAGACAGATTTCCAGATCGTTTTTATGACATGGGGATCGCAGAACAAAACATGGTAAATGTAGCCGGAGGACTGTCACTAACAGGTCTAATTCCGTTCATTTCCACTTACGGAGTATTCCTTTCTGGAAGAGCATGGGAACAAATCAGAACAAGCATTTGTTACGGAGAACTGAACGTAAAATTCGGTGGAGCACACGGAGGAATTTCTGTAGGACCTGATGGAGCAACTCACCAAGCATTGGAAGAAATCAGCATCATGCGAGTTCTACCAAACATGAAGGTAATCGTACCTGCTGATTATTACGAAACAAAGAAAGCTGTACTAGCAATGGCAGAGATGGATGGGCCAGTTTATGTCCGTTTCGGACGTGAAAAAGTGCCTGTAGTAACAGATGAAAACACACCTTTTGTTGTAGGAAAAGCAAACACAATGAGAGAAGGAACAGACGTCAGCATAATAGCTTGTGGGCCGATGGTTGCAGAAGCACTTGATGCAGCAGAATTTTTGGAGACAAAAGGAGTAAACGCAGAAGTTATCAACATGCACACCATCAAACCTTTGGACAAAGATGCGATTTTGGAATCTGCGAAGAAAACAGGATGTGTTGTAACCGCAGAAGAACACCAAAAAGCTGGAGGTATGGGATCAGCGGTAATGGAGGTACTCGCACAAGAGCTTCCTGTACCTGTTGAAATGGTCGGAGTTGACGACACTTTTGGAGAATCAGGAAAACCTCGAGAACTTATGGAAAAGTATGGTATAACATCAAAGGAGATAATTGAAAAGGCGCTGAAAGTTATCCTTAGGAAGAAGAATTAATCCAATAGACTACTCACTTCTCATTACTCACTACTCACTAACACAAAAAAATGAAACCCTTCTCAAAAAGAATGCCAAGACTAGGAACAGAAAACGCGTTCTCAGTCATAACAAAAGCGAAAAAATTTGAAAAAGAGTCAGGAATAAACCTTGTATACCTACAAATCGGAGAACCAGGATTCGACACTCCACGAAACATCAATGAGGCTGCAATCGCCGCTATCAACGACAACCAAACACACTACACTCCAACACCAGGAATTCCTGCATTGAGAGAAGCTGTCGCAGAGTACCACTCACAGTACTCATGCTGCCCGTACAAAGCAGATGATGTTGTCGTAGTTTCAGGAGGAAAACCTGTTATGTTCTACATGATCAACGCATTAATCGATGAGGGAGACGAAGTTATCGTTCCAAACCCTTGCTACCCTATTTACGAGTCAGTTACTGAATATTTGGGAGGAAAAGTTGTACCTATTCAACTTAAAGAAGAAGAAGGATTTAACTACACAGCAGAAGATTTAGAATCAAAAATCACAGACAAGACCAAGCTAATCATCATCAACTCTCCACAAAACCCAACAGGAGGAGTTGTACCGCGTGAACTGATGGAAAAGATCGCAGAAATCGCAAAGAAACATGATCTTTGGGTTCTTTCTGATGAGATTTATGACCAAATGGTTCACGAAGGAGAGCACGTTTCAATTACAGAGTTCGAAGGAATGCCAGAGCGAACAGTCGTTTTGAATGGAGCTTCAAAAACATACGCAATGACAGGATACAGAATCGGATGGGCTGTCACGCAAAACAAAGAAATGAAAGATTACATAGAGAAACTTGCTTGTAACGACACATCATGTGTAAACAGCTCAGCTCAATACGCAGCACTTGAGGCTTTGACAGGAGAAGCGACAAAACCTGCAGTCGCAGAAATGCTTGCAGAGTACAAAAAACGTCGCGACCTAATGGTTGACCTGGCAAACGACATTCCAGGAATGCACTGTCACTCTCCAAAAGGAGCTTTTTACCTAATGGTTAACGTAAGACAAATCCTAGACAAACTTGGGATTACAGCAGATGAACTTTGCGATAAAATCATGCGTGAAGCACATGTACTAATTCTGCCTGGAACAGTATTCGGAAGCTTCGGAGATGATTTCGTAAGATTCTCTTACGTATCAACAGAAGAGAACATCCGAAAAGGACTAGGCCAAATCAAAGAATACATTGAGTCTATATATTAACAATAAACGTTTTGCCACAAGGCAAAACACCAAGACTACAACTACAACCACCAACTACAACTACCCATGAACATTTACGTCACAAGAGCGATCCCTGAAGAAGGAATCCAAATGCTCAAGGACAAATTCGGAGCAGAAAACGTCGAAGTCAATCCAGACGACCGCGTACTATCTAGAGACGAACTTCTCGAAAAAGTAAAAGGTCGAGACGGAGTACTTTGTCTTCTGACAGACAAAATCGACGCCGAAGTACTAGATGCAGCAGGACCTCAATGTAAGATCTTCTCTAACTACGCTGTCGGATACAACAATATCGACACAAAAGCGGCTGGAGACAGGAAAGTTATGATCACAAACACACCGGGAGTTCTTGATGACACAACAGCGGACATGGCAATCGCTTTGATGTTTGCGGTTGCACGTCGAATGCCGGAATGTGACACGATGATGCGCGAAGGTAAATTCGAAGGATGGGGGCCAATGATGCTACTAGGACAAGAAATGACAGGTAAAACTCTTGGAATCGTAGGTGCAGGACGTATTGGAGAAAACGTTGCAACAAAAATGAACAAAGGATTCGGAATGAAAATCCTTTATACAGACCTAAACGGAAACCCTGAACTAGAATCCAGCACAGGTGCAACAAAAGTTGACATGGAAACACTTTGTAAAGAGAGTGACTACGTTTCTCTTCATGTAAATTACTACCCTGAAACACATCACCTAATCGGAGAGCAAGAGCTTGATTGGATGCACGAAGGAACAATCCTAATCAACACAGCTAGAGGACCTGTTGTAGACGAAGAAGCGCTAGTTCGAGCACTTGATGAGAAAAAAATCTTTGGAGCAGGACTTGATGTATTCGAAGATGAACCTGCAATGAAACCAGGATTAGAAAAAATGAGAAACGCAGTTTTGGCACCACACGTTGGATCTGCAACTTTCGAAACTCGAAACAAAATGGGAACAATGGCAGCACAAAACCTTATCGATGCACTCGAGGGCAAAACACCAGAGTTCCTGGTCAACAAAGAATATCTATAGATGATTAAAAACACACGATCACTCCTTAAAAACCTCCCCAAACAGGAGAGAGAAGCTCGCAAGCTTTTACTCCAAATTACGGAGGAAGTTTTGAAAAAAATAAATCCAGAAAACCTAGTTTTAGAAGAAATAAAAAAACATAACCTTTCTGGTTACAAAAACATCTACGTAATAGGAACCGGAAAAGGAGCCTCAAAAATGGCACAAGCCATCGAAAAATCAGTACCGGTCACAGAAGGCTTCATAACAATTCCAAAAGGCGAACCAAAGCCAGATCTCAAAACAACCAAATACTTCTACGCCACTCACCCACTCCCAAACCAAACAGGAGTAAGAGGAGCAAAAAGAATTCTCAAGATCGCACAAAAAGCTGACACGGACGATCTCGTAATCAGCCTAATTTCTGGCGGAGGATCATCTCTAATGCCACTTCCAATCGAAGGCGTATCTCTCGATGAAAAAATCCGGATAAGCAAAGCATTGCTGAAGTCCGGTGCAAACATTCAAGAGATCAACACAGTAAGAAAACACCTTTCACAAATCAAAGGAGGTCACTTAG
Source organism: uncultured Candidatus Peribacteria bacterium (assembly GCA_964603905.1). Classification (GTDB taxonomy): domain Bacteria; phylum Patescibacteriota; class Gracilibacteria; order UBA1369; family UBA12470; genus CAZRWH01. The sequence continues at coordinate 29,649 of CAZRWH010000005.1, read as the reverse complement.
CACAGGCAATCCAACCCGCAAAGTGCATAAATCTAGTGATTTCAGACGTACTCGGCGACGACCTAAGCTCAATCGCATCAGGACCACTCACGGCAGACCCAACAACAATTGAAGATGCCAAGAAGATCCTGACGAAGTACAAAATCAAAGAACCAAAGAACTGGCAAGAAACCATCAAAAAGGTGTCCAAAGTCAAAACCAAAATCCTAGCAAATCACGAAACAGTCGCCAATGAAGCCACGAAAGCAATTCGAAAAGCAGGATACGAACCTGTTATACTAAACAAACACCTAGACGGAGACTGCGCCACGCGTGCGAAAGAGCTTTCTCATCAAGCAAAAGACCCAAAGAAAATCTACATTGCAACAGGCGAAACCACAGTAAAAGTCAAAGGGACCGGAGCCGGAGGACGCAATCAAGAATTTGTACTCGCATCACTAATCGAAGGCCTACCAATAACAACATTATCCATCGGAACAGACGGAGTAGACGGATTCTGCCCACGCAAAACAGCTGGAGCAATCGCCTCCCCTTCTTCCCTCCGAAAAGACGCAAAAGGCTATCTCAAAAACAACGACTCATACCATTACTTCCAAAAAGCAAGCGGCCTAATCAAAACCGGCCCAACAGGAACGAATTTGGGAGATTTGGTGCTTATAAAAACAATCAACTAACCAAAACCAAAAATGAAAAAAATCTTCCTGACCGGACTTGCAGCAGGTATCACAATGTCCGTAGTAAACATGATCCTAACTCCAACATTCGGAGTCATATTCCCAAACCTACAAGAAGCATACATAAACCCAGTATTTCGCCCATGGGACGACCCAATTATGATGCTTTTCTTCCTATACCCTATCTTACTAGGTTTCGGACTTGCGTTCGTATGGGATAAGACAAAAGCTCTTTTCAAAAAGTCCACACTTTGCAACGCAATCGACTTCGGACTTATCTACATGTTTGTAATAGCAGTACCCTCGTTCCTGATTAACTTCAGCAGCTTCACATTCCCCGTAACTATGATCCTAACATGGACAATAATGGGAATTTTCAACGGGTTTGTAGCAGGGTTTGTGCTAGCAAAGCTTAACAAGGCATAAAACACCAAAAACATACAGCCAACAGAACTTGACAAGGGATTGACGAAGTGTCAATATCCCTCCTTAAGATGCTTTAAATTTTAAAAAAAATGAACGCTCCATCAACAACACCAGAAAACCAATTTGACCAAATTCAGTGGCCTGAAAAATCACCTACTCAAAGCCAAGAACAGTGGGAAGCAAACAAAAAAGTAGTGGACCTTTTATGCCAAATGGGAACAGTCACCGAATGGATCGACGATGGAACAGGGATCAAAATACCATATAAATACCTGGTAGATGGCATAGAAGTACAATTTCTTCCAAATTGGGCTTTCTACTCTGTAAGCGGGATCAAGCTAAGCCCTCCCACTTCACCAGACCAAGTTCGTGACGATACCCAAGCAGCAAGATACCTAATATCTCGAGGCCTTATTAAATAAAACAACCAACATCCATGTCCCCTACCCTAAACTACATAATTCAGTTCTTCATAGGAGGCGGCGTAATCGTCGGCATGAGCATTTTAGCCAAATATTGTAGCCCCAAATACGCAGCACTTCTGTACGGATTGCCAATTCAGTTCACACTAGCAACGATCTTTATATACCTAGGAACAGACAAAGGTCATATTCAAGACCTGGCTAAGAGCAGTATTTTTTATATTCTGCTGCTAGCAGGTTTCATCACCTTGTTTGCATTTCTAATTCGCCATCTAGACTTCTGGCCTACGATGGGGATTTCTTACCTGGTGTTAACAATTATAAGTATTGGATTATTGAAATTATAAAAAATCATGACGCCTAGATCTCCAGAAACACAATTTGCAATAAACACCATACTAACCGCAACACCTGAAACAGATTGCAACGACTTTAAAATAGATAGAGATGACCTAACATTACAAATCGACAAAGACGATAAAGGAATTGAACTTTGGGCAAGCTGCCAAGAAGTCACCATAGAGATAAGACTGAGACGTAATCAAATACGCCTCTTGTTGGACAACAACGAGGAAGGAGAAAAACCGGCCAAGGTAATTCACGGCACCGACACAAAACCACAAAGAAATATTGAACAATATCAAAGACTTTTGGACTACCTAAAAGAACTAGAAATAAAAGAAGCTAGCCACGCCAGAAAATTAGTTGCAAATTTGCTTCGAATACTTCAAAAAATAGGCTACCTCCCTGAATGGATTATAGAACCAATCCAACAATTACTTGGAGAAATAGACGAAGGAAAAATAGAAAAGATATTAATCCTCGAAGCTTTACTACTCAGGATGAAACTCATCATAGAAATCGAAACCGGGAAAACATCGAACAGAAAAACTCAGAAATTAATGAGCAAAACAGGATTGCAACTAGCTAAAACAATAGACAGTCATCAGGTAATGCGTGAAAACCTAGAAATACTATTTGCACTGTTTTACCAAGAAGCCAACTGACTATAAGCAGCTCCACGATGCCTGATAACATAATCGTGGACAGTTGAAAATTTACGACCAGGACAATCTCTTATCTCTGGAAGCTCCCAAAGCCTCTGAGCTTCTTCATAAGCATCCAAAATATATTTTTTCGGACTATACACATAAATTGTCCAACACTAACACTTCCGATATACTACATTCATAAACAAAAACAAAAAACATGAACAGAAATTACACCTATTTCAATAAAGACAAAGACAAGCAACACAACATTGCTTCAATGACAAAGTATTCTAAAAACAAACAAGAACTCGATAAATTACTCGAAAAATTAATTACCCCCTTAATCAAAGAAAAAGAACTAAAAATTCTCGATGCATGCTGTGGAGTTGGACACATAATAGGATTACTAAATGAAATAAGCCCAAAATCGATATTCCTTGGGGTAGATCAAACCGCATATTTAATCGAAGAAGCAAAAAGCCTGTATAAGAACCAAAAGAACATATCTTTTCAAACAGAAGACGTCTACAACCTTCCTCAAAAGCTAATAAAAGAGTTCGACATATCCATCAACTGGAAAACCTTATCCTGGCTCCCGTACTACGACCAACTTTTAAAATCGCTGTTTGCCGTCACAAAAAAAACATATTTTTATAAGCAGTTTATTCTATGATGGCGATATAGACTTCGAGATAAAAGTTAGAGAATTCCAAAAAGATGCTGGAAAAACAGGATTCCATTCTTTCTACAACGTCTACAGTTTTCCTAGATTCAAAGAATTCGCACTAAAATTAGGTGCCAAAAACGTAGAAGCACATGATTTTAAGATAGGAATAGACATACCTAAACCACCCATCGATAAAATGGGTACATATACTCAAAAACTAACAAACGGAAAAAGACTACAGATAAGTGGAGCTGTCGTAATGTCATGGAAAATCATTAGAATTGACCTATAAAAAAAACACCCCAACCAATCTCGGCTAGGGTGTTTTTAAATGTAATAAAATTTTTATTCTAAACGAATATCTGCAGCGCTACATATTTTTGAGAGCGAACATGAGAGCAGAATCAAAATTTTATAGCTCGTCCTCCGCATAAACATGCTCATACTCAGACTTAGCATACTCATGAAGCTCATCTTGGTTAAAGAACCTCTTAACCTCAATTTCAGCATTTTCAATACTGTCTGAAGCGTGAACAACATTACAACTAACACTCATAGCGAAGTCTCCACGGATAGATCCAGACTCAGCTTCACGAGCCTTAGTAATTCCACAAAGAAGACGAACAGCATCAACACACTCAAGACCTTCCCAACATAGAGCAATTACAGGGCTGCTTTGCATGAAACGAGAAAGACTTCCAAAGAAAGGTTTGTCCGCCAAGTGAGAGTAATGTTCTCGAAGCAAAGCCTCATCTAGAGACATCATTTTACATCCAATAAGCTTAAGACCTTTTTTCTCAAAGCGACCAACGATATCTCCAATAAGACCACGTTGAATTGCATCAGGTTTTACAAGTACTAATGTTTTTTCCATTTGTTTGTTTGGTTAAAAATATTTTCACGCAAGCGATTCTACATCAACTTACCGAAGAGATCCATTAATTCTCAATCTAAACTCCTTCAGTTGTCCAAAAAGAATTTTATCAGCCTCAGAAGTCCCTTCAGGAAGATCATCAACAGATTCATAAATCCGTAGAGCGTCAACCATCCATCTGCACCATTGAGTCCCAGCTTCACCATTTCCATTTGTAAATCGTAGCCCATCTCTAACATAACCTGTCGGACCGAACAAAGCCCTCCCAGCATTTGTATCTCCTTGTTTAACTAACATACCAATCATCGCTCTATAGTTTTCGACCAAGAACTCAGCTTGCTCAACCCTCGCATCAGACCGATGTCCTTCCAGTACAGGCTCAAAAGGCTTTAGTGCACTTACCTTCATAACAGAAATAATTAAATAATCAGGATATCTTTTTATCAAATCCTTAAATTAGGCGCAAGGCCTAGATAGTTGTAGTTAGTGGTGGTAGTTGTAGTCATGGTGTTTTTTATTTCACAAAAAACCATTTTCTACATAAGTCATAAGTCTTATGTCATATGTCTAATTTTTATCTAATATACACCACCACTTTATCTCCTTTATCCAACCCCTCCAAAATCTCAATATACTGATCTCCACGAACTCCAATTTCAACATCAACTTCGTAAGCCTCTCCAAAACGAACCATCAAAACATAAACCCTTGAACCGTCATATTTAACAGCCCTAACAGGCACACCAAGAACAGAATCAAGCTCCGCAGTAATAATATCCATATTAGCGGTCATACCAGGTTTGATGTCCTCATCCTCAGCAGTAAACATCGCAGTCACTTGATAGTAAATCACCCCTTGAACAACAGTCTCAGCAGGATCAATATCTGTAATTTCAGCTTCAAACTCCTTGTCATAAGCAAAAGCATCCAAAGTCATAAGAATCTTATCCCCTACCTTAACTTTTGAGATATCTGTCTCAGAAACATTTGCCGTAATCTTGTAATTATCAGACACCATAACCATAAAGTCCTCATTACTTGAAATATTCTCTCCCGGATCACCATAAATCTCAGTGATAACACCATCTGAAGGTGCATAAATATAAGCCTCGTCCAGGTTGCTATAAGCAAGTGAAACCGCAGCTTGAGCACTTGCTACAGATGCTTTCAAACTAGCAAGATCAACCTCACGAGGATCGGCCGAAATATCAGCATAAGAAGCCTCTGCTTGTGCAAGCAAAGCCTCATAAACCTGAACAGAAACCTCAGCTGAAACAACATCTGCATCAGATTGTGCTTGAGCTGTCTCAAGAGCCTGCTTAGCCGAAGCAAGGTCGTCTTCATAAACCTGCAAATAAGCTGACTCATCTGTCTGAGCAGAATCAACAGCTTGTTGTGCATTTTCAAAAGTTGCAGTAATCGAATTAATATCACTAATCTCAGCAGCAATCATCGTCCTCTTTGTGTCCTTAACCGTATCTGTAAAACTTCCAATCGTAGGAGATTCAGCCAAAACCTCATCAACGTTATTCATAAGCTCTCCAGCATCATCCAAAAACTGCTCAATATCCGAGATCATCGCATCCATCAATGCATAATCATCAGTATCAATGTCAGAATACTCAGCATAAAGCGCCGTATAATCAGCCTCAAGATCCGAATAATCAAGCTGAGTAGAATTATAAAGAGACCTATCACCAGTCTCATAAGCTAATTCATAAGTATCATTAACATCCTCATCTGCAACACCAAGAATATTGTCAGCATCACGCATAGAATCATCAACCTCATTAAAGACATCTCCAATAGTGTTATAAATGTCCTCATAAGCATGAACCAAGTCCTCTCCATAAGTCGTAATCGCGTTCTCGTAATCTGTTAAAGCCGCATCGTAAGTAAGTTGCGCAGACGCAACAGAGTCATCAGCCAAAATCACAGTACTAGCCAAGCTTTGCTCAGCCATAGCAAGATCTGCAGCCGCTTTATCAACAGAAGCTTGAGCGACAGCAATAGCCTCGTCGGTACTTCCCGCAACAACTTGATCATAATTTGCTTGAGCCATAGCAAGATCCGCCTCTGCTGCAAGAACTTTTATATACAATTTGTCTTTATCCAAAACAGCCAAAGCTTGCCCACTAGCAACAAAATCACCTACTTCAGCATAAACATCCTGAACCTGACCAGAAGTTTGAAATCTCATCTCGACCTTTGGATCAGCCTCAACCGTCCCTGTAACAGAAACTTCTTGAGTAACATCAACATAATCAGCTTCCGCAAAATCATATTCAACGCCATCATCTCCTCCAGAAAACAGCATCGAAACAACGACAACCAATCCAATTCCAACAGGTATTAAAACCTTCTTTTTTAAAAGCAAATCCTTCATGATCAAGATAGTATTTAACTCTAGTGAAAAAATGCTACTCCTTTTATTCTTGCAAATCAAGAGATCTCGCATAATAATCTCTTCCTTGTAAACAGGTTTCATATACTGTACAATCTGCCCCCGGATCAACAGATTCACATTTTAAACCTCAAAATCAACACATGGAATTCGAAATCAAGCTAACTTCAAAAGCTGCAAAAGAATTAAAAAACATGCAGAAAGAGGAGAAAAAAGAAGGATATGGACTAAGGTTCGACATCTTCCCAGCAGGATGCATGGGATTCCAGTACTTCCTAGATTTTGCAGAACAAGCCGAAGACGATGAAAAAACAACAGAGTCAGAAGGCCTAAAGATATTCGTGCCAGAAGAGAGCATCCCCCTAGTAAACGAATGTAAAATAGATTACATTGAAGAAGACGAAGGGTTCAAAATCGACAACCCTAACCTATCATCAGGTGGTTGTGGCGGATCATGCGACAGTTGCTCAGGATGCGGATAGCCACAGGAAGCATAGCGATCCAGTGGCCATAAATACAAATTCCGTTTTGCTCCAGCAAAACACCAACCTCTATAATTTACAATCTGTTACCTGTTATCTATAATCTGTAATCTAAATCTATAATGACAAACAAAGGACACAGCAGCCAACACGGACTAAGCACAATGAACGAAACACGTCCAAAGAGTAAAAACAGCAAAAAAGCTGCAAAAGTACGTGCTCGAGTAAAGAGCGCTGAAAGAATGGACGCAATTAAGGAAGCAAAAAAAGCACATCTTTGCTAAAATACCCGCGATGGGTATCTTCAAAAAGAAAAAAATCGGCAAAACAACAGGAAGGATGGGACGATATCGGCCCAATTTAGAAATGCCTGCATCACGCAGAAGACGAATAAAAAAAGTCCGAACTACCGAAAAAAAGATACTAAAAACCAAAGCCGAAAGACGCAAAATCAAGAAAATCATTAGACCTCTAGCATTAATTGCCGGCGGTATTGTCTTGTATTTAATAGGACATCTTCTGTTCTTGTCAGGGATTTTCACTATAAAAAATGTCGACTTTAACCATAATCAAATAGAAGTCGAAGACGAAAACCCAGTACTCGCCTACCTAAACAATTTTGAAGGCTCCAACATACTACTAATAAACGAGACCGAAGAAGAAACCTATCTCAAGGAAACATACCCTCAATACAAAACGATCAACATTAAGAAGTCTTTACCTTCAACAATCGTACTTGATATCGAAACATACGAAAAAGTTGCAAACATAATCTCAGTCAAGGATGGATTTTCAAAAAAATTCATAGTAAACGAACAAGGAATGGCAGTTGAAACCAATTCAGAAGACCCTTCCCTTCCATACATCTATATAGAAACGGTAGAAACTCTCACCGAACGCAAAACTATCATCGAGCCTGAGAAACTTGAATTTATAATCGAAGCCACAACAGATTTCGAAAACAAGTTTGGGCTACAAATAATCGACGCAACTTATTACAAAACAGCACGAGAAGTACACCTTAGAACAGAAATGTATTTCGACGTATGGATGGACACACAAATCGAGGTTGATGAACAACTTATGAAGCTCAAACAAGCCCTCCCGCAACTAAACATATACGAAGACCCTATCAGATACATAGACCTAAGAATTTCAGGACAGTCCGGAGACAAAGTGATATACATGCCAAATTGACAAAACAACGCCTAACAGGTAGAATCGGTCTCTTCTAATTAGATATATGAGACTAAGTTCAATCGGACCAGCATTTTTGGCACTGCAGCTAGGATGTAACAAGCCTCAGGTTCAAAAAACCTCTGAGGAACTTCTATATACCGACAATCTGACAGAGGAAACATGTTATCCGCAAGCCCCTTGTGGGATTTGGGGAAATACACCACCATGGTTCGGAGACTGTATCCTGTCAAAACAGTTAAAAGACTTGGACCACGAACTCTCTGCTAAGATCCGAAAATGCCTTGCAGCAACCCTCCCGATGACCACTCCAGAAAACGATATGTGCCTGCGCGACCGTAGTATCGAAGGATGGCTAAGACAAAACATGACAGACAATCTAAGACTAGCCGGAGAAGAAGCATTACAACAATGCAGTCTTAAGTATTGAAGTTTCTCCTGAAATTTGATATAATACAGAGAAAACAAAAACTAAAAACCAACCCAAAATGGCTTCTCAAGCGTCAAAAATCGCTTTGGCTAAAGAAATGTTGTCAACTGCCGAAAGCAACATACGCTCTGCTAAACAAATCCTCTCTGAAGTAGCCGGAGGCAAATCAGATCCTACTGTAGACCTGAAAAAAGCCGCACAAGGACTCAATACAGAGATGGATGGAGAACATCAAATTGTCGAAGGAGTGTTCGATGGCCAAAACATGATCGGGCCAAACCAAAAGACATATCCAATCCCGGCAAACTACGCCAGTAAATCAAAACTTGTTCCTGGTGATGTACTAAAACTTACCATTAAAGAAGATGGAAGTTTTGTTTACAAACAAATCAGCCCAGTAGAAAGAAAGGCTGTAAAAGGAGTTCTAACTTACGAAGAAGGACAATACAAGGTCCTAGCAGAAGGAAGAGCTTACAGTGTTATCCTTGCATCAGTAACATATTTCAAAGCTGAAGTTGGAGACGAAATCACACTGATAATCCCTGAGCACGGCGAAAGCGAATGGGGAGCAATCGAAAACGTAATACCAAAACTAGAAGGAGGAGAAGATAACGAAGAAGATTTATTCTAAGGGTTTTGCAAAGCAAAAAACTAACTTGCTCGAAGAGCTCCAAGACTACAACTACCACTACCCACTACAACTACCTATGGATTCAATCCAAAACGACGACAGATTCAAATCAGCCTTAGAACAACTAAAGAAATGGAATGCAGAAGGTAAAACCGCCGAGACCGAAGAAGGTCTCAGGCAAATTTTGAACTTGGACCCAGAAAATGCAGAGGCAAAACAGCTAATGAGCACTATTAATAGTTCAGAAATCCAGACACCTAGCGCAGCACCAATACCGGAAACAAGTGTTACACAACCAGCAACTCCAGAGAAGAAATCTCATGGAATTTTGCTAAACCTAACCATAATCATAACTCTATTCATCGTAGTAATAGGCGCATTTTATGCTTATAAAATATTTACAGCAGACGAACCAACAGAAGAAACTCAACAAACCATAGAGGAAACACCATCAGCTCTAACTGATGAAGTCTCTCAAAACGACGAAAGATTCGAAGATTTAACAAAAATCGAAACAAAGCTAAAAACATACTACAAAGAAAACCGCCTCTACCCTCTCGCAACAGAAATAGAAGAGGCCTTAGGAGAACTCCCATTTGATCCAAAAGACGAAGGAGAATTCAAGTATGTATACGCAGTTTATGATGATGGACAAGAATACATTCTATCAGGACTATTCGAAGATCCAGATAATGGAAATACATATTGGACAACAGGTGCAAGCCCATCTGAATATACAGACTATAGAGATGTAGATCTCGAAAACGTCACATACATAAGTTCCGAGAAAGAACCAGAAATAAAAAAGGTAAAGAGAGTTGTTGAATAGTTCAAATATCTTGCGCAAAGCGCTCCACTAAACTGCTCTCTGCTAATTGCTGATTGCTAACTTTTCATATATAATCCGCCCCAGCAATTAACAATGCACAATGCGGACTTTTAACTGGGAACAAGCCAAAAAGCCGATGCTACTACTCGCCCCCATGGCGGGATATACAGACTCTGCATTCAGACAAGTAGTAAAGCAGTTGGCACCATCAACAATTTGCGTAACCGAGCTAATAAGTGCTGATGGAATAAAGTTTGGAGGAGAGAGGACAATGGAATATCTCAATTTTGACGAATCAGAACGACCTTTGATAGTACAACTTTTCGGAAAGAAACCAGATTTCTTCCAAGAAGCTGCAAGAACAGTCGAAAAAATGGGCGCAAACGGGATCGATATCAACATGGGATGTCCAGCACGAAAAGTAATCAACTCAATGCACGGATCAGCACTCCTAACAAAACCTGAACTTGCAGAAGAAATAGCACGAGCAACAGTAGAAGCAACAAATCTGCCGGTAACAATCAAAATGAGAATAGGATTCAAAGAATACAACGAAAAAGAGTTTCTAGATATAATCAAAAGATTCGAACAAACCGGCATCAAAGCCCTGACTATCCACGGCCGCACAACAAAACAAAGCTTCACCGGACAAGCAGACTGGGAGCCAATTTACTTAGCAAAAAAGACCCTATCCATTCCTGTTATCGGAAATGGAGACGTAACATCAGCAGAAATTGCAAAAAATCGACTTCGCGACCTGGACGGAATCATGGTTGGACGAGCAACCTTTGGAAACCCATGGATAATGGCAGAAGTAGAAGCTGCTCTAGCTGGAGAATCTTATACCCCTCCACAAACACTAGAAGAAAAAATACCGTTAATCATCGAACACAGCCGACTCGCGATCGAAACACGCGGACGAAAAGGATTACTAGAAATGCGAAAACACCTCGCTGCATACATCAAAGGCTTCCGCGACGCCTCAACATACAGAGGAAGACTTGTACAAGTAGAGTCCTTAGACGAGATCAAAGGAATCTTCGATGAAATCTTAGGTAGTTGTAGTGGGTAGTTGTAGTGGTAGCTGGCGTTGCAAGACCAGACAATGTTTTTGCCAAATTGTCACTTTTTTCTGCGGTGTTTTTCTGGACTTTTCCAGGTTTGATTGTCAAATCACAAACTTGCATCATCCACCAAAATTAATTTTTCTGCTTAGGACTTCTCGCTGAAGCCGGAATAAATCTTTTAGGCTCTTCACGAACAACACTTGAAGGTCTAACAGCACGATCTCGTTCTAACTGCTCACGAGACGGAGGAACATCAGGTAGATATCTCGGTTCTGATTCATCAGACAACCTAATAGGTCTAACAACACCCTGATCGGCAGCTTTAACAACTCGAGGTTGCGGCGAAAGACGAGTACTATGAGCCTCCTGAAATGCTTCAGCTATGCTTTCCCTTTTTCTCAAAGCCGCTTGAGCACGAGCCATAATATAATCTGCTGTTTCAGAATCCACAAGAAGTCTTAAAACCAATTCATCAACATTCCTATGCTCAATAATTTTCGCATGTCCCTTATGAGAACATTTACTAACAATTGCCAAGAGACCATCTGTAGGCAGTGCAGGGTTCTCTGCCAAAGCATCGGCTTTTCCTTTAGAAAGACGAACGGAATGACATGCCTCTAATAGCTTGGATTTGGACAACCTCGGATCTTTAAGTACATCATCAGCAATTGCTAAATAGCGATACCCTTGAGGCATAGAGTCAACAAGCTGATTGAATTCCTCCTTTGACAACCCATCAAAACCAATCAAAGCATTCAAAAGAGCATCACAATCCAAGGCATATGTATTAACAGAATCGGTAAATCCAAAAATATCATTACCTGGGTACTTGCTTGTCGTAGGATACACTTTGATCCAATCAACCATCATTTCAACAACACGAGGATCAACCCTATTTCCATTTTTAAAATAAATTTCTACACATTTAACGAACGCGTTATTGCATGAATGACAATCCCTAAATTGCACTACCGTATTAGCATGAGATTCAGTATCTAATACAAACCCATATTCATCTTTCATCTTTTCAAAAAACCTCAAAGCAAAATCAGGAGAATTAGACATCCTCACCAAAGAGACAAGAGCTTCAAGATTAGCAGTCTCCACACCATGACGCCCATCAAAAAAACTCTTCAACACCTCATCATTTAGTAGCTCCCTCCTAACATAATCGTTTGCTTTTTTATGAGAGAAAATCTTAACCACCTTGATAGGAGTAAGAACAACGTGAGAGAGCAAAGCAACCAAAACCTTGTCAGTAACACCTTTGCTCACCAAAACCTCATCTAGAAAACAGTCATGGCCAGAAATCGAACGCCCGAAACCAGACTCTTTGATAATCCTTATAATTACGTCCTCAGTGATATTTGGTTGTGCAAGAAGCTCACCACATATACCGATAGAATTATTAAGTCTTTCATACAAAAATCTCAACTGATCAGACGAAAAGCGCTTATCACTCCTCAAAATCTGCTGAACATACTCTGCAGACTGATCAGAAGGCCCTAACCTATCAACCA
>CAZRWH010000005.1:5764-16934 GCA_964603905.1 uncultured Candidatus Peribacteria bacterium | reverse complement strand
GCAAAAACATCATTTCGCAATGCACGAATCCTTCTTGGATCTAGTTTTTTATTATCAACCAAAAGACGCAAATCACGAACAGTTTCTAGCTCCTCAATCTTAGCTTTAACAACCTCAGGCAAAGCCAATATTTCACCCATCATACTCAATTCTTTATCCAAGGCTTCCTTACTCGAATCTGTGGATCTCAAAAGCTCAACACCTTGCATAAGCAGATCAGCCTCCGTATTAGCAGCCTTAACAACCTGGTCTATCAAACTCTGTGGAATATGCGCGGTCATAACACTATCAAGCTTCGCTCTATCAGAAACGATATTAGCAGCAACTTCACGAACCAAATTGTTCGCCAATCGAGCACGCTTTTCCGCAGCTTCAAGCCTCTGAAGAGGTGCTAGCACCTCCTGAACCCGTTGATCTCTAGCAGCTTTTGCTTCGAGCATCATCTTGTGAGTTTCAAGCAAGGTTCGAACAATCAAAATCAAAGTAGTTTTCTCTCTTTGCAAAAGCATATAAGCTTCATAAAGCTGCGCTCTAGTCTGCATGTCCAAATCATGTGCTTCATTTAAAATACCATCAGCCTTATTCGCTTCGTCAATCTCAGCAATAGCTTTAACAATCTTTACAATTTCTTTATCCCGGTTCTCAAGCGCCTCTTCTACAAATTTAGTAACAGATTTCAAGCTGTCCTCTGTAACAGTAACAATTTGTTGATTAAGACGTATCAAAGATTCCAAATTTGTTCGAGTATCAGCTGTAGTACGAGCAACAGCAGCCAGCCCTTGAATAGTTTCAAAGCTGCTCAAAATCTGCGTCAAAGCTGGGTCATGCAAAACAGGAACCTCGACAACTGGAGGTTCTTCAAAACCAACAGGCACAGCAGTAGAACCCTCTTCAACATATTCCCATCCCTGAGGGCCTTCAGGCTCCTGTTCATCCATAAACTCGATACCACACCATCTAAGTATATCTTTTAGTCCCACTCTGATTATTCAATTAAATAAAAGGCAATAAATATAAATCTTTTTGCCAAACCTGTCAACCCCGGCGCCAAAACGATCCAGAACCACAGCCTTTAGCCTTTATCTTTGAGCCTAAATCTGCTATAATTAACAGATATAAATACAGCCAAAATGAGTCTAAAGAAAAAACTTGCGACAATAATGTTATTTTTCGCGCTACTCAACACAGCCGTAATTTCTACAACATACGCGCAAGACACATTAACAGAAGGAGCAGGTGCAGCAGCCGAAACAGAAGGAGATTCAGTTGATACAGACGCCTCAGGTAACACAAATCAATCAACGTTCAACTCAGGAGCACTAAGCAATTTCGACGTTGGAGAGTATCTCAAGGTCGGAGACCAAGAACATTCATACCTGCAAGATGATCGTCCAATAATTTCGTTCATTCTGACAATAATCGACTTCCTAGCCAAAGTTATAGGTACGGTAGCTGTACTTTTAATATTTATAGGAGGTGCACTTCTGATGGCTTCAGAGGGAGACGACAACAGAATTCAAAAAGGAAAGGCAATTATATTCCAAGCAATAGTCGGTTTGATATTAGCAATAACTTCATACCTGCTTGTTTCATTCGTACAATCACTTTTATATGTCCAAAATATTTAAAAAACTAGCAACTTACGGGATACTGGCAATGTTGATGTCGGTAGCAGTTATGCCTGTTGTTTCGGCCGATTTTGCAGATCAAATCAATAATGTCGGACAAACCACATCATACTCAAGTTCAGATGACTCAAGCGTACAAAACGTAGCCGCGGAATACAACGGAACAATAAAATATTGCGGAGCCGAAGACATCTCAGAAGAACCTTTTTCATACAATCAATTCATCGAAGAGAACGTCACTCTAGACAACTTCGAAGTAGCAACAGCAAGGATTGTGGAGCTTTCTGAGCCTTTGCCGGGAACAACAGTATCAAGCGGAGACGCAGTCCTAATCAACGCATACAAAGGAACATGTTGCACAAAATACAAAGGAAACCAATGTATCAACTCTGCAAATGTATATTACAACTCATCAAGCGAATGTGAGAGCGCATTCAACACACGCTGCTCCCCTGTCCAAATCATGGTTTCTACAACAGGAATTGGACTATTGAAGTTCTACGTGCTTCAGCTCTATATCTGGGCTGCAAGCGTAGTCGGAATCGTAGCAGTTCTAGTAATCGTATTTAGCGGAATCCAAATAGCAGCTTCTGCAGGAGAAGACCAGGTTGGAAACGCAAGAACAAGAATCGTTCAATCACTGGCTGGAATAGCAATTTTATTCCTATCGGCATTGATACTTTACACAATCAACCCAACATTTTTCATCAGATAAAATGAAAAAAATAATCTCAACAATTCTTCTTACAATAATCCTAGTTGGCCATCTAGCGATCGCTACTCCAATGACGTATGCTCAAGACACAGAAACAGGAGAAAACCAGGTACAATCGGTAATGCCAACCATACCAAAACCTGATATTTTGCCCGGACCATCAGAAGGAAACACTCAAGCAGAAACAATTTCTTTCATAAGAGACAAGGCTACTCCTGAATTTATAGCCGGATTCATAGGAATCGTTGGAGTCGCGGCTTTCTTGTCTCTTTTGATAGCTGGAATCCAGTTCATAATGGCTTTCGAAAACGAAGAACAAGTCAATACAGCAAAACGAAATGTCACATATTCACTGGTTGGATTTGTAATCGCAATTATGGCGTACGCAATAGTATCAACAATTGGATCACTCGACCTCGGAGCAAATATGTTCTTCGTAAAAATTGCACACGCTGAAGACGCAGTAATAGAAGCAAAACTTGGACAACTCCTACCATCAGAAGTTGAACTAATCGAAGAGTCTCCAAACTATCAAGGAGCCTCCCTAACAGAAGGAAATCTCAGACTACACGTGCTTCCAAAAGTAATTCAGTCTATCCTGTACCTCATAAGCAGCTTACTAACAGTCGCACTGCTATACGCAGGAATAAATCTTGTAATCGCCCAAGGAAACGAAGAAAAAGTGAACAAATCAAAGAGCATGCTGGTTTACATAATTACAGGCCTAGTTGTCATAGGACTTTCATTCGCAATCGTATACGGTCTATCCCAAATCAACTTCTAAATGAAAAAACTACTTTCAACAATTTGGGTACTCACAATCGTCAAAGTATTGATTCCAATCGCAAATGCTACTTACGGAATACCAGAAGAATACCAACCATCTAATATCGCTGAATCAAGAGCCGAATCAATACCTGTTGAAGGAGGAGATTACGGAGCACGAGCTGTTACACTAATAATCGGAGACCTAATCAGTGCAGCACTCGGGTTAATAGGTGTTTTGGCCGTTTATTTCTTGGTTTCAAATGGATTTAAATACGCGACAGCTTTCGGAAAACAAGACCAGATCGACCAAGCCAAAAAAGGAATATTCTGGGCTATCGGAGGACTACTAACAATATTAATCTCTTACTCAATTGTAAGGCTTGTGCTAAGTATCCTATTAACGGTTGATGAGGCATATATAGGATAAGCGTGAAGGGGATGTTTCCCCCTCACGAGCTCCCCCGCATTTGTTTTCACTAAAACAGATTTCGCTTAACTTCGTTTTATTTTATTTGGGACCCACAAGACCCAAACAAAATAAAACTCGCCGTGTGCTCAACACGGTTTTAGTGAAGTTTATAATAGTTTCGGAATTCTTAAAATTCCGAAACCTTGCCAATAGCGTGATGGGGATGTTTCCCCCTTGCTATTTCTCCTTCGGAAAAAGAACATCAATCTTTTTAACGCTGCCTCCTTGTTCAAGAAGCCCCCATTGTCTGAACTCAACAGAGGAACCTTTTTTGTAAATCTCAGAAGCACCAAGCCCCTCCAGCATCTTGTCAGATGTTTCAGGAATGTATGGATAAAGCATACAAGCAATATGACGTAGGATCTCAAGCAAGTTGTACATTACTTGCTCCATAATTTCCTTGTCATTTTTGATCAGTTGCCAAGGCTTTTTGTCTTCAATGTATCGATTCGCAATCTCTCCAAGTTTCACAGCTTCTTCACAAGCTTTTTTAAGATCAAAATTATTGATGTATTCGTCATACTTAAGCCATCCTTCTTTCACAGCTTTCATCAGTTCAGGATCACCGACAACAGCAGGAACTTTTCCTCCCAGGAATCTCTCCGACAAAGTCAAAACTCTCGAGAAAAGATTACCAAAGTTATCAGCAAGCTCGCTTTCATAAACAACCTTGAAACGACTCTCACTGAAGTCACCATCAGTAGTAGTCGGAACCTCTCTAAGCAAGAAATAACGAACAGGATCACATCCTTTGTCTTCAACAACAGAAAAAGGATCGATCACATTCCCAAGACTCTTGCTCATCTTCTTCCCCTCGGAAGTAATATAACCGTGAACATAAATCGCTTTTGGCAATTCCATACCGACCGACATCAACATACCAATCCAAATCGCAGCGTGAAAACGCAAAATCCCCTTCCCTATCACATGCGCATTCGCAGGCCAAAAAGTTTTGAACTTATCCTCGTCCTTGCTCCCATATCCAAGCGCTGTAATGTAGTTTGAAAGAGCATCACACCAAACATACATAACCTGGTCATCATCATTAGGAACAGGAACACCCCATTTGAGACTACTCTTCGGACGAGAGAAACTCACATCTTGAAGCCCCTGCTCACAAAGAGAAAGAATCTCATTCTTGCGCGACTCAGGAACAACTTTGAGTTCATCATTGCGAATTTTTTCCGCAATAGCCTCAGAATATTTAGACAGTTTGAAAAAATAGTTCGATTCAGTAATCAATTCCGGCTCCTTATTGTGCTCAGGACATTTGCCATCAATCAAATCCTTCTCTGTAACAAAAGCTTCACATCCCACACAGTAATGTCCTTCATACTCAGAGGT
Organism: uncultured Candidatus Peribacteria bacterium; assembly: GCA_964603905.1. Lineage (GTDB taxonomy): Bacteria > Patescibacteriota > Gracilibacteria > UBA1369 > UBA12470 > CAZRWH01. The sequence goes on along the minus strand of CAZRWH010000005.1, from coordinate 12,010 downwards.
ATACAGATCACCAGATTCCATTAATTTACGCCATAGCTTTTGAGCTCCAGCCTTATGCCTATCACTTGTAGTTCGAATAAAATCATCATTCGATAGGTTCAAAAGGTCACCAAGTTGCTCAAAAAACGCTGTGTTTTTATCAACAAGCTCTTGAGGAGTCATCCCCTGCTCTCTCGCAGTATTACGAATTTTGCTCCCATGCTCATCCACCCCAGTCAAAAACCAAGTCTCATCACCTATCATCCGGTGATAACGCGCCAAACAGTCAGCTTGAAGAGTCTCCATCGCAAAACCGATGTGAGGAGCTGCATTTACGTAAGCGATCGCCGTGGTGATGTAGAATTTGTTCATTGTATAGTGAGTAGTGAGTAAGCAGTAGTGAGTAGTGAAACTGTCCACTATCACAAAATGTTATATCACGAAAACAGGTTGTAGGCACAGCAACTTGACCCTATATCAAGAAAAATATATACTCACTCCCTATTTTCAACTCAAAAAAATGCTAACACCAAACGAAAGCACAAGTATAGAAATGGTACAAGTTCACAAAGACTTCGTACTTGGTGAGATCGACTCAATAATGAAAGTTTGCGACACTCGAGACCCAGTATACCCAGATCAAACACAACCTCTTTCATGGCATCTTGGAAGACTAAAAACAGCAATTCAACAGGACAATTTCCAAATCATAGAAGAGTACAAACGTGGAGAAGGATCATGGTTCCCATATCACAACATCGTGCAAGATTACATCGACCTAGTAACACACGAAACACCTGAGATGCTTATAGGCTCAATACAAAACACTATTAGAGATCTATATGAACTAGCACAAGGAGACCATGCAGAAAATATAGAAAGATTACAAGCACTATTAAGCCTAGATAGATGGCAACTAGAATGTTTCCTAAGCAGAAGACACATAATTTCAGTCAACGACGTCGAATACGAACTACTACGAACAAAAATAGGAGAAATAATACAGTTAAACCAAGAAGCACTAAACCCAGCACCCCAGCAAAGCCCAAGCTGGGAACAATACAAAGACGTCAGCTGGTTCGTAGAGAGAGGATTCCCTTTTGACGAAGGAATGCCTACAGGAGGCCCTTACGAAAACGCAGAAAAAACTTTCACAGTCATAACCCGCGACGGACAAAGACATACAGCAAGAGTCGACTACAGCACTCAATACAGATCCGAAGGACTACAATGGCGCACCACACATGGGGAAACATTCGGAAAGCAAGTTGTTTTAGCTTGGAAAGAAAACCGATAATAAAACAACATGCCAGCAGAAAACATAACTCACCTATTTCAGGGCATACCAAACAGTAAATTAGACCCTGAACTGTCATCTCAAGAAAACTTAGAAAACCTACGAGAAGACTTTGCCAGACTAGGAATAGAAATCGGTCAAAACGTCAGCATCGGGAACTCAACACTCGAGCAATTATTGCTAATCGTCAACACCGCATTAGAACCTCCTGAACCAATACCCGAAGAAATGGAGATACTACTCGGAGGTTGCATCCTAGGACCGTCTGCAGCTAGAACAGCAGAGGATTTAGAGAACTCAAAAGACGACAACGACTTCAATATAACAATAGGAGACAACGTGATCATTGGAGAAAATTGCCACCTAGACAGCTCCGTAAAAATAGGCAAAAACACCATTATTGGAGACAAGGTAATTATCGGAACCGGAACAGAGATAGGAGACTTCTGTGAAATAAGTTCACACGTATTCTTCGGGACAGATTGCACCGTGGGAGACTGCACAAAAGCTGACTCACACACAACGGTAGGGGCAGAGACAGTAATCCATCCAAGATCACAGATAGTTTACAGAATGACAAGAATGACCAACACACACATTCAATCTGCATTAGAAGTCGCAAAAACTGCCGACGACATTCCTTTGTACATAGAAGAACTCCATCAAGCTATCGAATACAGAAGCATCGAAGGCCTCATGAGCGCTTTTAAATCGCTCAACCAAATCCTAACCAACATGGAACTTGCACATTTCCAACCAGGAAACGGCATCGAAAAATTGCAAACCGTCCTCACACAGTTTCTTGTCGATATCGAAAGCAGACATCACAGACCATCCACAATCATATATTTAGGAGATGGACACTCACGAATACGAGTCGCCATTGAAAAAGGAGAAATAAATGTCTCCCCTACCAGTAATTCCACACAAGAAGTAATAGAGGCATGGGAAAAAGCCACTGTTCACTGTCCACTGTAATCTGTCCACTATTCACGCTCCCAAAGCACAAAATCAAACACCGGCATCGGTTCACCTTCTTTGACGTAAACATCTAACTGCTGAACATAATCACCATTGATACCGTCAGCAAGTATTTCAACATACTCACAAACAAACTCTGCATCAGAGTTATCAACTTTCGCATCTCGAAGCTTTACATACAAAACATCTCCCTCATCACCGTCCTCAATAACATTAGTTAGAACCAAATAATTATAACTGTGGCTTTGCAAGAAATCGCTAACATTCTCGTCGCCAAACCAAGAATACAAATTACCTCCCCAATCAGAAACAGCAATCTGCTGATAACTTCCAGCAGTCTCAGTATAAGCACGCCACTCATTGCCTGTAGCGGAAACCGTATCGTAAGACGAAATTGCCTCAGTATAACCTGAATCATCAATACCCATGATCTTCCATCTCAAAACCTCTTCAATTGGATAAACAGTACTCTCCGGCTGAAGATAATAATCCATTACATAATCTGTCAGATTCTCAATTCCATCTTCAGTGTAATTAAAAAGCGGAATCATAACAGACTCCTCAGCCTCAATCATTCGCCACAAATCGCCATCCTCTTCAAAAACCTTGTCACCATAAACAGCACAAGGCCAATAAGGTGAAGTTGCATAAATTGAATACTCATAATCAACACCGTTACTCATACTTCCCTCTTCATCTTCAACACTATAACCGGCAACATTGGTCATTACATCAAGAAGACCGAGCTCAGAAGCTCCCTCAGAAGCAAAATACGCTTGTCCTCCAGCAACAAAAGTCCTTTCAACTCTCAATTCAGCAACGATCAATCTGTTAATCCCAAGACCAACAAGAAGCAGCACAGTCATGATCAGAATCGCGACCAGCATTGCATTACCCTTTTTGTCTTGAAGGATTTTATTCATAAGACCTAGAACTAATAGAAGTTTGTAAAGAAAGTTCAGAATCGTTTCCATACATCACAGACATATAAACCGTAATATACGGCTGGAACTGCATAGCGACGTTGTCGTAGTTTTCTGAAGGATCGCTATATGGAAAAATTCCGAAATATAAACCTGAAAGAATCTCATCCGAAATCGCAAAAGCCCCATCTTCATAACCATCAGCTGGCAACCAAGCCACTCCATCCCATTCGTACTCATTGACATAAACAATGTTCTCATCAAGCGAGTAAGCTTTTACATTTTCTCCATCAATAAGCACCAAATTTTCTGCAGGCCCACCCAAGCTCAAATCATAAGGCGAAAGACATTCCGCAATAGACGAAATACCCAACTCATAACATTCATAATAAACATCCGAAAGACGCACCTCTTGAGCAATCTCTTCCATAACGTCACGAGCCCCAGAATAGAACTCACGCATCTCCCCCATATCACGTTGCATCTTGGCAATGTGCAAGTAAGTACCTGCAATCATCGAAATGAAAATAGTAAAAATCGTGATAGCAACAACCATCTCTATCAAAGTGAACGCCTTGTTGTTAGTTATGCTTTTCATTTAGAATTTAGAACTTTGAATTATGAATTATGAATATGGAGCGCTTCGCGCAAATCAATTGTTCCAGTTAGTTAAATAAGTAGTAAGAACTATCTCTCTATCATTACCTCTCTCATTCCATGTCACAATCGAACTAACCTCAGCAACATCATCACATTCCTCGTAATAAACCTTAATATATCGACTAAATCCACTCTCTTTATCTCCGTCATGAGTCAAAACATCATATCCAGCCGATTCAGCAACGATGTAAAGATCAGCAACTTCATCAACAGAATCCTCAGAAATAAGAGTTAACTCCCAAGGAGGATTTGTAACACTGCTAGATTCAAAAAGCCCCAATGACCTCTCGCCAATTACATCCGTCATAACATCAAGATTCGAAACTTGAACATCTGTGTTTTCGTCAACAAGGAAATACAAAGTCTCATCATCCATACTACAAGCAAAATCTGTCCCCCAAAGATCATCACCTTGGTTCCAACCATAATTCTGCATCCAGTTACTATCACGCAAATTACGCATAGCCTCAATCCCCTGCTGAGCCAAATAATAGCCCTGCAAGGTGTTCATATTAGATTGATTAGCACGCATGGTTACAATCACAAGATTCGCCATAGCAGTCAAAGTCACAGCCAAGATAGCAACCGAGATAAGAATCTCGACAAGAGTAAAACCTTCTTTTGCAGTAACTTTATTCATTAATTAATCCGTAATTACCAGTTAAAAGATCAATCCGAACGCCTTCCTCTGTCTCAACATTCGAATTGCTAAATCTAACTTCAATATTTTCTAACAAAGGAACTTCAGAAAAGTTGTCAGCCAAAACATTCATATCAGCATAAGGTGGCTCAAAAAGAACATACCAATCCGTATAAACATCTGTAGACTCATCTTCAAAACCAGGCTCAACCGCAACATCAACTCCTGTGCCAACAGACATAACTCTATCAAGAGACAAAGAATCAAAATCACAAACCCCATCAACATAATCCATCACAACTCTTGAAATTACATCGTCATCAATCTGAATTCCCCAGCATTGAAAAACCTCAGCCTCTTGATTCCCGCTCGCAACACGAACAGATAAATCTTGGATCTCACTATAAAGAGTGTCCGCAGCAACACGCACGCGGCTCCTTTTGATTTCACTATTGTAATCAGCAAGAACCCAAACCGAAAGAATACCAATAATAGATATAACAACCAACAACTCAATCAGAGTAAAACCGTCTTTTTTAAAAATAGAATTCATTAAACAATCTCACTTAAAGAGAAGATCGGACCGAGGATAGCAAGAGCAAAAACAGCAACCGCCAACCCAACAACAACAATAACAACCGGCTCCAAAACTGTAGTCATGTTCCCTACAGCGTGATCAACCTCCATTTCATAGTGATCAGCAACCTTCTCAGAAGTTTTTGCAAGAGAAGCAGACTGTTCACCAACCTGCAACATTTGAGTTACAGTCGGAGGAAATAAGAATGGAGTAGTTGAAAGTGCATCAGAAAGCTTAGTACCAGTCTCAACAGCCTCCTTAACATCTCGTAATTTCAATTTATAAAGCTGATTCCCGCTTGAGTCAGAAAGAATTTGCAACGCTTTATTAATAGGAATTCCAGCATGAACAAGAACTCCAAGCATACGAACAAGCTTCGACAATGTGGACTTACGAATAAGCTCTCCAAAAATAGGCATATTCAGTTTGAATCGATCCCATTTCATCTTCCCCATCTTCGTATTCACATAGAAACTGAAGATCATAAACGCCAACAAAATCAGAAGCAAAACAAGCCACCAATTATTAGACAAGAACCTACTCATACTAAGAACTGCAACTGTCAATTTCGGCAAGGTAATACCACTTTGACTGAAGAAATCCTCCAGCTGAGGAATAACAAAAGTCAAAACAACTCCCATCGCAACACCAAGCGCCACAACAACAGTTATTGGATAAACCATAGCCCCACGAACCTTCAAAGAAAGAGCATAAAGATTCTCAAGTTGCTTCGCTAATTTAAACAAAATTTGATTCAAATTACCCACAGCCTCTCCAGATCTAACAACTCCTATTTCAGAGTCATCAAAAACATCTGGGAACTTCGACATAGCATCCGAAAGCTTCTTACCATGCTCAACATCATAAGCCATAGTGTTCACAACTCTTCTGAAATGTGGATTTTCAACTTTGTTTGTCAAAACCTGAAGAGTCTTAAGAATTGGCACACCAGCATCAAGCATGACAGCCATTAGGTGAAAGAAATATGACTTCTCCTTGATGTTCACGCCACTGCGATCAACCAAGAAGTCATTAAGTCGAACCCAAAAAGGCTGTTTATTTGAGTCATAAACACCATAAACAACTTCCTCATCAGGAGTAGACTCCTCTTTCGCATTTAACTCCGCCAGGAGCTCATCTATCGATTTATCTTTTAGGTCCATAATTTAGGTAGTTATAGTTAGTAGTG
>CAZRWH010000005.1:3046-5664 GCA_964603905.1 uncultured Candidatus Peribacteria bacterium | reverse complement strand
GTAGTGTAGTAGCTCTCAATTCTCAACTCGCGACCGGCGACTAGCGACTTGCGACCGGCGACTAGCGACTATTGATAATACGCCTCCATAAGCAAGCTAAACGAAGCATGCGCCACTCCACCTTCTTCCGAAAGCTGTACCGCAATAGACTTAACTTTGATTTTACGAGAACTTGATTCAACACTCTCTAGGAAACTAACAAGATCTTCGTAGTCACCATCAAAACTCGCAGCAATTGTGACAACACCGTTTGTATCGCCTTCAATATTGCTGAAACTCATCCCATGAAGATCAATACCAGCCTCCTCTGAAAGCTCAGCCAAACCTGTTACAAGCTCATCTTGCTCAGCTCCTTCTGGAACCTGCAAAAGCAGTTTAGCCTCAGAAACACCAGAAGAACCAAGCTCATCACGAAGAGCCTCAAGCTCAACAACTCTAGAAGTCAAATCAGCTACCTCTGCCTCTTTTTCTACCAAGTCTTCTTCTAATGAATCAAGGTTAGAGCGCATTGGATTTACATAAAAAACCATTCCTGCAATTGCACCAACAAGAAGCAAAACAGAAATGAAATTCAGAAAGCTTGAAGATTTTTTCATAATTAAAAAGTTATTAAAAATTTATAGATTACCGAGCAGTTTTAGAATCATCATAAGTGAAGTTCAAAGAGAAACTTGTCATCTCTTCGCTTCCAGAAGTTACAGTTGCAACGGATGGAGCAAAGACATCTTTGAAGACATTCTCATCAACAAGCACATCAATAAGATCTGCAACTGCGTAATAATCATCTGCAAGTCCGCTAACAGTAACTTTTCCACTTTCGCTACCTGCATAGCTAGAATAATAAACAGAAAGAGGTGTTACCTCGATCAAATCTAAAATAACATCTGACCAAATAATCTCATCTGCTGTAACAGCAGCAATAACCTGCTGTGCAACAGTAACCTCTGTCAAACTCTGATCCTCTAACTCATCAACCTGAGTCTGCAAAGTTGTAATTTGACTGTCCGCATCAGCAACTTGAGCCTCAAGCGCACCTGCGTGCACAAAAGCATAAACTGCATAAAAAAGAACCACGAAGAACACCAAGAAAGAAAGAAGATTCAGGAAAGAGAATTTTCTTTGGGTGTACATCAAATCTTTTGGATTCATAAACCTACTTTTAAGATATATAATGAACTTGCCAAATCTTACCAAAAACCGTCTAAATACACAAGGAGAAAACATGAACGATAACAGATCAAACTTCATCCACTTAAACGAAGGTTTTGTATGCCAAAATTGCGGCCTTGAAGTACCCGCCCAAAAAGGCTCATGTCGCAACCACTGCACCAAATGCCTATACTCACTACATGTCGACGATCAAGTCCCAGGAGACCGAGCATCCAAATGCAAAGGCCTAATGGAACCAACCGGACTCGAATACAAAAGCAAAAAAGGATATCAAATCATCCACAAATGCCAAAAATGCGGAAAAATCCAACTAAACAAGGTTGCGGAGGATGATGAGCAAGAGGAGGTCAGCAGAATTCAGCTACTCGGTTAGGCCAAGCTTTTGCATAGCTACAGATCGCACCTGAGCCATATCAACATCTGCCTGAACCCTAAACACAACACCGTCAAATAATTCAAGCGGCATCATCGTTTGTCGCGGATAACGAGAATAAAAAACAAAACATTTAGCCCCTCTTTCTTTAAGCCCTTCAATAATCGACTCCCAATCACCTTCATCTCCATAGGCATCAATCAACACAACATCAGCACAAACCTGATCCAAGAACTTCAGCTCAGGACAAACAGATATCTGTTCTTCAGGAACACCCAAATAAAGCCCCAAAGTACCCGTCATATTAGCCATACCTTCGGCAGGCGAAACCAAACAAACTTTCACGTCTTCAAACCTCTCAATATTTCGATCCACCCCTTCTGAACCACTTGGCATAGAAGAAACCATGATAAAAAAAGTTAAAATGTTATAATCAAGAGGTGAATCTTAGATAACAAAGCGCAATATGTCAAACATCCTAGCATTCTCAGGTGGACCCGATTCTGTCTACCTACTACATATACTTTTGCAAAAAGGACAAAAACCTGTCCTTGCACACCTTAACCACAACTTACGAGGCAAAGAGAGCGATGGAGATGAAAAATTTTGCAAAAAAATCGCAAAAAAACACGGACTAACTCTAGAAACCAAGAAGATCGCCCCACCAAAAAACGAAGAAGAGGCACGCAACGCAAGATACGAATTCCTCGAAGAAGTTCGCAAAAAACACAAAGCCTCGCACATTTTCACCGCACATCATTTAAACGACAGTATCGAAACTGTCCTACTTAATCTAACCCGTGGAACAGGCATCCGTGGAATAACAGGGATCCCAGAAGACAAAATCAAACGCCCTCTGCTCAAAACGACCAAAGAAGAGATCCTTACATATCTACACGAACACAAAATCCCATATCGCGAAGACTCTTCAAACAAATCAGATAAATTCTCTCGAAATCGCATCCGAAACAAAGTAATCCCAGAACTAAAAAAGATTAACCCAAGCCTAGAGAAATCTTTCCTTGGAACACTAGAAAACTTCCAGCAAATCCAAGACTTTCTAGATCAAGAATGC
>CAZRWH010000005.1:0-2946 GCA_964603905.1 uncultured Candidatus Peribacteria bacterium | reverse complement strand
CCTTGGAACACTAGAAAACTTCCAGCAAATCCAAGACTTTCTAGATCAAGAATGCAAGAAATGGGACTACAAAATTTCAAGCTTTAAAAAAATGCACCCTGCGGTTCAAAACCAAATCATTTTGAAACTCTCAGGACCTAACACCAGCGCAAAAGAAGTCGCCGAAATCCGCAAAGTAATGCTGTCAGGACGCACAGGATCAATCTGTAAAATCGGAAAAATCCAGTACGGAAAACTTGTGCCTGGAGATACCAGTCCTTCGTACAAAGTAGAATTCAAAAAGCTAAAAAAAACACCGAGCAAATTCGCGAAAGACTCAGCATATATCGACTCAGACAAAGCATCCAGTCTAAAAACACGAACACCAAAACCAGGCGACCGCCTACAACCAATCGGACTTAATGGCACAAAAAAGCTTCAAGATATTTTCGTAGACAAAAAGATCCCACAACCTGTCAGAAAAACAATTCCTGTAATAATTTCTGGCAAAGAAATTGTATGTGTAGGATGGCTCGCAACATCAGAAAAATTCAAAATCACAGAAGACACAAAAAACATAACCAAAATAACCTTCAAACAAACAAAATAAAGGTTTAAACTCTACACGTCCAAAACTATAAGACATACAAAATACTTAATACCAAATACTAATATCTTATGCCTCCACAAAAAAAGAAAAAAAACTCATCAGCAATAGGATACGTAATAATAATAGCGCTGGCGCTAACACTTGTTTATACGTTCGCAAATCCTAACCCAACAGACCCGGAAAAAGTTAACATCAACACTTTCTTAGAAGACGTTGATTCAGGGATAATCGAAGAGATCGAAATCCAAGACAACAAAATCCTGTACACAACAACCGGAGAAGCAACTTTTTACACAATCAAAGAACCTAGCCAAACACTAACAGAACTAACAGAAGGACACGACATATCTGAAATATCAGTAGAAGTTGTCGACACAACAACCAACGGACTGTGGGTAGAACTAGCACTATCAATAATACCATTCCTACTAATAATAGGATTCTTGTTCTTCATGATGAGACAAGCGACAAGCAGCAATAGCCAAGCAATGTCTTTTGGGAAGTCACAAGCAAGAATCAACGACCCAGAAAAAAAGAAGACCAAGTTCAAAGACGTAGCAGGAGCAAAAGAAGCAAAAGAAGAATTAATCGAAGTTGTTGATTTCCTTAAGAACCCTAGCAAATACACATCAATGGGAGCCAAAATTCCAAAGGGTGTAATCCTTGTCGGCCCTCCAGGAACAGGTAAAACTCTTTTAGCCCGCGCAGTAGCCGGCGAAGCTGGAGTACCTTTCTTTAACATCTCGGGATCGGAATTCGTAGAGATGTTCGTAGGTGTTGGAGCAAGCCGTGTTAGAGATCTTTTCAAAAAAGCCAAAAGAAACGCCCCTTGCATAATCTTCATAGACGAGATCGATGCAGTAGGAAGACATCGTGGAGCAGGTATGGGAGGAGGACATGATGAAAGAGAACAAACTCTCAACCAAATCCTGACAGAAATGGATGGATTCGAACAAGACACCAACATAATAGTAATGGCTGCAACAAACCGGCCAGACGTACTCGACCCTGCCCTACTAAGACCTGGAAGATTTGATCGAAGAATAGTAATCGACAGACCTGACATTGAGGACCGTGAAGCAATTTTAAAAATCCACACACGAAACAAACCTCTTGAAAAATCTATCGATCTAACAAAGATCTCGAGACAAACACCAGGATTTTCAGGAGCAGACATAGAGAACCTAGCAAATGAGGCTGCAATACTAGCAGCAAAAAACAACCAAAAAGCTATCTCCCAAAAAGACCTAGAACACTCAATCGAAAAAGTCTTGATGGGACCAGAAAGAAAATCACGAGTCCTTAACAAGAAGGAAAAAGAAATAACAGCAATCCACGAAACAGGACATGCAATAGTAGGCCACTTGCTTTCTGAATGTGACCCAGTCCACAAGGTCTCAATAATTTCACGTGGAATGGCTTTAGGAATAACATGGTTCCTGCCAGAAGAAGACAAACATCTATATTCAAAAACCAAATTCGAACACGAGCTAGGATCATTACTCGGGGGATACGCCGCGGAACTTCTAACCTATGGAGAGGTTTCAACAGGACCATCCAACGACCTTAAGAGAGCAACCGAAATGGCTCGAAAAATGGTAACAAAATATGGGATGAGCGACCTAGGACCAACAACGTTCGGAGATGAAAACGATCAAGTTTTCCTAGGAAAAGATTTCGGACATGTAAAGAACTACTCAGAAGAAATCGCTTACAAAATCGACGACAAAGTAAAAGAAATCGTCGGAGAGGCTCTAAAAACAGCCACTTCTCTACTAAAGAAGAACCATGGTAAACTGAAGGAAATCGCAGACGAACTAATTGAAAAAGAGACACTTACAAGAGATGAGTTCATAGAATTAATGAAATAAAAAAGACTACTCACCACTCATTACTCACTACTCATTATGACAAAAACAAAAGAAGGCCAACTCTCAGTCGACGTTTTCCAAAGCGATAGTCAGATCACCATCATTGCCCCAGTCGCAGGGATAGACCCAGACGATGTCGACATCTCAATTACAGATGACGTCATCACTATCAAGGGTGAACGATCTCATGGAACAACGATGAAAAAAGAAGACTGCTTCATTCAAGAATGTTTTTGGGGAACTTTTTCTAGATCAATTGTCCTGCCAAGCGATGCAGACACTTCAAAAACAGAAGCAGAATTCAAAAACAACGTACTCCAGATCACAATCCCACGCGTAGAACGCGTCAAAACACGAATAGTTAAAGTAAAAAAATAAGAAGAGCTCCATCTCTTCAATTCTCCAACTCTTCAATTCTTCAACTCTAAATACATGCAAAAAATTAAGAAAGCCGTCCTCCCAGCAGCGGGATTCGGAACAAGATTT
>CAZRWH010000004.1:25031-61515 GCA_964603905.1 uncultured Candidatus Peribacteria bacterium | reverse complement strand
TTTACGCGTAGCTTACCATTATTGCAATTACACCTATCACGAACAAGTAATACGCAAACGGCCTTAGTGTGTTTTTTTTGAAAAAATTCATTAGGAATTTAATTGCAAAATAACTTGCAATCATTGACGCAAAAAATCCTAGCGACATTGTGGTTAAATCCAAAGTTCCAGCCTCAACTTTTAATGCTGTCAAAAGCCCTGCCCCTGTTATTGCTATTGAACCAAGCAGGAATGAAAATTCTGCAGCTTTTGTCCTCTCAAGACCTGTCAGCACACCTGTTGCTATCGTTGATCCAGATCTCGAAACACCAGGTATCAATGCAAACATTTGTGCAATTCCAATTAGTACTGCGTTTTTTATTGTTAGCTTTCCTTTCTTCGGTGCAAATTTTTCTGCAATCAAAAAATAAATGGCCGTAATAATCATCACAACACCTACCGCCGTTATGCTACGAAACAGTGCGTCTATCTTATCCTCCAATGTAAAACCTGCAATTACTGCAGGTATCGTTCCCACCAACAGAAGACCAATATACTTATGATCTTTGAGCAAGATTTCGGCTATAGTTTTCCGGAAGTAAAACAATATAGCCAGTAAAGATCCCACATGCAGAGCGACATCAAAACTCTTGAGCGCCTCTACTTCAAGTCCAAGCAGTGACTCACTGAGAACCAAGTGTCCAGAGGATGAGATCGGAAGAAATTCAGTGATACCTTGAACCACACCAAGTATTATGGATTCTATTATTGTCATTGTCTGTAATTTTAATTCGGTTTTATTCTAGCTCCAATACCATGCTTTGTCCGTCTTTCCCACCTGTCTCATTAACTATTGCCGACATGTAAGTAATTGTGTTGTCGTCCTCCCAGGTAATAGTTTCTAGAGATAGATTCGCTACGTCTCCTGTTAGCAGTTCGTATTCCTCGCTAACTTCTCCATCAAGTATTACAAAAATTCCGATTGGGTTCTCGCAACATTCGCTTGCTGACTTTGCCGCATCCAATCCAAACACCACAGCTTTTCCTGTTCCATTCGGGCTAGAAATTTCTTCGAAAATTTTGTATTCCGAAGCATCCGCACTTGGGTCTGCGTCAGCTAGGAACAGTTCTAAGTAATCCATTGTTGTTTCAGGTGCCTTTTCCCCACCAAGGTTCAGCTCGATGTCAAAATAAGGAATCGTTATGGTACAGCCTGCCAGTAGAACTATCGCTCCTGTGATAACTGCGATTTTTTTGATGTTCATTTTTGTGTTTGGTTAAAGTGTTCAAATGTATTTCACTATACGGGAGTTCCGTTGTCAATGTTTAAAGCTTCTAATCCCAGTAGTGACCATCGAAATCTCCAGCTCGTCTGCCCTCTTGAAGACCTCTTCATCACGAATTGATCCTCCAGGTTGAATAACTGCTGTCACACCTGCCTTGCTTGCTTCTTCAACCCCGTCAGGGAATGGGAAGAATGCGTCTGAAGCCATGACCGATCCTTTGATGTTTTCGCCGCCTTTGTAAGTTGCTATATGGACCGCATCGACCCTCGACATTTGTCCTGCACCGATACCGGTTGTTACCTCAACCATTTCGCCTGTTTCTTCATCTTTTATAACTTTTGCGAATACAACTGAATTTGATTTGACGTGTTTTACAACGTTTCGAGCGAAAAGCATCGCGTTTATTTCTTCGCTTGTTGGAGCTTTTTTTGTGACCGTCTTGAGATCTTCTTCTGTTACCACGTATTGATCTGCATTTTGAACTAGGATTCCTCCTGAGACAGTTTTGATAGAACGCTGTATTGGATTTAGCCTTAGCTTTCCAGTTTCTAGCAGTCGAAGGTTCTTTCTTTTTGAGAAAATTTCAAGCGCTTCAGCTGCGAACGCAGGCGCAATAATCATCTCAACAAAAAGTTTATTCTCTTTTACGTATTGAGCAATCTCTTTTGTACATTCACGGTTCATTGCAATTACACATCCAAATGCTGACATCGGATCAACCTGGTGAGCCTTAATTAGTGCTGTTGTCATAGTATCGGCAGATGCAACTCCACAAGGGTTTGTGTGTTTGATTACGGCAGCTGTTGGGCGGTCGAAATCTTTTACCAGCTCAAGAGCTCCGTCTGCATCAACTATATTGTTAAAAGACAGCTCTTTTCCCTGAAGTTTCTTGGCGTTTGTTACGTTTGGGTAGTGATTGTGTGGGTCTCGGAAGAAAGCCGCTTTTTGGTGAGGGTTTTCTCCGTATCGAAGCTTTTGTACTTTTTCGTAATGTAGGTCTAGAAGTTCCACTTCTCCGCCTTTGCTCTTCATGTACTCTGCGATTTTTTGGTCGTAGTAAGAAGTTTTTGCAAAAACTTTTGAAGCCAAAGTTCGTCTCATTTCAAATCCGATTCCACCGTGTGTTTTGATGGAGTCGATTATCATTGGGTAATCTTTGATTGCTGTGACTGACGCAACATATTTGAAATTTTTTGCTGCGCTTCTAAGCATTGATGGCCCTCCGATATCTATTTGCTCGATCGCCTCTTCTTCTGTAACTCCTTCCTGCGCTATTGTTTTTTGAAAAGGATAAAGGTTAATCACAACCATATCGATCATACCGATGCCGTTCTCTTCTGCTTGTTGCATGTGCTCTTTTGACTCCCGTACTGCAAGTAGTCCTCCGTGAATTTTTGGGTGTAAAGTTTTTACGCGGCCTTCCATGATTTCAGGTGATCCTGCGTATTCTGAAACCTCTCTTACTTCGACTCCTGCCTCTTTAAGTACTTTTGCAGTTCCGCCTGTCGACAGTATTTCCGTCCCGTGCTCTTGTAAAGCTTGGGCTAGTTCGACGATTCCCGTTTTATCGGAAACTGAGATGAGTGCTCTTTTTATTGGTAGAATTCCTTCGGTACTTTCGGGGTTCATAGTTTAAGTAGTTAGTAGTTGTAGTGGTGGTTGTAGTATTGGAGCCCTGCGGGCAGGCTATTTAAGGTAAATCCAGCCCGCCTTTGCTCCATGGGTTGCAACGCAAAATGCGCCAAGCACCTTTGATGCCGCCTTTTATCAAGCCGTCCTTTTTCAAAGACATTTTTGTATAGTCGGAACAACTGGGTGTATAGCGACAAAACCCACCTTTAAAAACATGTTTAAGAGGACCGTGGTCAGGTGACAGCGTATGCTGATACACACTGATTAGTGTCACGGCAAAATTGCGAGGTAGGTGTAGTATTTTACGCCACATTTAGGCTTTGGAGGTTAGACCGGGGGTATTGTAGTGGAAAAACAATCTACGCGAAAGACGTTTTTACGTTCTTGGCTTCCATGGAGCCATTTTTGGTGTTCGGATAGACCTTAGCATTCCCATCCTCAGATCTGTTGGCAAGCTATTCCATTTCTCCTGTAGCCTCGGTCTCAAATCGTTTCCTACTATTATCCCTCGACAATCGACGTGACATCTCCCGCCGCTGTGAAATGCGATGTAAAGTGCATCTATTTCACTATCGGTAAACAGCACCGAAAGAGGATCTTCTGATTCTATTGCTTCTTGAAGACTTTCCCACGCGGAAAATCTTCGTCTTCTCATCGACCGGACCAATCTTCTTCTCACCTCTGGGGTGATTGAATTCCATTTATCTCTAATCTCCTCGTCAATGCTCCATTTTGACTCATTTATAGACAAGTCTGAAATATTTATATGAGGACCAACTCCAAATTCTATTATCTCGTCTAGTCTTGAGATGTCTTTTCCAGAATCAAAAAATGTTTCTAACAAAACACATCGAGTTCCCCCCTCGCAGTTTTTGCATCTTTCGAGCGTCATTTCCAGATTAAAACTAGTAACAAATACCTACGTCACAACCAGGGAATTTATACCCGTTGTAACTGATTTCGAAGTGAAGGTGAATACCTGTAGCTCCATAAACACGTCCTGAGTTACCCATCTTACCGATAACCTGTCCTGTAGAGACATATTCTCCTGCTGAAACGTAAATTTCTTCGTTGTGAGCATACAATGATTTGTATCCGTTTTGGTGGTCAACAATTATGTAATTACCGTATCCTCCGTTCCATCCATATTTTGCTGTTGTTACAACCCCGCTAGATACTGAGACAATTGCTGGCTTGCTTCTATCTGCAACATCGTATGCGTAATGACCTGCATAATATCCTTGTGTTAGAGCTCCTTGTGTTGGATATACAAAATCTGCTGAAGCGTAAGTTGTATCAACTTGAGTATTTATATAAGAGGTTCCTACATCGGACCCTCCTGTGTATGAATAACTTGATCCTACATATACCGGTGCAATTGATGACAAGTACTCTGCTGCAACGTCGTCTCCAACGATAAAAATCTCTTCTCCATCGACGATAGCTCCTGCATCTGCGATTTCGTTAAGCTCTTGTGTAAGAGCTAAGTCTCCTTTGTATTCGTCTACCAGCTCTGTCAGCGTATCGCCGCTATCTACTTCAACGTATGCTCCGTCTTTTGGTGGTACTTTTAGCTCTTTTCCTACTTTTAGGTAATTGGCATTTTTCATTTCGTTCGCTGCCATGATCGTGTTTTGACTGAGTCCAAATCTATACGCGATGAGCGATAGAGAATCTCCACTTTGAACCATGTAGAAAACGTCATCTTTTCTGTTTGTGCTGTAAGTTGCCTCACCTGTAAGAGGCATCGATTTCAATAAATATCCTTCTTGATCTGCCAGCATACTTACGTCAGCGCTTATTGCCAGAGTATCCCCTGCTTCGAACTGTACTTGCCAACCCTCTCCTGCATCGATTGCCGCACGTCCAATATCAAAAGATGTTATTAAGAAAAACGCCAATGTAAGCATAATCATGTTCTTGGCGAATTTTTGTGGTGTGTGGATACGAGATGTTGGTGCTTCAAACGCAGAAGATCCAGCTTTTGCCGGAGAGTATGCGTTTAGCGACCTTCTAACCTTAGACAGACCATGCTTTAGACGACCTGTTGTTGGTTTTGAGGCGTATATTGAAAAGAATTTTTTATGTCTGGCTTTTCGTGCTTCTTCGTTTACTTGTGACATTTATCAGTGAGTAATGAGTAGTGAGAAGTAAGTGGCAATGGAGGTCTCTTTTTCGCTTGCGGTATTCTACCACTTAAGTTGGTTATTTTACGGATTTTAGGCGTTTTGTCAATTCCAATTAGTATGCAACCGCCTTTTAAATTTGCACAATGAAGTCCACATTAATTTCCTACAAATGGCTCAAATAAAGCAATTATCACCCGACTTAATCAACAAGATAGCGGCTGGAGAGGTCATCGAGAGGCCGTCATCTGTTGTTAAAGAATTGATAGAAAATTCGATTGATGCTGGCTCAACTTCAGTTACTTGTGAAATTGTTGCGGGTGGACTTGAAGCTATTATTATTACTGACAACGGATTTGGTCTGCGCGAAGATGATGCCAAAATGGCGTGGGAAAGGCATGCAACAAGCAAGATTTCTTCTGCTGAGGATCTTTTCCGGATATCAAGTCTTGGTTTTCGTGGAGAGGCTCTCGCTTCAATTGCCTCTGTTGCCAAATGTGAAATGGAGACAAAAGCTCGAGACGAAGTTGAAGGTCTTTTCCTTAAGATTGATGACGGACAAATTGTTGAAAATAGAGCGCACGGTTGTCCTGAAGGCACCAAGATTTCTGTTTTTAATCTTTTCTATAACACTCCTGCTCGACGCAAATATATGAAAACTCAAAATACTGAGCACAAATATATAACCGAGCTATTGCAGGAGTTTTCATTAACTAATCCGCAAATCTCTTTTCGTCTTGTTAGTGACGGCAAGATAGTTTTGGATGTTGCAGCAAGCACACTTGAGGAACGAATTGAGGCTCTTTTTGGCTCTGAGGTTGCTGAGAATTTGGTTCCAATTTACTACTGTGCATCTTCATTACAAATCACAGGTTTTGTTGGCAAGCCAATCATTTCTAAATCTAATAGGAAAGGGCAATTCATCTCTTTGAATGGACGTATGATAAAAAACCACCTTCTGGCACATGCCGTAAAGGAAGGGTTTCATTCTATGTTGATGCACGGGAAACATCCTTGGTTTTTTCTTAAGATTAACCTCCCTGAATCCGAGGTTGATGTAAATGTACATCCGCGAAAATTGGAGGTTAGATTTTTGAATCAAAACGAGGTTTATAAAACTGTATTAAAAAGCACAAAAGCGGCTCTCGACAAACACATGCTCATGCCGAAAATGACCGTGGATCGAGATTTCGTACCTCAAACGACTAGCGCCACACCAATCCAAATGGATCTGCGAGAACCACGTGGTATCAAGCAACACATCGAAAATGTTAACCGAGAAGAAAGCTTCAAAATTGCGCAAGCAGGTCGTATTGAGGAGGAAGTGCCAAATCTAAGAGCTGTCGCTCAAATTGGAAATTCTTATATTTTGGCCGAGGACCAAGAGGGGCTTGTAATTATTGACCAACATGCTGCTCATGAACGCGTAATGTATGAAAAACTTATGGCCGCACTTCGTGAGGCTCAGGTTGTTTCTCAACCTGTTTTGGCTCCACAAAGCGTGGACTTCTCTGCTTCAGAAGCTGACGCTTTGCGCGAAAACGTTTCGGCTCTTTCTGAGATTGGATTTGGAATTGAGGAGTTTGGCGGCAATACCTTTATTGTTACTTCTGTCCCTGCTGACATGGCAAAAAAAGACCCTGGAGAGCTACTTCGCGGCATGGTTGATGACATTATGAATGATGGCCGAACTCACTCTTTACAGGACAAACGCGAACATCTTCTGCACTATGCAGCTTGTAGAAGTGCTATTAAATTTGGACAAAAGTTGTCTCTTGTAGAAATGCAGGCTTTGCTTGATCAACTTACAAAAATTGATCGATGCGAAACTTGTCCACATGGTCGCCCAAGTATGATTAGGATGACTTATGATGACCTTGAAAAGGGTTTTAAGAGGAAGAATTTTTAGTGAAGTGATATAATTTTTCTGTTTATAAATTAACTGTTTGAGAATGACCATAAATAAACTAGAAGTGTGCCATGATGATGGCAATGATTCTGAAGATGTTCGTCCTAAAGAAGATGAATCGATTGACCCTGAAATATCGGATGTCATGAAAATATTAAGGAGGTCGAGCAAAGGCAAACCTACTAATGGAGTTTTCCCTATGCGAGATTACGATCACAATGGCCATCCGAGGGACAAAGTCTAATCATCTACTTTTGCCTTACGCCTTTATCCTTGCGCCTAAAAAAAACAAAAAAACCTTTGACTTTCTTAATGATAATGAATATCATTAAGTTATGTTACAAGAATATATCAAAAATACGAACCACCGTTTAACCAAACAAAGGCAAGTAATCCTTGAGGAACTGTGCAATGTTGGATGTCATCCGACTGCACAAGAGATCCACAAAATGGTTATTAAACGGATGCCAAATGTTAGTTTTGCTACGGTTTATAGAAATCTCGACTTCTTAGCGTCGAACGATTTTATAATCAAGCTACAAACCAAAGACAAAAAAACTAGGTACGACGGTAATACTAATCCGCATATTCATTTGATCTGCAAAGAATGTGGAGAAGTAACAGATATATTTGACTGTGAATGCAAAATGCCTTGCTCAAAACAAATCAAAGATTCTGGATTCCAAATCAACACAGAACGCATTGAGATCCCAGGCTTTTGCAAAGACTGTAAATCTTAAATAAAAAAAATATTATGCACAAACATAGATGTAAAGTTTGCGCCTGGATCTACGACCCAGCAAAAAACGACGGAACTTCATTCGAAGATCAGCCAGATGATTACAAATGCCCACTTTGTAAAGTTGGGAAAAATGAGTTCGAAGTTGTCCATCATCTTGGTGAAGAGTTCACTGGTGGTGAAGCGCAAGAGAAACATGTCCCCGTTATTGAAGCTACTGACGGTGGCGTTAATGTAAAAGTTGGATCGATCCCTCATCCGATGGAAGATGCTCACTCAATTACAACAGTTGAACTTTATGGAGACAATGGAGCTTCTCCTATCAAAAAAATCACACTCAAAGCTGGAGATCAGCCTGTTGCATTCTTTGAAGGAGTTGAGTATTCGGATGATCTTTATGCTCTTGCCTACTGCAATCTGCATGGGGTTTGGGAGTCTAGTTAGATCACAGATGACAGATCACAGATGACAGATTACAGATTATAGAGGAGAGAAATTTTGAGCCTTTATGGCCGCTTGTTTTCTTTAAACAAAATTCATAAATAATTAACAATTTAACCCAAAAAAAATGTACAAAGACGATGATTTCGGGTGCTGCGCACCTCTACAAATCAATCAACCTGCCCCTGATTTCGAGATGGAGGGGTACTACAAAGGCGAGAAACGCCGATACTCTCTCGAAGACTTCAAAGGAAAATGGACCCTTCTATTTTTCTACCCACTTGACTTCACTTTTGTTTGCCCAACAGAGCTAATTGAGCTCAGCAAACGACACAAAGAGTTCGAAGATCTTAACACTCAAGTTCTTGGTGTAAGCGTAGACAGCGTCTACTCTCACGAAGCTTGGTGCAAAGGAGATCTTGGAGATCTTAACTACCCGCTTCTAAGTGACCTCACAAAAGATGCAAGTTTCAATTACAATGTTCTTCTTGAGGACGAAGGAATTAGTTTGCGTGGAGCTTTCTTGATTGATCCAAACGGAATCTTGAAATCTTACATGGTAAACGATCTTGGAGTTGGACGAAATGTTGATGAGCTTCTAAGACTTATCACTGCTTTCCAAACAGGGGATCTTTGTCCTGTAGGATGGAAGAAAGGTGATGACACACTTGGGAAAGCGTAAATCTTACCGGTTAAGTTTTGACACCCTAAGCAAAAGGCCTGCCAGTGATGGCAGGTTTTTTGTTGTTATACTTACTTCACCTCAACATCCTTAAACACCCTGCTTCCCGTTGCATTCGTCTGACCTTGATATTTGCCGTCGTAAGGAACTTCTGCTGCTTGATCCATTTTACAGAAGACAAGCTGACAAATTCGTCGTCCTTTTTCGAGCCTAATTGGGAGTGAGTTTGCGTTGTAAAGTTCGAGCGTTATTTGACCTTTGAATCCTGGGTCCACCCATCCTGCGTTTTGAATAAAAAGTCCGATACGTCCGATTGAACTTCGCCCTTCCACAAATGCAGTTAGGTCGTCTGGCAATTCAACGTACTGCTCAATTGTTGCGAGAAGAAATGAATGCGCTGGGATTGTGATTGAGTCACCTTCTATTTCACGGTAATGGATTTCTGAATCGAGTGTTAGGGTCTCCATTTTGTTGTGTTCCACAACTAAATAGTGTGATCCGAGCGTGCAGTCAATAGATGCAGGTTGAATTGATTGATCTGTAAGAGGAGAAACTTTGAGTTCGCCTGATTCGATCATTGCTTTGAGAGTCTTGTCTGATAAAACCATTTTTAATTAGTTATTAATTGTGCCTGGATTTTAGCATATTTTACATGCTTATAACAGGTTTAATTTGGCTTATTTTGTCATATAAAACCAAGATATATATTCCGTTTTTTTTACAATCATCGTTCAAACCTGTTGGCGCCCTTTACATATTTACCGAGTCGTGGTATAAGTTTTATTCTATTTTAGTAATTTGGACTTAGTGTTGCAGCCAGGCGAAAATTTAGACAGAACTATTGACCGAATTTCGACGGATCCTCCGAGACGCAATAAGCTTGAACGTTTTTCAATTTACAGAAGAACTCCAGGCCTATCTAAAACCGAATTTACTAATACGATCAAAGGTGTTAATCGGGCTTTTCGATCAATTGCTTTTGATGCTACACAGGTTGAAGAAGTGTTTTTTGAAAGCTACGAAGACATAAACGGCGACATCGTTTCTTTTGATTCTGAGGTTGATATTGCGCAAGAAGTCATGGATACAAAAAAATCAATCCATGTCTGCCAATCTGCACTTACAGACAATCCAAAGTTGCTTGATATGCTTTTTGTCCGAGCGAAAATAGCGCTCCTTGAGGCAAAAGATTTTAACCAGTTCCGAAGAACAATCAGGGGTAAATGCGATCCTGATGCAAAAAACACGAATGGCTTTAATGATATTTTGGCATTCATTTGGCTTAACAAAAACCGTATCGATTTGGATATGAGCGGACCTGCATGGTTTTCACTTACCCTGCAAGATTACCAGATGCAGTTGACCAAACTTGAGGAGATTAAATTTAGTTTTTTTACATATATTCTTGCTAAACATCTCGAAGAAAATGAGCCACTAAAAGAGATTATTGAAAAGCTTGCGATTAAAATTCAGCACCAACGCAGACTTGAAGGCAAACCTTTGCACGGGCCGGATTTCTTAATTGCACTCGCCTATGAAATGGTTTATGACCACTATCTTTTCCGAAATAAAACTCGAAAATCTGACCCTTCAAAATCTTACTTCGATGAGCACCTCCAAGCTGCTGCCAGCAATCACGCCAAGTACTCATTTACCGACTCTGCCGATATATTCTCTGCGTTCAAACATGACAGTATCGAAGATGTCGGCGTCCATGACAAAAACAGTCCTAATTTAAACCTCGACTGGGTGTGTTGCTATCCTCTGTATGCTGATAAATTGAGTGATGACTACAACGATGAATACAGCTGTAGTCCTAGAGAATTTTTCCAGGGTGTTTCTCATGATGTTGAAAGAAGAGTATTGGGAATGACAAAGAAACAGGACTTCCCCACGCCTGATCGTGACGAAGTAAATCTTCTAGCATTTTTTGAAAAAGGGATACTTGATCCCGAAATTTTTGTATGCAAAGTACTTGAACAAATTCAAAACTTCGAAACTCTTGATGGCCTTAGTTCTGAGCGCGCTCGCGAAAAAATGCGTTCACTACGCGACTACTCTATCCTTGCCAAAATGCTCGGTCTAACTGAAGTTTACAACATGCTTGTTGGACTAGCGTTCGATTTTTATGAAGAGGAAAACAAGACTTCAATTCGCAAAAAGTTTTATAAAAAACAGAGGAAAGACATTGAAGATCGCTTGAGACTAAACCAACATTTCGACTCTATTCCTGCCCACTTGTTTGAAGTAAAAATCCTAAAGAGGATGCTTAGTTTCATGGATCGCGATAAATATAGACCTGATGCAGGATCACTTTGTGGTCAAATGCTTCACAGCTTCAATCTTCCTAAGGGTGAAGTTTGGGATGCTATCGGTGATATACGAGGAGAAATAATGAGCGTCTTCACTCCAATCGATCCAGGAATTCGTTCAATTGATATCATCCCGAGCGCTCTCGAAAGTCATATTGATTTGTCCCGACTTGGAGACCCGAAATATGTACCTGAAATACCGGAAGATCCTCTTTTTGAAATTGCAGTTTTGGTAGGTAGTCCTGACGATTTATCATCAGTCGCTGCAAAAATACAAAACGCTATATCGGCTGGCCACAAAATGACAACGTACCCGGAAGACGATGAACTTCATGGAATCAAGCTTGATCTTTCCGATCCACTAACAGGGCGAAGTATTCGTGTCAGAGTTAACACAGTAAGAAATGAGACTGCTGCAAAAAAAGGTATAGCTGGCTCCATCCCTGAAGAATTAATTGAAAAACTTAAGCATGCTATCGACGAAGCACGAGCAACAAACAGGCCAATCTTGGAGGTTATTGAAACTGAAGTTTTGCGTCCTAACATGAGGATATTCCTTAAGCATGGAGCTGAAGAGCTGCTTGAAAGCCCGATTGTTGTACCTCAAGGAGCAACCCCTTTAGATGTTATTGCTGCCGCATTTAATGATAGAGCTTTCCCTAAATATCTATTCCAAGCTTCTCATGCTGTTGTGCTTCATAGAGTTGTTGTTGACGGCTACATCGAACTAAAAAAGAAACGTGTCCATTTGTTTGAACCTTTGGAAGATGAAGATATATGCCAAATCGTCATTGATCCATCAAAAACGAACAGCACTTTTGGGCTAGACCTCCTAACTCATTGTGCTGATCGCAGGCGCTTTGCTACTCGCGTAAGACAATATTTTACAGATCTTATCCAACAAAAAACTCCTCTCCCTGAAGACATGGATAAGGCAAGGGCAGCGATATGTATATCCTATGCTAAGCGTTATATCGAATACGTTCTTGCTCCTGTTTTGGGCCTTGAAAAAAAACATGGGATCATTGAGCTGAAATGCATAGATCACCTTCTTAATCCTGAGGAAGTACCTCAAGACATCATAGAGATCGATCAAAGATTTTCTGAGCTCCAAGAATATTCCGAACTTGCTAAACGCGAAGAGGATCCTTCTGCACTTGCTAGTATTCAAAGAGTCGTTGCAGACATGACAACTCAAATGATTCATCGACGTGATGTAGAAAGGCACACAGCCTACTACAAAGACCGTCGCCAAAGAACAATGGAGTGTATTGGAGATGGACGCCTAGATCCTTTGCATGCTATCGATATGTACCTTGATCGAGAAAGGCCAATTTCTGTTTCTTTTCAGTTAACTAATCGACGAGGTGCTTTTGAAGAACTCACTGGTTTCCTTGCAAAACATGGGGCTAATATAGACCCTTTGATAATGCAAACAGCCTTAGCAAAGCCAGGTAATGTCTTCCCTCTTGTCCTAGAGTTTCCGGATGACATGTCTAGCTACCAAATACTTAGCGTCATACTAAAATCTCACCGCCTACCTGCTGTTGAGGTTGTTCAAATGGCACCTAACTCTTTCTTGTTAGATCACCCTGATTCCGAAAAGATTACAGATCTATTCCCCACAACAAGCGGATTAGATATCCTATCCCGAAGGTTAGGGATGAAACCCCCAGACTAATCCCTGCCATTTCAAAGAATCTTCTTTTGAATGGAAGATTTTTTGCGATGGATATGTAGAATGTGAAGATCAAAATTATTAGCACTGCTGAAACTAGAGCGGTTGCAAGTGCGTAATAATAGTTTTCGAAAATCAAGTACGGTGCAACCAGGATTATTACGGTCATTACGTAAGCTGATCCTGTATACAGAGACCCTTTGACTGGGTCCTGATTGCTATCATCTGACTTGATCGACAAGTATTCAGATGCCGCCATTGATAATGAGGCTGCAATACCTGTTATTCCTCCGGTCAAAGCTATCAATGAGGTGTTTTGTAGAGCCAGTGTCAAACCTGCCAAAACTCCTGTCAGCTCGACCAATGCGTCGTTTAGACCAAGGACCATTGACCCGATGTATTCAAGCTTTTCCTCATTCAGAATCTCTATCAATCTCTGTTCGTGTTCATCTTCTTCTTGTGCGATTTTTGCGGCCTCTGGATATGTTTTTACAAGTTTTTTGTAGTTAACTTGCGCCATTGATTCTCCTTTTTCCATGAGTCGCACCCCAAATGTAAGGCCGAGGATTTTCGATATCCAGTAGTACATAAAAATCTTGAGCTTATCCGGCTTCACTTCTGTTTTTGTGTATTTTATCCAGATCTTGTAATGCTTAAGTTCGTCGTCTGCAATTCGATTGAGCGTGTCTCGGTTATGCCTGTTCTTGGTCGACTTTGCCAGTTTTTTGTAGATAAAGTGTTCGGTAATTTCGTTTCGCTGTGCTGCGAGTAATACTTTGTGCATGTTTTTTTAGTTAGTAAAAACTCCTCCTAGATGAATTGGCTTATCCAAGTCTAGAGTCAGTGTGTAATTTAAATCTTGGTCCTTTTGGAATTCCCCTTTTGGATAAAGAGCATGATTGTTTATTGCTGGCGCTATTATTTCTTTCGTGAAGACTGTGTTGTCCAGTCCAGGCTGTTTTTCAACAAACAAGAAGTAGTCGTCTGCAGGCTCAAAAGTGAGATTAAAAGGCAGATCGTATGTTAATTGAATTTCTGTTGTTTCACCTGGTTTTGTCCTTACTACGAAATAGAAATATTCCATCTCAAGTTGCTCGTCATAAAGAACTTCCGGTATATGCTCAAAGATTCCATCTGTATCAATAATGCTAGACCCATTTGGCACATAAACCCGAATACCTGCAACGTTGTCTCCTTGCCCCAGTATATCTTGAACAGTTTCTGAGACCGTCTCAAAACCAAACAAATTTAATTGATCCATTTGCCATGTTCTCACCTCTTCTGTCCAAGTGTGCTCGCGAGTAATCGTCAACTTATTCATTAATTCGCCCTCACGAGATATCAGTGTTTGGTGAAGGATTTCTTGCTCCACGTATCGATCCGTTTTGTTTCCACCAATACCGCTAACAGTGACTAGCAAATAGTCTTCATTCTCTCCAGGCCTATAAAGCTCACCATCCAAATTCCAACTCCTCCAAAAGTTTTGCATTTCTTCATCAACGCTGTAAGCAGCAAAGTGCTTCCCCTCGGCTCCTCGCATGAAAGCCCCTGCGACGCTAAGCAGGTTTTGAGGCTTCAAAATTTCTTCTTTGAAAATCGGTACAATTTCTTCGACAATTGATTTCGGGCTGGTCTCTCCCATCAATTTTGACTCAACGATGTAGCTCAAAATCAGCTCGAAATTCTCTCCTGTTAATTGCCCTTCAAGACTTGGCGACTCAAGCGGACCAATTTTATTAATTATGTCTGAAACCAAACTCAGGTCCACCATGATTACGTGGTCTACGGATGGACCGTTTTCTTTTTCAAAAAGCCATCTTACCGCCTCCGATGAAACAACAAAATCTGGCGAATAATTCGCATCCCTAAGTCCCCAACAACATGTCAGATATTCAATTTCTTTTACTGGTGGCTCAATAAATTCAGTAAATGCGCCATCCCATTCATAAATATCTGAGAACTCCATTGAGTCTATGTATCCGTCGTTGATATCAACCAACAAAAAGCTTCCCATGAATCCTCCACCAGGTCTTAATTCACTGTTGTTTTCAAATAGGATCATATATTTCTGCGGCAATTCATCTCCTAACAATTTAATGATTGCGTTGAAGTTT
Source organism: uncultured Candidatus Peribacteria bacterium (assembly GCA_964603905.1). Lineage (GTDB taxonomy): Bacteria > Patescibacteriota > Gracilibacteria > UBA1369 > UBA12470 > CAZRWH01. The sequence continues at coordinate 46,617 of CAZRWH010000004.1, read as the reverse complement.
TCTGACACCTTCCCCAGCATATTGTTAACCACCTTCAGCTGTTCTTGAGCAAGCGCAACCTGCTTAACATACGCAGCTGGCAGGACCGTAACATCTACATTATCTAAGTGTGTTTGCGCCAAAACCAGCTCATCATACGCAGGCTCCAAATATTCTGAATATCCTGCTTTCAAAGCCTCTGTCAAAGAAGGCTTCACCCCTTCTGTGTTATCTGTAAACAACCCTTCGCTAAGTTCTGTTGTGTTAACAACAAACTCAGCAAAAAGTTCTCCTGCTGTTGTAATTGCTACAGCTGCATTCAGGATCCCGTCGGCCGTTTTTATGTACTTATTTGCTCCTTCGATATTCCCAGAGTCGTTTAGATACCAAAGCATGTTTTCAGCCATTTCAAATTGATAATTTGCAATCTGAAAAGCTTCGTTTGCTCCTTCCATGTCGTCCGTATCGATCTCCATCAGCTGATCAACTCCTGCATATGCCGCATCAAAAATCGCGTCCTTTGTCTCTCCTGCTTTGAAATACATCTGTCCCATATTCAAAATCATAACCACAAGAGTTGCGATTGTTGCCATCCTGAGAACTTCACTCTTCGCAAAAAGGTTTTCTCGCTTAGGCATTTTGATTTTTTTTGCGCGTTTTTTCTCTGGCAGAACTATGTCGACACACTTCTTTGGAGCAACCCCTGTTTTCCGCTCAATCTTAAGCACATACGGCGAACTTTGAGGGGTTCCCCCCTCTTTTATCGAGGCCTCTGGCATTTTGATTGTGCGTGGGCGCATAGGTATAGGTAGTTGTAGTGAGTAGTTGTAGTAGTCATGGTGTTTCTGCCTGGGCAGAAACAGAATTTATATTTGGGGGCTGGCCTTTGGCCGCCCTGGTAGTCATGGGGTTTCGCGTTGCGAAACGTATTTTTAATCTGCGCTAAGCGCTCCATCTCTGCTCTCTGCTTACTTCTAACTGCCGACTAATCCGAACTCAAACAAATGGAATGTTGCCACTCCATCGTCGAAGAAATTCTTTGTCGAACTAAATCCTGAAAATATTGATAAAGCTTCTAATCCCCAGATTTCTGATTCCCTTACTTCCTCCAAATCTATGTAGCTAGCTTCGTCTGCCGATCTCATAATTGCGTTGATTGCATCCATGTCCGAGCTAGCGGACAGGCTTCCGTTTGGTGACTTCATTAGATCCACTGCCTTCTTGAGTATTTCGCTGTCTGTTGAGAATACAAAATTGCCATCAAAAACTGTCATGTAACCCAAAACTTCTTCGTTTGACAGATAGAACTTATCTATTTCTACCCCTTCGTAATCGACCTCTTGATGCAAAATTTCCACCAAGTCTGCGACGATTTCTTGTCCTGTTGAACCGTCTTCCAATTCGTAAGTTTGAACATACGGATCGCTATAAATTTGCTGCTCTAGGAACCCCTGCTTGAGCGTATCGATATGAATTTGTTTTGCTTCAGCATCTCCTAACTGAATAACCCCTAGATATTCGTCTCCATAAACTGCTATTGCGTACTCCTCTGTCAGCAAAGGATAAATGTCTTCATCCAGTTCGATGTTTTTGCCAAAGTATTCGGTTGCAACCGCTTGTAACATTCCTTCGAATATCAAAGCTGCTGACGGATGTAATTGATTGAAAATCGAAATTACTCTTTGTGATTCCGCATACAAATCGTGTCCTCCCCAGAATATTGTTTGGTTTTCTGGAACATATTTCGTCAGATTCGCCTGATATTTGTCCATGAAGCTGAAGTAGTATTCATCATCCAAAAGCTCTTTCTGCACAGTTGTATATGTCTGAACAAGCAGTCCATCTTCCGTTAGTTCTCCAGCAGCACCGAAACCTGTAAATATCGACATGAATGGTGCGATCAAAGACTCTGGAACAACTTCATAAAGTGGAACGTATTTCTCTATGACCTCTGGATACTGCTCAATGTTCCAGTAGGTCAGGAACGTTGGTTGATAAGGCAAGTTGTCAGCAATTGCGTTGTAACTGCCGTTTGTTTTCAAGCTTGATGACTCACCTTTGAAAGAGTCGATTAGTAACTGCACATTGGCTTTTCTTGAAGAAATCACTACGTAATTGGCAATGAAGGCTGCAGAGAAATTTTGACTCAATGGATACGAATAAACTGTTATACCTTGATACCTTTCTCTTTCGATTTCCTCTTCTGGAGCCGAAATTGATTCTAAAAATTCTGTTGCAAAGGCGCGGTTCGAATATTCAACGAAATAGACTTGTTCAAGTTGTTGATTTGGCCCCATCAAATATGCGACCGCCACTTGCCCACCAAACCAAGACTCCAAGATTTCGAAACTTTCTTGGTTTAGGTATGTTGAAGCTTGCTCTTTTAGATTCTCTGGAGCAAATGCGTACTCTGCCGGCCAGTCCATTTTGACTGAAAGATCCGATGTATCGACTGTGATGAATCCTACTGTTTGTTCTGCAGGCAAGATTTTTGCAAGATTTGTTGGATCAAGCATCTTCCCTCCTAGCAATATTGCGAGCAACGTAAATGCAACCAATATGATTGCAAGAACTATCCCGTTAATTAGCTTGCTTGAAATATCGATTTTCTTCTTCTCCTGCTTCTTCTCTTTTTTTGTAGTTTTCTTTTTTGCAGGAGCCTTTTTTTTCGTTTTTTTGGTTTCTGTTTTCGCTGCCATTTTGTCAATTTTTAGGTAGTGGCTGGGTATTTGTTATTGTATCAAGTTGTCAGGTTAATCCAAAGAAGAAATTCATGTCGATTGACACACTTGCCAAGTACCTGTACCATAGGTATAGGTACTTAAATATTTAAACTAAAAACATGATCCCAGAAAACAAACAAAAAACACTGATAGCGCTTAAAAAAGCTTCGAGCTCAATCAATCGCATCATCAAAATGACAGAGGATGAAAGGTACTGCATTGATATAATTCAACAAGTTCGTGCGGCCCAAGGATTGCTAAAATCGGCGCAATCCACCCTCTTAAAAAACCATCTTGCCTCGTGTTTTAGCTCAGCATTTTCAACAAAAAACAAATCAAAGCAGGACGAAATGATTGCTGAATTGATTCGAGTCCTTGGTATTTCTAACAAATAATTATGACCCATAGAAAAACCTTCTACATAGAGGGAATGCACTGCATTAGCTGTGAAGTCTTGGTCAGTCAAAATCTTAAAAAAATCGATGGAGTAAAAATACATTCTGTCTGCCATAAAAAGGGAACCATAGATGTAACTCTCAAAAGCAATCAGCTAGAAATGCAGGTAAATAATGCTATCTCCGACGCAGGTTATTCTGCTGCTAATACTGCGACTGAAGAAGTAAAAAAAGGCAACTCAATTCAAGATTATTTCCAGATCGCTACTATTGCCCTATCACTAATTTTTGTCATTTCTTTACTGAAGGATTTTCAGATTAATAGCTACTTCCCTGAGGTTGGAGACACAGCAAGTGTTGGAGTTGCGTTATTGCTTGGTTTAATTGCATCTGTATCAACCTGCTTGGCTCTTGTTGGAGGAATAGTTATTAGCTTTGGAACCAGCTATGAGATAGATTCTACTCCTGGACACAATCTATTCTCTCACTTTAGGCCTCATGCCTTTTTTCATGTCGGCAGACTCGGAACTTTCATCGTTCTTGGCGGACTTCTGGGTGCACTGGGACAGTTCTTCAGCTTTTCGTTTTCTTTTACAGGGTATATTCCATTTATCGTTGCCGCTGTGATGTTTTATATCGGTCTACAAATTTTAAATATCGTACCAAGCATCACAAAACTTGGGTTTCATATGCCAAGACGATTTGCCACCAAAATTGAGATTCTCCAAAAGACCGAGCATAAAGCTGCTCCATTTTTACTAGGTGCGCTTACCTTCTTTCTACCCTGTGGATTCACTCAAAGTGTTCAACTTGCATCTGTTGCCTCTGGTGGATTCGTCCCTGGAGCGTTGACAATGGGTGCTTTTGCGCTTGGAACTATGCCAGTCCTTCTTGGACTTGGAATTGGCAGCAGTTATGCAAAGGATTTAAAGGCTACATTTTTCAAGAAGATAATAGGTGTTTTGATTATTTTCTTTGCGCTTTATTCTTTCAATAATGGGGCGACACTTCTCGGATTCGACTTAAGCCTCTCTCCTACTGACACTGAAAACATAGAAATAACAATTAATGAAGACGGCTATCAAGAAATTTACATGGTCGCCGACTGGGGTTTTGAGCCTAACTATTTTGTTGTCCAAAAAGACACCCCTGTTCGCTGGATCATCGAAGGTGTCAATGTGTCGGGATGTATTTCGGAAATTATTGTGCCAAAACTTGGCATTTCCAAAGAGTTGAAGGCTGGCGAAAACATCATTGAGTTTACCCCTACCGAATCTGGCGAACTTGTCTTTAGCTGCTGGATGGGGATGGTAGGCGGGAAGATAGTGGTTAGTGGACAGTGAACAGTGGACAGTGGTTAGTGATGGAATTATATTTAACAGATAACAACTAATCAGTATGAAAAAAATAAACTTCAAAATATCCGGGATGACTTGCGCAAGTTGTGCCAAGATCAACGAACACGTTTTAACAGATCTCGACGGTGTTAAAAGCGTGAACGTCAATTACGCTAACGGAAAAGCTTATGTCGAGTTCGACGAAAACAAAATCTCTTTTGAAGATATTTCAAAAGCGGTCAAAAGCGCGGGATACAGTGTTGTTGACGACAATGAAAAACAACCAGATTTGGCGAAAAGATATTTTCGGCGTTTCTTGACTTCTGCTGTGCTTGCTGTCCCTGTTGCCATGACTATGTTTTTTATGGATTCGCGCGAGCTAAATTTCGTGTCCATGATCCTGTCTATATTTGTTGTTTTGGTTGCTGGGAGACATTTTCACATCAGCTTTCTTAAAAAACTGAGACATCTACAGTTCAACATGGACAGCCTTATAAGTATTGGTACGTTGGCTGCTCTTTTTTATAGTATTTGGGCGTTTTTTGTAGGAAAACACGTTTATTTCGAGACAGCTGTCCTGATTATTGTTTTTATAAATCTTGGTAAATGGTTTGAATATAAAAGCAAAGGAAAAGCCAGCCAGGCGATAAAAAAACTTCTTGAATTGCAGGTAAAAAAAGCTACTCGTATTAATGCGGGGAAAGAAGAAAAGGTTGATATAGATGACCTAAATCCTGGAGACGTCGTCCTTGTGCGAAGCGGTGAAAAAGTACCTCTCGACGGCGAAATCATCGAAGGAGAAGCAAGTCTTGATGAAGCTATGCTAACCGGTGAAAGCATGCCTGTTTACAAAAACATTGGTAGTGAGGTTTTTGGCTCAACCATCAATCTTGACGGCACTCTCCAGGTTCGAGTCACCAAAACTGGTGCTGACACTGTACTATCTCGCATCATCCAAATGGTCGAAAATGCGCAAAGTTCAAAAGCCCCTATCCAGCATTTGGCTGACAAAGTTGCCGGCATTTTTGTACCTGTTATCATGGCGATTTCTGCAATAACTTTTGTTTCTTGGTATTTGATCACAGGAGATATTGAATCCAGCATTCTCCCGACCGTTGCGGTCTTAATCATTGCATGTCCTTGTGCTCTCGGGCTTGCAACTCCTACAGCAATCATGGTTGCATCCGGTACTGGGGCCAATATTGGTGTTCTAATTAAGGACGGAGAAACTCTTGAGAAGTCTGGAAAAGTTGACGCTGTTATTTTTGACAAAACTGGCACTTTAACAGAAGGGAAGCCACGGGTAACAGATACTTTTGTCGATAATTTTCCCGAAACAAAATTTTTAAAAATCAGCCACAGCCTAGTCAAAAATTCCCACCACCCACTTTCACAGGCAATCGGACAATATGCTACCGATAAAAAGGCTGACTTCACCGAATTAATCGAGTTCAAAGAAAAAGGCGGAATGGGGCTCACTGCAAAATGCAAGGCTCACAAAACAACTCTCGCGCTCGGGAATGCCAAGCTGATGGAGCAGTCTGGTGTCAAAATCACAGAAAAATTCAAAGAGGCTGGTGAAAAATTCGCATCTGCCGGGAATACGGTTTCGTACGTTTCACACGGGAACCAAATTGTTGGTGTTTTTGCCCTTAGCGACTCGGCCAAAGAGACCTCTAAACGTGCAGTCGACGAATTGCATTCTATGGGCATAGAAGTCGCTCTTTTAACCGGAGATAACGAAAAAACAGCCTCCGCAATCAGCGCAGAACTTGGCATAGATTCTTATTTTGCTGACGTCCTACCAGGGGAGAAAGCTGATGTGGTCAAAAAACTTCAGAAGGATGGGAAATTCGTTGCATTTGTTGGCGACGGAATCAATGACGCTCCTGCTCTTGCTCAATCTGACCTTGGAATTGCAATCGGCACCGGCACCGATGTTGCCATCGAAACAGGCGACATGGTCCTAGTACAAGGTGACCCCCATAAGGTTGTCTCCGCAATCAAACTTTCACGAAAAACATACCGAATCATCAAACAGAATCTATTCTGGGCGTTCGTTTACAACGTCGTGTTTGTACCTGTTGCCGCTCTCGGGTTCCTTCAGCCTATTTTTGGAAGCATTGCTATGAGCGCGAGCTCAGTAAGCGTTGTTGGAAATAGCTTGAGGGCTAGGAAGGTTGATTAGCGATTAAAACACCTTGCTCCCAACAACCTATACTTGTTATTATGCGCTCCTGTTTTTTTAAATAAAAAATTATGTCTATACAAACTCCTGGAGGTAATGATCAACTAAGTGATTTCTTGGAACGCAGCAAGGTCTCTGGATTTGCAAGCGTTATCGCTTCTCATTATGACAACCTTGATGATGAATATGTTCAAAGAATGCTTGAACCTCGAGATGGGAATCAAGAAATTAAGACTAGGATTGCTGATATGCTGCAAGTTGTAAGAGAAATTGAGGATGACATCCGAGTACTAGAGGAGCTTTCGATCGGATTTCGAGACATGATACTTGAGCCGGTACTGACCAATATCATGACAGGCACTGTAGTTTTGCCGGAGCCTAAGTCTGAGCATCTTCTTGGCATGCTTGCGGACGGAGTTGAAGCTTGCTATCCAAGTGAATATGTTGTTGATGATGCTGCCTCAAATGCAATTGCAGATATATTGCTTCGGTGGCGCTGTATGCCTCACCAACAAGGATCTAGCCTTAGTCATGCAGTTAGACATCTGGGACTTGATATGAATCAAGGTGCCGGAGTACGAAGAAAAATCAACATAGTAAAAGAGCTTCTCGACAATATGGACCTGTTATTGATGGATCGTCCAGACGAAGCTGCCAAAGCAAGAGCTGCATTTGATGACACAGTTAGGTTTCTTCTTGGTGGAGGAGCTAGAATTCGCAACTCGCAAGAGTTTGCAATTGCTTTTGCTGAATTTGCCAACGCTCGTGGTGTTAGAGAAGAGTCTGTGCGTTTTATTTTCCTTCCAACTCACGCTCAAGCTAGTGGAATATTTGTGAGTTTTTGGAATGAAGACCAGAGTCGTGATTCTGACCTTCTTTCTTATGTTGAAAATTTGCCTGGGGACTCCTCAGTTTTGCGAGAGAAAGCTGAAGTTTTGATAGAGGCGTATCCTGCTCTTTATGCGATGCATTCTGCTAAAAATGCTACGCGTGATTCGTTGCAGGGGATTTCCGATTCTGTCTCAACTTTCGTAAGATCTCCTAGAGACGCAGGGACAACTGCTGATTTTTTGGATGAGCACTTGTTTACGAAAGTCACGCCAACCGAAGAGTCTTGGGATCTAAAAGTTGATGCAAATCTTATTGAGGCGCTTGTTTTTTACGCTTTAGACTCATACGAATCTAGTACTTGGTTTTTGGAGAATGCCCTTATGCCTATACCTAATGAGTACCGCACGATTTTTACCGAGCGTTTGGCGCTGGTAGTTGCTGCTCGAATTGCTAACAAAGATGAGATCGCTGAGATGGAAGACCGCGCACTCAATTTCCGAAATACTGTAATGCTGCCAACTATTAGAGGAATTTTGACAGGTAGCACACCTCTCAAATCGGACAACCCTTCCGAAGAGTTCATGGCTTTGCTTGAGAAAAACCTTGAATGGGCATTCCCTTCTGAGAGATTTCTTGACGACGCAATGGTTGAGAAATTGACTCGTATCCTACTTGATGAACGTCTGCGCACGTCGCTTAGCAACCCATTCCGTGATGCCTTGCGTAGAACACGATGCAATATTGAAAGCCTTGCAGAAAAACTGGACATTGCAAACGACGTTACTCCAAATATCCGAGCACTGTCTGCTGAACTAGGAGAAGATAAAGTTATGCCTATCTTTGTAGAAACGATGAAGGTACTACTCGATGGCGGCATAAGAATTTACAACACAAATCAGTTCATGGAAACTTTTGCGTCTCTTGCTAAGGAGGCTGGACTTGAAGACGAACAACTGGATGTGATCTTTAGACCTACAATTCAACAAGCAACTGCACTTCATAAAGCTGTATTCACAAATGTTCCAGACCGAAATGGAAATATTACAACAGCGGTCATGGCAATTCCTCACGGACACTCGTTACTTTTTGAAAAAGCTCTAGCTGTTGTTGCTGCCGAAGAGGATATTAAACAATTGCGCAGAGAATTTGGACAACCTACGGCTTCTTATCATGTCATCCAACAAGCTTTCTTTGATTTAATCATGGCAACCGACCAACCTGCTTTAAGCCCGGAGGAATTTGTTGCTGTTTGCCGTTCTAAACTTGGACTTTAATTAAAATATTTATGCGCCCATCCTCTGCTCCTACTACTACATCTCTTGAAACGTCTGACCGTCCTGAAGTTCTAGCTTGGATTTTGATTAACGATCCTGTGGCAACAAAAGAACTACTAAATGGTAATTCTGTCGGTGGATTTATTGCTGCTGGTGCACCAATAGAAGATTTACGACTACATCCTTCGATTGTTCCGCACGTTCGTTATTTGGCAGAATTGGTTGAGTTGGTTATTCCGCGAGTCAAAGCTGATGCCAAAGATGTTTTTGCCCATAATGAAGCTCAATTGCATCAAATTTTTGCAAGAAAACTACAACAATATTTGGAAGGAGACATGATGCTTCCACGAAACCCAGACGCATTTCGATTTGCTATGCGGGACGCATTGATTTATATGCCGTTCCCACATGGCTATTAAGCCTTGATTTTCGCTTACAAATCAGTAAAATGGGCTTTCGTACTGTGTTTTTTTTAAAATATGCGTATTCACCCCGAAATAGTTAATACAATCGTAGATCCTCGCGCCATCAAATCCAGCGTTGAGGAGGGCCATATTCACGCTCTCAACAAACACATTCCAAAAAGTGTAGCAAGAATTATGGTTGATTTGTCGAACATGAAACGCGGAAAAAGACCTAGGCCGCAACTAGACCCGTCAGTGACTGAGATACTTGGATGCTTCAGCGAGAAAGTTGCTTATGCTCTAGTCTCTATGGTTTTTGATCCAAAATATTTGATGACGACCGGAGTCCATGATGTAAAGAAGATGACCAACGACATCAAAGAATTAAATCCATCTGTGCGGACAGATATTATTGCGTCTATGGTTCAATCTGCTGTGCAATTGCACCAGTTGATTCATGATGGAAATCCGGAAGGAGATCGCGAATATACTTATTTCGACAATATTGAAAATTTGAAACGTGGCTGGGAGCTTTATAGCTTGAGGCTTAATGAGGAGGGGCTTTGGGAAGAAGATCCAGCTTGGGCTAATGCTTTTGATGATTTGGTTTTGAAACCTTTGATGGTTTCGGCTTTGCGTGGGAAGCGCGAGATTGAAGATTTTGAAAGTTTTTGGTGTGAGGTTGTTGGGGGTCCTAGCGAGGAAGACTTTCTATTGTATGGAGAAGATGCCCCTTGCGAACCTAGCTTGCTTACACGGTTTTTAAAAATCAAAGAACTTGCTGGAGACGACCATTCAATATTTGATGAACTTTTCCCTGTCTTCTTGGAGTTGATTCATAAAAAGAACGAACTGCCAACTAGAGAGTCTTTGAGCACCGCAACTATTGGTCGTACTTCGAGGCAAATTGCGAAAAGATTGAGGAGTGTTGTGCTTTAGGGTATGATCGGTTCCTGATTTAACAACAACTTTATGAACTCTCCTTCTCAAAGTCCTGGTGTAGACTTTAAAAAGCTAAGCTTTGAATGGCAAGCTTGTGATCCTGTGGGAATCGCTGTCTCTGCACTTGTAAGGGATAATATTGGCTGCCTTGCTACTATAGCTGACTATGTCCCTACGCTGCACCCAAACGAAACTGAACTCACTGATCGAGCTTTTCAGATCGAAGGAATTGTTTGCGAAATATTTGGAGGCCGTGATCCTGAGCTTGTTTTGCAAAGATTGCGTACAACCGACACTTTCCAAGGTTGTTTTCGAGGGCAAACGCTCGATGAGCTTAGAGATCTTGCTTCAAACTTCATGGGCACCGGCACCGGACTTGATGAACTTAGAAGAGCACTTGAAATAGCGCATCGCAATACAGCCTAACTTGCTCTAAACCTGATCTTCCAGTAGACTTTTGAGGCATTTTTTTAATATTCCAACTACAACATGAAAGCCTCCGAATTAAAACGAAAGTACATTGAATTTTTTGTTTCACGGCATGCGCACAAAGAGATTGCTGGCGCGTCCTTGATACCAGAGAACGATCCGACTGTTTTATTCACAACTGCGGGAATGCACCCACTTGTGCCATACCTTATGGGAGAGTCTCATCCTGCTGGCAAGAGGCTGGTAAATTGCCAAAAATGTATTCGTACGGATGACATTGACGAGGTTGGAGACGATACTCACTGTACTTTTTTTGAGATGCTGGGGAACTGGAGCCTTGGCGACTATTTCAAAAAAGAAGCTATCGAAATGAGCTTCGAATTTTTGACTGATAAAGAGAGTGGACTCGGACTTGATCCTGAAAAAATCAATGTCAGCTGTTTCGCAGGAGATGACGATGCTCCTCGAGATGAAGAGTCTGCGGGTTACTGGGAAGAGCTTGGATTTGTTAGGGCTGAAAATGAAGGTATTGGACCTAAAAGAATTTGGTTTTACGGAAAAAAAGAAAACTGGTGGGGACCTGCTGGACAAACAGGACCTTGCGGGCCTGATACTGAAATTTTTTATCAAGTAAAAGAAGAAACTTGCGAGGAATGTGCGACCAAAGGGGTTGATTGTGACTGCGGAAAATATGTTGAGATTTGGAACAATGTTTTCATGCAGTACAACAAAACTGCGGAGGGGAATTTTGAGCCACTTTCGCAAATGAATGTCGACACTGGGCTTGGAGTTGAACGTGTAACCGCATTGATGCAAGGAGCGGCGACACATTACGAAACTGAGCTTTTTTCTTCTGTTATTGACTGGTTGAGAGAAGTGGGGTCTGAAACTAATGTTGAGGCTGAACGTGTAATTGCGGACCACTTGCGTGCTGCTGTTTTTGTAATAGGAGATCCTCGTGGAGTTACTCCATCTAACACCGATCAAGGCTATGTTTTGCGTCGTTTAATTCGTCGTGCACTTCGCTATATGCGCAAAATTGGAGTTAACAATAGCCTGCGTGATGTTGCAGAGAAATTTATTGAAATTTATCCTGAGCTTAAAGATCAAAGCGATCATATTTTAAATACTCTTGAGCAAGAAGAAGCTAAATTTTGTCGAACCCTCGACCAAGGAGAAAAAGAGTTCCAAAAGATTGCTGGAAAGCTGCTTGAGCACAATCAAACAACTATCAGCGGTCGACTTGCATTCAAACTTTATGACACTTACGGATTCCCTCTTGAAATGACAAAAGATCTTGCTCGTGAGAATGACATGACTGTCGATGAAGAAGGTTTTTGCCAGGCTTTTGCGAAACACCAAGAAATGTCACGTGCTGGTGCTGAACAAAAATTCAAGGGTGGACTTCAGGATGACAGTGAGGCGACAGCCAATCTTCATACTGCGACTCATCTTCTTTTGGCAGCGTTACGTCAGGTGCTTGGCGACCATGTTTACCAAAAAGGTTCGAACATCACTGCTGAGCGATTGCGTTTTGATTTTTCTCACGGCGAAAAGATGACCGACGAAGAGAAGGAGCAAGTTACTCAAATCGTAAATGAATGGATCGAGGCTGATCTAGAAATTTCTTGCACAGAAATGACACCTGATGAAGCAAAAGAACAAGGTGCTGTCGGAGTTTTTGGAGAAAGGTATGGTGACGTCGTGAAGGTTTACACCATGGGCGACGCATCAAAAGAGATTTGTGGAGGTCCACACGCTGATAAAACTGGTGGCCTCGGAAAATTCCGCATCAAAAAAGAACAGTCATCCAGTGCAGGCGTCAGAAGGATCAAGGCGGTCCTTGAATAATTTTAAACACTCTACCATATGAACACCGTTGAACTAATAGGCTTCGCTGCAGGAGCTCTTGTAGCGATATCACTTCTCCCTCAAGTAATTAAATGTTGGCGCAGCAAATCTACACGAGACATTTCTATACTGTGGACTTTGATTAATTTGGGAGGACAAATTTTGTGGATAACTTACGGTTATTACATAAATAGCATATCCCTAGTTGTTATGAGCGGGATTACGCTTCTTATGACTATTTCGTTGATTTGTCTTAAATGTAATTTTGATCGTTAGTCATTAACTAAAAAACGACCCCACCTCCCCGCAAGGTCGCATTTTAGCATTACATACTTGGTACTAACCTAGCCACATTCCAAACACCTCCTTCAATTCCAACGTAATCAAATTTATCAATCACAAACGTACCTTCTCCCTCGGTCATACCATCAAGCAATGTTGTTGCTACATCACTACTGTTTTCAAAGCAGAAGTAAAGCCTACTGTAATCTTCTGGCAGAGGAAGTACCTCTAAAGATTCGTCATCAAGACCAGTAACACAAACTAAACCTGCCATTGGGGAATATCCTTCATCCATCAGTACATATTCTCCTGTTAGCTCGATCTCCCCTTCAAATGTAATCATAGAATTCCATTCCCCAAGAGGCCATGATTCTGTGCGCTTTTCAAGCTCAGTTACAACCATGCCTCCCACAGTGTCTCCCTCTTCAAGTGATTCAAAGTCGATCACCGAACTAGGCAATTCTTCTGCCTCGTCTTCATCCTCCTCAACCCCCTCTTCTCCACCGACAATATCGATAGTGATTGGGTCTGAACTTTCTTGTAGCTCAGTTAATACCTCCCTAAGTTCTTCGTCTTCAACCTCAACGGTTATATTGACGCATCCTGTCATTAGCACAACTACCAGTGCCATCATTGCGATTGTTTTTTTCATGTTTTTACATGGTTAAAAATCATACTTACAACCGTATAATGTGGTTTGGAAATTTTATTACACTTTTTTATCTTCGATCGAATCTAGATGGCGATCCTTCTTCTGTTATTTGGGCCTCTCTCAAGAATCTAGCAAAAACTTGCCTCATTGCTTTACGCCCTACTTCTTCCGTCTTGCTCCTAGGTTCTTCTGTGTCCGCTACAACCTTTTTTCTTTCTGGCGCATCTGACGGCGCCCATCCTCTTCTTCCCATGTTAGTGTCTGTTATAGGTTAATGATTTCTCCTTGTAGTAGCCATGTTCTGGCTTTGTTTATTTTAACATTTACGACCTCGCCTATCCAATCTTTGGACTTGTCGAAATCTGTTATTCGCACGTCTTTGAATTCACGAGATCTTCCCATTAATTCGTCACCTTGTTGCTCGATCAGGACCTCTACGGTCTTGTCTTCGAATACTTTGCTGGTTTTTAGTGAGTTTTTCTTGAGGATTTCGTTGAGTTTGCACCATCTTTCCGTCTTTACTTCATATGGTACGTCGTCGTCCAGTTTCTTATCTGCGAATGTACCTTTTCTCGTTGAGTATTTTGCAATGTACGCCATGTCGAATCCTAGCTGGTTGTATAGGTCGCATGAATCCTGGAACTCTTCTTCTGTTTCTCCACAAAACCCTACAATTATGTCTGTTGAGATTGCACATTCTGGAATTGCTTTTCGTATTCGCTCGATTATGTCGATATATTTTTCGCGCGTGTACGGCCTGTTCATCCTTCTCAAACAAGAATTTGAACCTGATTGGACCGGCAAGTGGATGTATGGGCACAGGGTTTCTAACTCGGCAATTGTGTCTATTAATTCTTGAGAAAAATCTTTCGGATGTGGTGATGTAAACCTAAGCCTAGTTAGGCCTTTTTCGCTTAATTTATCCAGTTCGCGAAGAAGTTTTGGGAAAGTTTTTCCTTCAAATTTGCCGCTCTTTTTGTCCAAATTACTCAACCCGTATGAATCTACGGTTTGCCCGAGAAGTGTTATTTCTTTTGCTCCGTTTTCAACCAAATGTGTGCATTCAGAAATGATCTCATCCCAATCGCGACTTTTTTCGCGGCCACGTGAATACGGAACAATGCAGTAAGTACAGAACTTGTCACATCCTGTCATTATCGGCACAAAAACCTGATATTTGTTTGCTACCTGTGGATGAATCTCAAAATATTTACCCAGACTTCCTTCGTCCTCAACCATTTTCCAGTCCGGTCGCATCTCTTTGATTCTGTCTCCAAGATCACCCATGTCTTCCGGGCGGAATGCTATATCCAAATGTTTTATTCGTTTTTCGATTTTCTCTTCTTTCCCGGCTTTTACCATGCATCCTGTTAGAGCTATCAGTAGGTTCCCATCTTTTTTTCTGGCTTTTTTCAGGTTTGCGATTGCTCCATGAACCCTGTTCTCGGCTTTTTGTCTTACTGAGCAAGAATTGAAAACAACTAAATCTGCGTCTGTTTCTGAGTCAGATTTTTCAAAACCATATGCCTCTAGCAAAGTCACTAGTCTTTCTGAGTCAGAGTAGTTCATCTGACAGCCATATGTCTGTATATAGTATTTCATAACGAGGCTTTTGTTCTAATTAAGTGCAAAAGTTTTTTGAGCTCTTTATGGCCCTCCGTTACACTGCGTGCTGTCTAAAAATCTTTGCCGCAATACTATATGGGAAGAGTTCCAATTTGTCATTGTACTTTTCTGCATCAGCTGTCCATTTTGCGATTAACGGGTTTATTTCTGTAGGTATGTCTTTTCTTAAATCCTTTTTTGATTCCAAAAATCCTGTATCTGTCCGTACTGATTCGTCAGTTTTTGCGATTGCAATCAAGGCCTCAATTGCGTTGCCTAGTTTTTCTTCAAGTTCAATGCGTTGCCTAGCTGGAATCTGGTTTGAAAGAAGGGCCGCCCGTGCATCTTTGAGAGATTTCCAACGAGGATCTGAGATTCGGGCGCTTTCGAGTAGGTATGGCACGGTGTCACGCCTTTTGATCAATGCTTTGTCGAGCTTTGACCAGGTTATGTCGAGCTTTCGCTTCTCTTGCGTCAATATATTTAGCACCGTAATTAATCCCAGCACAATTAAAGTGGCGATCGCAACGATCACAATTATTGTATTTGTCATGTTTTTGTTAGTTTATCCCTCATCTCAAGTATTCGTCGCGCAGCTCTGAATGGATAAGGTACGTTTTGTATTTTGAAAACTATTTGTTCTGCTGCTGTTTGAATTTCTATATCCCCATAATGCAGAATATTGCTCAAAACTCCTTTCTCTATCCCTTTCACATCCTGGATTTGGGTCAAACCTGTTTCTGATACAGTTCTTTCCATGAACTTCACCTGGTCTAGGCTGATCACACGCAAGTTCGTGACCACAATTAGGTCTAGTTCCTCGTTTAGCCATTTTATGTACAAAACAAGCCCAGCAAAAAGCAGGTAAATCAATGTGTACACCATTATGATTGACCGGAAATTATTGAAGAAATTTGGCCAATAAACCAAAATTGCCGAAACGAGTAGCATCCCCGGGATAACATAAACAATCATCATTGTCAGGAATATCTTGAAGTCTATAACCCAATGTTTCCTTACCATGAACTGTATTCTCTCTGATTTACGCTGTCCTGGAAACTGCATCTTTTATTTGGTTATGTTGCCTTTGCGATAGAACATTTAGCCGTTGCTGCTGACGTCCGTATATGTAGTCTCGCTTGGCATTATTTATCTTTCGGAAGAATCTGTCAGGTGCTGGCATTTTCTCCAAAATCATTGGTTCTATCATTGTCGGCACTACGACAACAAGTTTACCATAATTTAGAAGGTTTGGAGTAATACCGTGTTGGAATTTTTTTATATCCTGAATTTCGTGGAGATCAACCACGTTTTTATCGTTTTTCAAAAACAAGGTCTTTTCGATGTTTATAATCCGGAAATTTGTTATCAAAACTATGTCCAAAAAATAATTTAACAACCTTACAAAAACGTGATGCATCCAGATTGTCATTACAATAACTGCTGCAATCGCAAAACCCATTGTCGATGATCCCTCTCTCGCATATAACAATGTCCCCACTACAACACCGACAGCTGCTCCAATACACAAAGCTGCTTCAATCAAAATAGGCACCAATGTAATCCAATGCTTCCGTGCGAAATACACAAGGCGTTCGTTTTTTTGCTGCCCCTGAAAATGTCTATTTGTATTGTCTTGCCTTATAGTCATACGAAATTAATTACCGCAAATAATCCTATCGTAACGAGCGCCCACACTGTCGCTGCAATCGCATAAATCCAAATCAAATAGGTTATTCTAAAAAAGCCCCACAATTTTCTGTATTGGGAGCTTGGTAACCTGTATCTCTTGATGTGTCGCATTATTAACCTGATCGCAATAACTGCGAAACAGATTGAAACTAAATGTGTGGCGATGATCCAGAGCATTTGAGAGTGGTTAGGATCTCGTAAGTTTTTTTGGCCGCTTCCTCCCAGGTGTATTTTTCGCGTAATTTTTTCGTCTCCTCGCGGAGCTTTTTTTGGATTTTTGGATTTTTTATAAAATTACTGACCAGTGTAGCCGCCTTCTCTTGATCTTGGAGAGGCAAAAACAACACATGTGGATCGTAAAGCTCCCTGTGCAAAGGTATGTCAGATGTAAGTATCGGCGTTTCTGAGTAAGCTGCTTCCAAAATAGGGAGATTGAATCCTTCTTTTTCGGAGATGTTAATGAACGCTTTGGCGCCTCGGTATAATTTCGCTAGCTCTTGTTCTTCTACGAACCCTGTTGTGAGTATATTGATATTACTATTTTTGACGTTTTTTTGCAAGAACCCTTCCCCTGATACAAGTAGCAATTTCAAGTTTAGGAATTCTGGCGATATTTTTTCGAAAATTTCAATCAACTGTGGTACGTTTTTCCTTACATCATACCCACCGACATATATCAGATATTCTTCATTCTTCATTCTACATTCTACATTCTGAGCGAAGCTCTCTGATGCCGCCTCATATGTCACGTGAACTCTTTTTGGGTCTCCATGTATCAAGTTTAGTAGGTCTCGTTTTGAGGTTTCGGAAACCGCTATTATCGTCTTTTCTTTTTTTAGAGATCTTTTTGTTAACCAAAAATAAATTTTCGACCTAAAAGATTTCGTATATCTTTTGTCGTCCCAAGGAATCGTATCGTGAACTGTGACTGTTGATGGGGTCTTGAGTTTTTTCAATGGGCTCGCTGGATATGTGTAATGAATTACGTCGAGCTTTTCTTTTTTGAAAAATTTTGGCACTTGAATTTGTTCCCAATAGCCTTTTTTGAGACTAGCAAATGGTATCCATTTTTTCTCTGGAATAACTTTGATTGAAACGTTGTTCGGAAGATCAACTTTTACATTCTTCCGAGTCACCAAAACAAACTCATCTTCTGGATGGTCTTCTGCCATATGCTTGTATAAATTCAGGGTATATTGGCCGATGCCAACAGCTTTTTCAAGTAGCCTCGCATTTACTCCGATACGCATGATTTTAATATTTTAGCTATGTCTTTTGCAGGTTTCGCAGGGTCTTGTACCGAACTGTGTCTGGATAATTTTTTAAGTTCTTCCAGCGCCTCAACTAGTGATTTTGATGTGAATTTTTCGTTTTTTATTATCTTTCGCCTCTTTTCATCACGAGCTCTAAAAAGCTTTGCGTTAACAAGCTGGTCTCCTCGGCTCGACTTGCTTGGAAGTGGCACAAGTATTGATGGCAATCCTAGTGCTTCTATCTCTGCCAAGCTGTTTGCCCCTGCTCGAGATACGATGATATCAGTGATTGCATATACGTCTTTCATCTCTTCCCCAATGTATTCAAATTCTGAGTACGAACCTTGGATTTTATCGAGAAGAAAATTACTAAAAACTTTCCCTGACTTACCTTTCCCGCAGATGTGTACAACCTGGAAGTCTGGTATCAACTGTGTTAGCGCGCTCCAAAGAGTATTGTTTATTTTCACAGCACCTAAACTACCTCCCATCACCAACACAACAGGTCTTTTGTCGTTAAACCCTGTGAGTTTGTATCCTTCTTTCTTGCTTCCCTTTGCTATTTCTGGCCTGATTGGAAGCCCCACGTATTCGATTTTTGCGCGTTTCTTTCGTCTGTAATATTTCTTTGTCTCTTCGTATGAAGTCAGTATTTTGTCCGCTACCAACCCTGTAAGCTTTGTTGCCAGCCCGGGACTTGCATCCGCCTCATGAATTACGATTTTTTTTCTTAAAATCCATCCTGCAAAAACCACAGGAACCGCCACAAAACCACCTTTCGAGAAAATTACGTCGGGCTGGAATTTGTGAATATGATAAATGGACTGAAAAAATCCAATCGGTATTTTGAAAAGATCTACGAAATTTTGGATTGATAAATATCTGCGTAATTTCCCTGTGAAAATTGCCTGAAATTCTATACCAGCTCCTTCGACCAGCTCTCGGTCGATCTTGTTTTTGGAACCTATGTATAGCAGTTTTTCCCCTTTAAGCTCTTCTGATACGGCGAGATTGGGAATAACGTGGCCTGCTGTTCCTCCTCCTGTTAGAAGTATACGCATGGTTGGTTGTGTATTTGGATATATTTAAAAGAATTCCAAGTGCCATAAGAGTTGTCACCATTGATGACCCTCCATAACTTATGAATGGAAGCGTAATCCCCGTAACCGGGAACAACGAAATGTTAACCATAATATTTATAAAAGCTTGTGCCGTCACCCATACCGTTATCCCCGTGGCTAACATCATTGAGAATCGGCTTGGCGCATGGTTTGCAATTTGAAACCCTCGATAACCTATTATTCCGTACCCCAAAACCACCAATATGATCCTGAAAAATCCAAGCTCCTCAGCTGACGCCGCAAAAATAAAGTCGTCCGAAGCCTGAGGAAGCCAATAAGATTTTTGGATGCCCTGGGTCAAACCTTTTCCCCAAATTCCACCACTTCCTATCGCTATTTTTGCCTGTTCTGATTGCCAACAATAGTCCTCACTACAGTTGTCGTCCGGGAACATAAAAGCTTTAAATCTATTCTTCAAATAATCCTGAGTACTAATCGCCCCCATAGCAAAAATTCCTGCAATAAGTGCCCCCACCAACAGATGCTTAACAGGTGCACCTCCCACGAAATACATAATTGTTGCAATTGACGCCAAAACAAGAGTCGATCCCAAATCCGGCTGCATAATAACCGGCAGAACTATAACTCCGGATATTATTACGAACGACCAAAAACCTTCCTTCCAATCGTCCAACCCATCTCTAGTCTGCATCTTCTTCGTAATCCACATCGACATGTACATAACAAGCCCCAATTTCGCAATCTCTGCAGGCTGAACCGAACTCAAAAATGGAATGAACTGAATGTTAATCCAACTCCTCGCAATCGTATTATTTGCAGATCCAAATATAAACACCGCCAAAAGCATCCCCACCGAAACCAAGTAAATTAATGGAGCCGTCTTCTCCCATGTCTTGTAATTTATCTTAAGCGTTATCAAAAACGCCACAACCCCGATAAGCACCCTCGTCAGATGCTTTTTCAAAACCAAATAACAGTCCACCGCCGCATCGCTACAGTTAGGATAAGCAACACCTGGCGCCGATAATTGAATCGACTTCGGCACACCAATACTTGTAATCATAATAATCCCCACAACGATAAGTGCAAAAACCGTTATAAGCAGTATCTGGTCGATTTGGTTGTAGGGTTTGCGCATAGGTAGTGGTAGCGAGTAGTGGTAGTTGTAGTCATGGTGTTTTTGCTGACGCGAAAACGTTTTTAATTTTAGTCACAAGTCGCAAGTTTGTGGTGCGCTTCGCGCAAGTTAGGATTTATTTTTGCGAACGGTTTTTCGTTTATCAAAAAAACCGATCATATCTTATCGGTTATGTGCGAGGTTTGGAAGATGAAACTACTCTTATTTATAATTTGGCTTGAGCCAATCAACTTTTCTTTTGCGCCTATCGACTGAGGCTGCGATTTTGTGTAAAATCAGCCCCGATGAATAAAGAAATCAAAAACAAGCTAATTGGTATTGGACTTGCGCTCCTTATTTTCGGGATTGATTTCCTGCTTAAACGGCTTGCGATTGGAGTGAATTTCGAACTGATTCCAGGGTGGATCGAGCTTGTTTACAGCGAAAACACTGGAGTTGCTTTCAGTTTGCCGATTCCTATGGGGTTTATAATTATCGTGACAATTGCTTTTCTTGGCGTGGGATCTCATTTAGCTGGCCGATTTTTTGATTGGAAAACTTATTGGAGTCCTTTGATATTCGGTTTTTTGATTGGTGGATCTCTTGGAAATCTATTTGATCGAGCACTTTATGGATTTGTAATCGACTATATTTCTATCTGGAAATGGCCGATTTTTAATCTTGCCGATACAACTATTGTGCTTGGCGTGGTGGCACTTTTTGTTCTGTATGATAAAATTGTCATCAGTAAAAATAAAAAATAAAACTATGGAAGGTACAAAAGCTACTTTGGGTCCTAGAAAAGTCACACCTTTGACTCTTGGGCTTCTCTCTTTAGCAGGTCTTGGAGGAGGTATTGTTGGAACTGCCGTTCTTTTGATCGCAGTTTTCCTCGGTGCTTCTGTTCTGTCGTCGATTAGCGGTAGTGAGGGCACTCTAAATCCGCTGGTTATCTTTGTCTTCATGGCTGTGGTTTTCTTGAGTAGTTGTCTCTCGAATGTTGTGAGTACAACGCTGATTGGTCTTACCGATCGGTCTAAGTACAAAGCTCTTTTTTCGACGATTTACCAGGTTTTTGTGGTGAATCTTGTCATCTTGATCCTGATGGCGCCGGTGTACATTATCGTATCAAGTTTCAGTACTGAGATGATGGCACTAATTGCAGTTCTGCAGATATTGCTTGGTATTATTGCTAGTTCTTTGATTTTGGAAATTTTGTCGGATGCGAAATATGCACTACTTGGAGTTTATAATGTTATTTTTGGGTTGGTTTTTGCGAGTATTTTAAATTTTGCGCTTTATAAATTAGCTGGAGATAACGGAACGATCCTTCTGTTTGCGGCACTACCTGTTATATGGCTAATGATCGGACTGATGAATGGATTAATCGGAATGGGATACCGTTTTGTATATGACTCTTATGGCGTTGATTTCTTGAGCAAATACGTTAAATACGGTCACGATACCGACCCTGTTGTTGAAGAGAAAATAACTGAACAAGATGTTCTGGATAGCAAGACCGATTATGAGGGGGCGGAGTTCATTGGGAA
>CAZRWH010000004.1:17043-24931 GCA_964603905.1 uncultured Candidatus Peribacteria bacterium | reverse complement strand
TAAACTGCGTCGAATGCTATCTCAGTGTATTTGAATACTTCTGGCAAAACTGGGGATTCGTTTGGTTCTTCGAGACCAACTGGCGTGCAGTTGATTATTATTTCTGCTTCATTTATGTCTTCGCTTCCCCTAAAGCCCCATCTTTCTGCAAGTTGGTGTGCTTTTTCAGGTGTTCGGTTCCAAATAGTTACATCTGCACCTTCTTTAAAAAGCCCATAACATGCAGCTTTTGCAGCGCCACCGGCTCCTAGAATTGTTACTTTTTTGTCTTTTAGCTTTGTTACCGCCTTGAGAGGATCTACGATTCCTCGCCAGTCTGTGTTTGTTCCAAAAAACTTATCTTTTTCTCTGTAAACCGTGTTTATTGCATCAACTTTTTGAGCCACTTCATCTGGGGTGACGTACTGCCGAATCGCTTCTTTGTGAGGCATTGTTACGTTGAGTCCGTAAATGTTTTCTTTATAAAGAACCTTCATGAAGCTACTGAGATCTTTAGGCTGCACGTCGATTGCAATATATTCAGCATCAATATTCGCATATTTAAATGCGGCGTTCTGCATCACCGGTGAAAGTGAGTGCTCGACTGGATGTCCGATTACTGCGTATCTTTTTATCATTTTTTAACAACTTGTCCTGCCATTGCCTTAAGGGCTTCTAGACCTTCGATTGGCACCATCCAGATCGTTGTGTTTGATTGATCTGAAGACAGGTCGTTTATAGATTGAAGTGTTCTTAGATGAAGTGCACCAGGAGCTTCTCCCATAGTTCGTGCCGCTTTTGCCATATTGTCTGCTGCTTGGACCTCACCTTCTGCCTTGATAACAACCGCTCTACGTTCTCGCTCAGCTTCCGCCTCTTTCGCGATTGTTCGCTTCATGTTCTCCGGCAGGATGATGTCTTTTAGCTCAACATTCTCTACTGTAATTCCCCATGGATCTGTAGCTTTCTCAACAATATTTCTGATACTGTCCGAGATCTCTTCACGGTTTTGAAGAAGATGATCCAGAGTTGTCTCACCAACAATGTTACGCATCGTTGTTTGAGCAAGTTGACTTGTCGCATAGTAGAAATTCTCAACCTGGATAATCGCCTTCGCTGCATCTGAAACCTTGTAGTAGATAACCGCGTTGATTTGAACCGAGATATTGTCCTTTGTAAGTGCTTCCTGATCTGGAACGTCGACCGCTTTGATACGGATGTCGACCTTCTTCATTGCTTGAAAAATCGGGATTACGAGTCGCCATCCAGGCATTTTGGTCCCTGAATACTTACCGAGAGTGAACATCACTCCACGTTCGTATTCGTTGACCTGCTTGATAAGTGCAACAAGCAAGAAAATTCCGATAATCAGACCTGGCCCGAATAGAGCGCCTATTATTACGTCCATAGTGTTGGTTGTTAAATTGTATGCAGGTGCATTTTATACTACCTGGGCATTGAAATCCAACGCTATATCTGTTATAATTAACTGATATTTCAGAACCTTAAATCCATGAATTTATTACATTTCCTAGTCCCGATTGCGGAAGCTGCGTCTCTCACAACCAAAAGCACAGAGACTGCTGCTCAAAGCGAAGAGGCTGTAACATCTTTTCTTTCGTTCCTGTGGGATCGACTAGACAACTGGGCTGCTGCGATTATCGTTGTTGTCTTTGCTTTCTATTTTGCGAAGATGGTTAAGCGTCTTGTTGTAGACCGTGTTGCTGACAAGATGGGAGATGAGCATGAAGAGGTTCTTGTTCTAGTTGGACGCGCCACTTACGTTGTTGTTTTGGCTGTTGGTCTTACGATCGGCCTGAAAGTTGGAGGTATCGACCTTACTGTTATAGTTGCTTCTGTTGGTTTCGGTATCGGTTTTGCGCTCCAGGATATTATTATGAATTTCTTCTCTGGTGTAATGATTTTGGCTGCTAGACAGTTTGCTATCGGAGATTTTATAGAAGTAAATGGAACACTTGGAAAAGTACAAGAGATCCAGTCGCGTGCGACAATTTTGCAAGCATTAGATGGAACAAAGATTATCGTCCCTAACTCTGATCTATTTACAAATCAGGTCATCAGCTACACAACAAATCCTTTCCGAAGGATTGAGATCCCTGTTGGTGTTGAATATCGAACAGATTTAAAAAAGGCTACAAATGTTATGCTTGGCGTTCTTCACCATCATGCAAAAGTTCTCAAAGAGCCTTCTCCTGCTGTTGTACTTGATGAGTTTTCTGATAGTTCTATCAACTTCAAAGTTAGGTTTTGGGTACAATCAAAAGATAAATGGATCGACATTAAATCTGAAATAATTGAACAATTAAAGATCGCTCTCGACGAAGCCGGTATTAATATTCCATTCCCGATTCGAACATTGGTTTTTGACAAAGCGAATGAAAAGACTGTTATCCCAACATATTCGATGACTCAAGAGGAGATAAAACAGCACAAAATGGAGCAAATCCAAGCTCAGTCTGATCAAGCGCAGAAAGACGCCGCAAACACACATTTACAAGCGGAATATGCTCGTGGAGACTCACATACTGAGCATGTTGACCTTGAGGATATTGCGGAGTCAGCAGTCAGTAATGAGCAGGAAGCGGCAGAAGTGGACAGTGAACAGATGACAGTGAACAGTGAAGATGTGGCGACAGAACAAACTTCTGAGGTTGCAACAGAACCTATTCCCGCGCCAAGTCCAGCCCCTCAGCCGGAAATGAAACAATGGGATATTACTACTCAACCTACATCGGTAGTGAACAGTGGACAGACGACAGTGGACAGTGGTAATCAGCCGATCGCAAAAACAGAGACTTCATCTGAGCCTCAAGATGTCGACGGTTCTTCGTTTCTAAGATAGTAAATCTGCCCAGTTGGTTTCGTAGATTTTTTTCAACATGTCTGAATCCAACCCTAGTCCATTCAATGTCTCCCCTTTTATGTGGAACGTTTCGTAAGATTCCATTTCTAACAGATCGCGGTAAGTTTGATATGTGTCGACCAACCACTGAGTTGTTTTTTCTGAGTCGCCGTCAAATACAGTGAACGTACCAAACAAGAATTTGTCTGCGTGCCTATAGAAAAGTTCTTGGAAAACCTCAATATTTTCAGAAATCCTGGTTAATCCCTCTACCAAATAATCTTTGTGACCGAAGCTTATATCGACATATAGATTAGGGTATTTATTTAGAAGTTTGTCTAATTGATTTGGACTCTTTGAAGACAAGCAGAAATGAGGACAAATAACTGTCATGTCTGGATAAAGAGTCAAAACATTCTCGAATTGATCAAGGTAGTCACCTATGTTTACGTGAAGCATGACAGGGACATCGTTCTCTTCTGCATATTTGTAAACTTCTAGTAGCTGGTTGTCATCTAACGGATATTCGTAAAAATAAGAGTGCCCGTTATAAAGTTTGATCCCCGATCCACCGTTCTCGATACATTTGGCTACCGCCTCTTCTTTGTGTGCTTCGTAAGGGTCTATCGTACAAAAAGCGTAAAAGCGTTCACTCTCTGCCATCTCTAAAACAAGACTGTTGTTTGTGTCTTCGTTTGAAAAAGTTGCTCGGCCGGTGTAGTTAAAAATCTCGTCTGGACTACCCACTAGTACTGTTGATTGAACGTTTGTTTGGTTCATCACCGTCAAAAGCTGATAGGTATCTTCTTCTTCGCCAATTGCCTCGTGAACATTGATGATTTGATAATCAAGCGGGTCCACCTCTTTCATACTTATTGTCCAAGGAGCTATTTTGATTGCCAAAATCACCGAAATAACAATCAGAATTGCTAGTCCTGATATAGGATGCGAGAAGAAATCTTTTTTATTTTTCATATTACAGATTATACGATGTTAACTCGCTGTAGGCAATATTGATAAAATATGGTAGTTTCTGAGCACGTTAAACCCTAAAACATGAAAAATAAAAAGCAAAAGATAGATTTCGCCATCGGAGGACAAGCTGTTCTCGAAGGTGTGATGATGCGATCCCCTAATCATTACGCTGTCGCCGTCCGAAAAGAAGACGGTCGGATTAAGGTTCGTGACGACAAATATATTAGCGTGACACGTCGGTATAAAGTCCTCGGGCTTCCTATAATTCGTGGACTTGTTCACCTATTTGAGTCGATGTATATCGGTATTAAGTGTCTAAATATTTCGAGTGATGAGTTTGTTGCCGGAGAGGAAGATTTTGTTAAGAAAGATAGGGCTAAATGGAAAGATGCACTGGCTTTAATCGGGTACGTTGTTTACTTGGTTTTTGTATTTGCTTTTGCGCTTTTTCTTTTTAAGTTCTTACCTTTAAAAATTGCTGAACTTGGCACAAATTATGTCCCTTATCTTGATGACCATACTTGGGCCTATAATCTGGTAGACGGTGTCGTGAAGACTTTTATGTTTTTGCTTTATCTTGTTGGAATCACTATGTTCCCGGACATCCGCAAGGTCTTCCAATATCATGGAGCTGAGCACAAATCAGTTTGGGCTTACGAAGAAGACAAGAAACTTGAACCTAAGAGCGTTTCTAAAATGACTAGATTCCATCCTAGGTGTGGAACTAGCTTCATCATGCTTGTTATCTTAATAAGTATTGCGATCTATACTGTCGCGCCTGCACCAGATCCATTTTTACAGAAATTCTTGGTTAGAATTGCTTACCTTCCTTTGATTGCCGGTGTTTCTTATGAAGCTCTAAAAATGAGTGCAAAACATATGGACAGTTTGGTTGTTCGTGCGATTGTGAAGCCAGGCCTTTGGTTCCAAAAAATTACAACTCGTGAGCCTGATGAAAAGCAGATCGAGGTTGCATGTGCTGCGCTTGAGAGGTGTCTTGAGTTGGAGAGGGATTAATTCCAAGTCCCAAATTCTAAATTTCACAAAAAGCACCACCTACTTGCGACTTTATCCTTGCGACTTGCGACTGAAAAGCACCCCTTCCTTCGCCGCATTAATGATGCTTGTGATTTCGAATAAAGTGATCGCAATTGGATGACGTAGGAAATCGCGGAGGGTCAGATTTTTTCGGAGCATTTTTTGGTGGTTTCGGAATGAGTAGAACTTTTGGAATCGGGATAAGCCTTTGCGACTGCGAAGTAGCTTGAGGAGGCCGCGACGATCTGCAATTCCTGTTCCTCTTCCGTGATATGCGATTGCCTTTGGGACGTAAATTGCTCGGAAGCCGGCCTTGTTAAGACGCCATGCTAAGTCGACATCTTCCTTGTACATGAAGAAGCTTGAATCGTGTGCTTCGCCGTTGATTTTTATTGCATCAAGAGCTGTTCGTCTATAGACCGGGCATGCTCCAGACACGCCCCAGATATCCGTCTTTTTGTCGTATTGTCCTTCGTCGATTTTGCCTTGGCCGCGGTCTGTTGCACGCGTTGATGCGTGGAATTTTATTCCTGTTGTGTCTATGACTTTCGTTCTTTTCTTTTTTGCGAAATCGTATTGCAGAAGTTTTCCTGTCGCAGATGAGATTTTTTTGTTTTTACCCATCTTTTTCAGTATTTTTTCGAAGTAATCCGGCTCCAAAATTATGTCCGGATTGATGATGTTAATAAAAGGTGCACCTGTTAAATCGATGCCTTGGTTGGCCGCACCTGCGTATCCAAAATTGAAATGGTTTTGAAAAACACGGACCCATGGATATTTTTCCATCACAAACTCAACCGAGTCATCGTGAGATATGTTGTCTATAAAAATAACATCTAATTCCTTGAAAATTGTTTGCTTGCGAATTGAATCGAAACAAGTTTTGAGGAATTTCTTACTGTTGTATCCGATCAATACAACTGCGAGGCGTGCTTTTTTATTGCGAAAACTTTTCATACGTTCTGAACATTAGCAAAAAGCCACGGAAAACTGTAGAATAAATTTCGATTTAACAAACACTAAAATGCCAAAGCCACGAAAGATATGCATGGTTATCGATAGCTGGGATCCAATCATCGGAGGGGCGCAACGACACATTGAAGAGTTAGCAAAAAGATTTATTGAAGATTTCGGCATGAAAATCCATCTTGTTACTCGTGATTTGCGTGGCAAGGGACGACGTAAAAAAAAGAAAGAGGTTCTTATGGATGGCAAATTGATAGTCCATAGAATTGGTTTCCGTTCTAGGTTCCACAGCATACCGGCTAGAGTTTCGTGGTGCTCAAGGGCAGGTTTATACATACGGAGACTTCATATGAAAGAGCATTTTGACTTGATTCATGCACACGCTTTTTTGAGCTCTTACCCTGCTAGATTCGCGAAATTTCTTTGTGGACTGCCTGTGGTTTATACAGTTCACGGAACTAGCTTATTTTTCAAAAAAAGCGGGTTTTATGCTTCGGTTGAGAGGGACCTTTTGACGAGGATTAAGTACGATCGCATGATTACTGTTGCGGAGAATTTTTTGAATTTGAAAAATGTAAATAAACGTATCGCGGTTATCCCGAACGGCATCGATGTATCTGAATATGACAAGATCGAAGTTCCTGAGCGAGATGATGATGTTTTCCGTGTTCTTTTCGTTGGGCGTTTTGATCCGATCAAAGATGTTTCTTCCCTTATTAAAGGTGTTCATTTACTGGCAAGGGCAGGATATAAAAACCAGCTCGAAGTTAGACTTGTTGGCTATGGTTATGAAATCCAAAATTTGAAGAAACTTGTTAAACAGTTCAAGCTTACTAGGGTCGTTAAATTTATCGGAAGAAAAGAAGGACGAGAATTAATCGAAGAGTATAAATCTGCAGATATTTTTGTATTACCTTCTCATTCTGAAGGTCAATCGTTAACCCTTCTTGAGGCTTGTGCTTGCAAGCTTCCAATTTTGGCAACAAATGTCGGTGATAACAAAAAGCTTGTAAAGGAAGATGTTAACGGATATCTGATCCATCCTGGCTCGCCTCACGAAATTGCCGAGTACTTAAAAAGGTTTGCTTCTCACCCCCATCTAAAAAACATGGGGGAAGCTAGTCGAGCTATACTTGAAGAGTCTGGTATGACTTGGGATAACGCCGCAAAAAAAACTTACGAAGTTTACAACAGAGTTTTGATGGACCTAAAGGGTATATCCGCCAGAGAAAAGTTCTCTGATATATGGAGAGATCCACGTTTCCCTCATAGAGTTTTAGGCCGCATGGCTGATCGGGCTAAGTTCTTAAAAATCTCGACAAAGCCTACCAAATTCAAAGACCCTGTTCTGTGTTCAATCACTGTTGACCTTGAACGCAATCACGGTTCCAAAGATCAATCCCAAGGTCTTTCTGCAAGTGTTGAAACTTGCAAAAACTTCCTGCCTAAGTTCAAAGATTTTGCAGATCAACAAGAGTTTAAATCTACAGTTTTTGTCCAAGGAAATATGGTTTCAGAGTTGCAAGAAAAACTCAAACAATACGACGAAGACGGTCACGAGCTTGGCGTTCATGGGCATTATCACGGCCTTTGGGGACCAGCCAAATGGTTCTTGCAAGATCGCCCTCTTACGAAAGCTGAAAAGATGAATTATATTGGAAAGTCTTTATCAGCTTTTGAATCTGCTGAACTGACACGACCTGTTAGCTTCCGTGCTCCAAACATGGTTGCGGACGATGAGACTTACGAAATCTTGTCAGAAAATGGCTTTAAATACGACTCCTCTTACTCTTCATTTGCTGGTGGATTACCTGTTGCATATCAAAAATCTGGCATTACTGGCCTCCCTGTTACTTTTGACCCAGCGCCACACTTCACTTTTATTAAACGTTGTATTCCTGTCGCTAAATATCATGTAATGACGATATATCGATTCTTGAACTTGCCAGAAGAGAAGCTTAAGCAAGAGCTTAATCGAATTTTCCGTATTCAAAAGAAGAAAAAAACTCCTCCTCACTTGGTTCTATTGATGCATTCATGGGAATTTGAATCTTCTGAATTGGATAG
>CAZRWH010000004.1:0-16943 GCA_964603905.1 uncultured Candidatus Peribacteria bacterium | reverse complement strand
CTTCGTGGAATTGGCATGTGAAAGAGGCACTGCTTATGCGGAATGGCTACTTAAGGCTTCTTCTGTTTTTGGAGATATCGATGAGAGATACGATTTTTGTTTAAAATTGATTAAAGAAGAAAGGTTTCTAGATGTTGCATTCCTTATTAATGCGAGAAATATCTTTGGGTTTTTTGATGAAGGACACGGAGGTGAAGAACAGGCCCAATTCTTGTCTAGCTATCACGAACAAGTACGAAAGATGCTTCAACAGCGCAAGGAGCTTGGGTTTGAAGATGAAGACACTGAGGAGTTTATGGCTAAGGAAGATAGCCACTCAGGTTCTTACAAGTCGATTTTCATGGAACTTCTCAAAAATCGCCGCGCCGGTAAAAATATCAGTAGCGAAAGATTTGAGACTATAAAAAACTTAATTGAAAGTGATGAAAGTGATGTAACCCGAGATGTAGCAGATGCCTACCATGCTTACAAAACTGATGATCATAGATTTAATACGTTTTTGGGGCTTCTTAGGTCTAACGACTATCCAGCTTTTGATGCCCTTGCGAAAATTTCTGATTTATATGGCGACGATAATGCACGTTTTGATGTTTTTGTGAGACTTATTAAATCTGGCAAAAAAGATGAGTTTCAAAGTTTGGCCGAGGCTTATCCATGCTATGGTGCTGACCCTAGGAGATTCAAAATATTTGCGGATCTTGTTGAGGAGACAGACGGACTCCAAAAACTTAATATTTTGAAAAGAATGTCGCCTGGATACGAAACATATTCCGAGCCAGGATATGATTACTGCTTCCGGGCTGAAGACTGGGTTGAGGCCGCTGTCGAAATGACCAAGGACAATCAACACCAAAACGTTTTTCAAAGAGATTGCCTACTAGATAGCGAACAGGTGAAAGAGAAGGCCAGATCTTTTTGCTACCAAGGGAAATCCGATATGCGCTTTGATGTTTTTGCGAATTTTATAACCAAGAGCCGTATCGTTATAAACTCTCGCATTGATTTTCTTAAAAATTGTAGCCGAATTTGTCCTGATAATGATGCTGCTTTTAAATTGTTTGAAGCTGCCTGCTTTTCTGGGTGTCAGGTTGGAGATGAACAATATCCTTGTGTTTACTCTCTTACACCAGGAACAAGGGGTGAATACCTCCCAGAAAGCAACATTGCCAAAGCGTTTGAAGCTCTTGCCGAAAAAGACCCTAAATATAAATACTACGCATCACTTGCGCAGAAAAGATTTGGAGCAGATTATCTCTCTCATCTTGCCCGTGGGGAGCGAGTTTTCTGCTATGGAGATGAGCATGACTTGAGCCGAATAGAGCTAATGCATGACGCTATTATGATTCATGGGAATAACTGCATAGATGCATTGATTAACGCAAATCTGCGTTATATTGAGCTGTCTGCTTTTGAGAGAATAATGTCTATTGCAAAAAAACATAGTACAAGCGTTTTACTTACTTTTATTCAAAGTCACACTGCTTATAATCGCAACCAAAACAAACTTTATGATTCGGCTGTGTTTCGCATATGTGCCGACCTATGTGATAGCAACGAACATCACTTACTTCCTTCTCTTGCTAGGCTTAGTTATGCCTGCAATGACAGCCCTGGAATACTAAGCGAATATATCGGAATATTGCGTAACCCCGGCAAAAAATACACTGACCCTGAGGAACATGCTAGTGAACTTGCTCTTCTATTTGGACTTTATGGGGATAGTGATGACCGCTTCAAAAAACTTAAGGCTGTTCTTGACTCTCCAGCCGATTATCCAGATAAATGCATAGAACTACTCCAATCTTCCAAAGATTTAGGTTTGATAAAAGATGATCACCGTTTCGATGCTTATTACTCATATTTAACAACTGAACAGAGGCCATATAGCCGTTTCTTTGAGTTTATGCAGACTATTGAAAATATTGGTTATAGAAGAGGAGTAATTACATCATATGCATTCGACATTTATTTTGAATACGCAAAAAGCTTGACCAAGTATCCTGTGAAAGGCCTAGAAACTTTGTCCAGCATGCCTATTAACGAGCGTATAAGCTGTGTTGAAAGTAGCCTTTTGAATTTGACTGCATTTTTTGAATATGCTGAGGCAGGGATCCCTTATGACAGTGAAGGTTTTGATAGATATATAATGATTTACAGAAATGAAGGGCCTGAGAAAGCTGAAGAGTGGATCTATAATCTAAAAGAAAATAGCAAGCTTTTAATAGGCCCTACTCCTCCACCTGAGGAGATTAGAAAGTCGCATGAGTTTGGCGTTTTGATGAAGATGGTCTTCCCTAAAGGCGACTATTCAAATCACCAAAAGAATTGGCTCTGCGGAGACCAACTTGAGCATGTCGAAGAGTACAAATTTGACCGAGAAGGATATCCTGTTGTTTTGACTGGACTCCTTGGTTACAAACTTAAAGATGGGACTAATGAGGATCTAGAACTTTTAAGTGACTATACAGGTCGTATCGAACGTGTTCAGAATTTCATACTTGCTCATGGCCCTGACAAAGAACCTCTTAAAAAAGCTTTTGATAAAAAGGTGGATGATTTGTTTGATGAAAAAGCTTTACCTCAATTCAAAGAGATCTCCGACCTAAACACTGAGGGCAAGATGGTTTGTATATTTATATCTGAGACGATGAGAGTGGCTAGTGGGGTTGGAGAACAAATCGATCAAGAAAAAGCAAAACTGTCGCAGCTTCCAAAACCTCAAGAAGGCGAACCTGACCCTTTTGAATCTGAGAGAGATGAGATTAAAGCTAATATTATCGAGCTCAGCAAATCTGTCGCTATCGACACCGATGTTTTGGATTTGGTAATAACATACAAATACGCATACCAGGAAGACATGCGAGATTACGTTCAAAACACTGCAGACTCTATTAGGTCTGAAAAAGATCCAACAACTCAGCACTACATGCTGTGGAATGAGCTTTCAACTATTTATGGTGAAAACACCAAGCATCTTCTTAGACACGATATCTTTGAATCTTTTATGGAGGATGCTGATACTTACAATCAAGTTATGGCTGCCTATCAACAAATTTTTGCACCAAATGAGGAGTACGCTTTGAATCCGAAACAACAAAAACGTATCAACAATACCTTTCATAATGAGAAAATCCCTTCCGATCGCCGATTCGGAGTTCTCAAAAAGCAGCTTGTGCATATGTTCTGTACAAATCTTGACTTCGACAGTCAAGAGTCCAAAGATGCGTACCGCGAACGGTTTGACGCTGCTATCTCCGAACTTGAATCTCATTGGAGTATAGACGTCCTGAATGAACAAGTACTACCTGCCCTGTTCTCGATGCGTGCTGAAGAAAAATTCAAAATTAATGCGAAGCTCGAAGAACTTTTTGCTCAAGATATCAACCTTGTTTTCGCTGAACTTGCTAAATACGATGAGATTGTTGAAGTTGAAGAAAAAGAACGCCGGATGGGAGGGTCGAGAGATAAAACTGTTGAAAAATCTCGCAAAAAAAGACATATCCGTGGATTCTTCACCAAGACTGCCGAAACGGCTAGCTCACGAATGGGGGCGTATCTATGTCTGGCTGGAGACGGAACAATGTGGGAGAATCCAAACTATTTTGAGCTGGTACTAAAAGATGAAGACACGGGCAAATGTGTCGGTCTTGTGATGCTACTAAATGTCGAAGGAGAAGATGGTAAAAAATATTTATGGTTCGGACCTAATCCTTTCGAGAGTTTCATGGATCAAGTTAGTGCCGAAAAATGTTACCAGTATATGTACGACACCGTTTGTAATTTTGCTCACGAAAATGGATATGCCGGAGTTGGTGTGCCTGCAAAAGAAGCTCAAATTCTTGGACACTGTACAAATCGAGGAGGACAGTTCCCTGATCTTATCAAGGCTTCGCGACTTCGTAACAAAGACGGCAGCTTGAAAATAGTTAAGCTTAACGGGACACATGTACTTGGGCATCATAATGGATCGCCGTATAGTTATGATGAGATTGCGCTTATTAGTGAGTAGTGAATAGTGGACAGTGGACAGTGAACAGTGGTGGTGTTTTGCTATCGCAAAACGAAATTTAAATATCAAAAAACATCCATAAGTCATGTGTCATATGTCTTATGTCTTTCTACAGTTTACACTCCAACCTCCACGTTCTATACTACTCCCGCTATGACAATAGATAATCTTCTTACATTAGGACTTGGTGATCTTGTTCGAGCTCACAAAATGAGCGGTCTTTACTTCAACTATTTGCGGTCTGCTTTGGATTTTACGCTCAAAAACAGCAGCCTGAAGGATTTGCCGAAGCAAGTTTTGTTGCCGGCGTTTATTTGTCCTGTTGTTCCAGAAGTTTTCCGTCGCAATGGGTATAAAATCACCTTCGCTGATGCGAATTTGGACACTTTTAATATGGATTTAAAAGATGCTCACAAGTTCCCCATCACGCTGGTTTGTCATACTTTTGGTGCGAGGAGTGAGATGCCGAATGATACGGTCGTTCTAGAGGATTGTGCGCACTTTGTTTCAAAGCAGCGAGAAGGAGACTTCGCTTTTTATAGCCTTGGGAAACAGATGCCTAATATTCGCGGTGGGCTTGTTGATACCGATGAAAACCTTGATGAACCTTACGAACATCTGCTTTCGGATCGATATAGTTGGAAGGAGATTTTTCTTAAAATTGGCGGGCCTCAACGAGCACTAATCAACTCTGTTCGTGCGAGTAAAGATTTGCCGGAATGCGAAATCGAGAAATGGAATGTATTGAAAGCTTCATGGCTTACCTTTGGCTTCAATGAATCAAAAAATCATGAGGTTTATGGGCAACTTGTTGGTCAGTTTGAGAAGCTTGGGCTTGCGGAAAAATTCACTATGCAAAAAATGCCTGAAGGATCTTGTCCTTTTAACTTCTCGATTCGTTTGCTCGATGATGATCCGAATAAGCGTGATGAGATTTTGCTAAAACTTAGAAAGCAGTCGGTTTTTGGAGATCGGCTTTGGTATAATGCTGCAGGAGGAATGCCGAATGCAGATCTGTTATCGCGAACCGTAATCAACCTTCCTCTCCATCCGCAAGTTCTTATAAAACTTAAAAATGTACTCTAGAGATTTTGTTAAAAAACACGGCGGAACGATTTTCCACCTTCCGGAGTGGACAAAGTTTCTTGAATTTGTTTTGCGTGGAAAAACTGAAACAATAACTACAGACAAGGGCGTTTTGCCGGTTTTTCGTGGATCGTCTCTTCCGCTTTCCGACTATTGTGGACCTCTTGGGGAAATAGATTTGCCGGGTGACGTTGAGATCTTTTCACTTGAGGAATTGGATGGGGCAATTGGGTCTCCGTTTGTAACTTTTGATCTGGATGTCAAAGGCAAAGATTTTGAAGAAATTTTAAAAAAAGCCGTTCATCAAAAACACCGAAACATGGTGAACCGAGCTGAAAATGACGGTATCCAGGTTTATAAATTTGAATCTGACAAAAAGCACTTAAAGGCTTATTACAAGCTGTATGTTAAGACGATGCAAGGGATGAATCGTATCCCTTTGCCGAAGATTGCTTTTGAGAAATTGGCGGAACTTTTTCAAGACGAGATGGAACTTTATTTGGCTCAGAAAGATGGAGAGTTTATTGGTGGGCTACTGGTTTTTGTTTTCAATAAACGGATGCATATTTGGGGAAATGCTTCGAAGAAACAGTTTCGAGGAGTTAATAACGCTCTGTACGCTTTTGCGATTCAGCGAGCATGCAAGAGGGGGCTCTACGAGGTTGATTTTGGGAGCACTCTAAAAGGTTCTTCTCATTACAAATTCAAGCACCGATGGGGTGGTCGAGAGCTTCCTATTTGGTATCGTGGCGATAATTGCCCTGATGGGAAGTCTGGACTTCTGGCTAAGCTCATTGCGCTGGATATGAAGTTTTTACCTGCAAGTTGCGTGAGTTTGTATTCTAGGATTTTGCATAAAATCAAATAAAATATTAAAATTAAGTCCTTTAGTATTTAACCCAAATACTATGAGCTTAGAAAAATGTTCATATCGTCGAGCAGGCGTTTTGGCGCAAGCTGCTGTCGCTTTGATGATTGCCACTGGTTGTGGTGAAAAGGAGTTGCCTGTAGAGTCACTACCCGAAGTACAGGTTCTTAATCCCGCAGCACAAATGGTTCGCTCTGACTTCCTAGAGCAAAACCCAGGGATGCAAGTTGATAATGTTAAGGTTTTTGAACCTTCTGATGGCGACGAATTCTATTTTGGAATTCAAAGAATAAATTTTGGGCAAGGCCTTGAGCTAAATGACTCAAACGTATCCAAAATTGCCTTGGTCTGGGCAGGAGACGTCACATACACACTTGCCTACAATTCTACGGGAGAAATTGTGGCAATTTTGGCGAAGTAGTGTATTTTGTTTTCTGTATGAAAATGAAATCTGTATTCATCTGCGGCGACCTAGATCCGAAAGATCTTGGTGGTGCCGAAATTCACATCGTCGAAGTTATAAAAGGTCTCGCCAAGAGAGGTCACAAAGTTGATGTTTTTGTTGGTAATAGCGACTCGATCAAAGAGATTTTCCCTCATAAAAACATTACTGTTCACTCGGTGCCGTATAAGCGTGTGCGTAATTTCCAAAGCGTTATGTATACCGAGGCTTCTATGCGGTTTATTGGTGATTTTTTGAGAAAGAATAAGGCTGATATTTTGCATGCAAAACAAGTTTTCCCTCAGGCTTATATCGGTGCGAGATTGTCTCGTAAATTTGATATCCCTCTCTATTCAACTGTTCAAAATCCTCTCGCCTACACTGAAGAAATGGTTCTTCATGGACGAGTTGCAAAGATTCTGGGAAGCGTTTGGCTTCAACTTGCGAGACGATGGGCGAAGATTGGCCTTCGAGAAAGTGCTGTTTGTGCATGTGTTAGTAATTATTCTCGGGATCGTGCGATTGAAATGGGAGCTGGCAAGACTGTAATAATCCCGAACGGTGTTGATACTCACGTTTTCCATCCTAAAAAAGACGCTCCTGATGGGTTTAAAGTTGTTACAACCTCGACCTTGATCCCTAGAAATGGCATCGATACTTTGGTGAGAGCTTTTGGAGCGGTTGCTGGAGAGTTTCCAGAAGCTACTCTCGAAATTGCCGGAGAAGGACCTATGGGCGATGAGTTAAAATCGATGGCTAAAAACCTCGGAATTGAAGACCGTGTTAAGTTTCTCGGGACTTTGCAACACAAAGAGATCCCGGATCTTCTTAGATCGGCTGATCTGTTTGTAAGACCATCGCGATTTGAAGGTTTTGGAGTTTCGTTCGTAGAAGCAATGGCTTGTGGCGTACCTGTTATAACCTGTCCGAGTGGTGGAATTGTGGATTTTGTTGTTAATGGAGAGACAGGAATTCTTGTTCAGCCTGACAAACCTGATGAACTTGCAAATGCAATGATCAGCGTTCTGCGTGATCGCGGAAAGCTTAATAATTTAAAGAAGAACGCACTTCACATGGTGCGGACTCGATATAGCTGGGAAAAGATTGTGGACAAGGTTGAGGAGGCGTATAATTCGCTTCGATAAACTTTTAATTAAAAATAGAAATGAAAATTCTTATCACCGGTGGGGCCGGTTTTATAGGTTGCAATAGTGCAAAGCATTTTTTGGACCAAGGTAATGACGTGACAATTTTTGACAATTTTTCGAGAAAAGGAACCGAATCTAATCTCAAATGGATTCAGGAATCACATCCAAATGTCGGCGTTGTACGCGCAGATATTCGAGACGCAGATGCTCTTAAAGAAGAGATTGGCAAAGGTTATGACGCAGTTATTCACCTCGCTGGACAGGTTGCCGTTACAACTTCTGTGGTTGATCCACGAGAGGATTTCGACATTAACGCTCTTGGAACATTCAACGTTCTTGAGGCTTGCAGACTTGCTGAAAAACAACCGATTGTCATCTACTCTTCTACCAACAAAGTTTATGGAGGAATGGAAGATGTCAAAACTCACGAAGTTAATGGACGTTATGAATACGCCGATTTGCCAAATGGAGTTCCAGAAAATCGACTTCTCGACTTCCACTCACCTTACGGATGTAGCAAGGGGGCTGCAGATCAATATGTCAGAGATTATGCTCGAATTTATGGTCTTAAAACTGTCGTTTGTCGTCAATCTTGTATCTACGGTTACCGCCAGTTCGGCGTCGAAGACCAAGGATGGGTTGCTTGGTTCATTATTGCGACTGTCCTTGGGAAGGACCTGACTATTTATGGAGACGGAAAACAGGTTCGTGATGTTCTTTTTGTCGAGGACCTCGTGAACGCTTATGACATGTGCATCCAAAATATTGATAAGATTGCTGGACAGGTTTACAACATTGGAGGTGGTAGTTCTAATCAGATGTCACTTCTAGAGCTTCTCGCATTTTTGGAAGAGTTTAGTGGCAAAAAAATTGAAAAATCTTTTGATGATTGGCGCCCTGGAGATCAGCCTGTTTTTGTTTGTGATATTACAAAAGCTTCTAGGGATTTTGGATGGGAGCCTAAGGTTTCTGTAGAAGAAGGCGTAAAGAAGTTATATGATTGGGTTGTAGAGAATAAAAATTTGTTCTCTTAGGAATCTGCCATCACTATTATCTGTTAATTGTTATCTATCACAATATGAAACCTTTAGATTTTTTTGAAAATTGCTTGAGAGACCTAGCGAAACAAAAACTTGTCTTGGACATTGGAGGTGGCACTCCCTTTCAAAAAGACATGGCGAAATATAAAGACTGGTTTAAAGATTGTGAGTTTTTAACTGTTGATCAAGCTACATATAACCCATCTGTAGTGGCTGATATTCACGAACTTCCTTTTGAAGATGAGTATGCTGATGGCGCACTCTGCAAAGCTGTACTTGAACACACCCGCAACCCTTTTGAAGTTGTTGATGAGATTTTTCGAGTTCTAAAAAAAGGGGGAAAGCTGCTTGTTTGGCTCCCATTTTTTTATCAGTATCATGGCAACGAAATTTATAAGGATTACTACAGATATTCTCAAGATGGTGTCGAATATCTCTTTAGAAATTTCGCAGAGGTAAAGATTGTTCCTTCCAAAGGTTTTTTTGAAACATGGTTGTCTTTTGCACCTTTTGTTGGGCGATTTTTGTCATTCTTTGGGCGTATATTGGATAAATTTGTTAAAATCAACAATGGTCAGTCTGGATTTTATGTGTTCTGTAAAAAATAAAACTTATGAAAAACTTTATTGTTGCAACAGTATGTATCTTTTTAGTTGGCTGTGCTTCTAACATTTATACTACCGAGCCATCAAACTCTCCTGATCATATTGTGAATTTTGAGGATTATGCTGATTTGCACGAAGCAGATGATGATTCGACTTATGATTTTTACGAAGGGTCTTACATCCAACTTACGTCTCATTACTACACTTATGAAGCAAGACCTGATATGGGTAAAGTTGTTATATCTCTTGTTTTAAAACCAGAAAGAACTAACAGTAGTCTAGAGTTTACATGTCGACTTGATGAAGATGATTTAAACGAGGATAGTGATTTCAATCATTATCCATTATCCAAGGGTGACGAAGTTGTTGTCGTTGGCAAAGTTTCGGATAAATTCATTAATACGATTACTCTAAGCGACTGCGAAGTTATTCAAATCACTTCTGCCTCATAGTTTTTATGAAAATCACCTTAATCACACCTATATTTCCACCCGTTATCGGCGGGCCCGCAACCTATACCTGGGAGGTTTCTCATCGCTTGAAAGATCACGATATCAACATCATTGCTTTTGGTGATGATGCTAAAAAAATAGATGTTGCGGAAGTTGATTTGGTGAAATTACGCGAAGGTTTTTGGCGCAAGCTTCCACTCATTGGATCTGTTATCCGCCAAGCCGAGCTGGTTATGCTTGTAATTACAAAGGCCCTTCGTTCAGATTTGATTTATATACAAGGACCTCTTGTTGCCGGTTTTACTGCAAGTTTTATTGGACAGCTTTTTGCAAAAAAAATGGTGATGAAGTTCGTTGGCGACATCTCGTGGGAAGTTGCTCATCGCAAAGGTAAAACTAAACTGAATTTGGATGAATTCCTGGAAAGTGGAGGTGGTGGACTTCTTCGAAAACTTCAGAGGGCCGCTTTTCACAGAGTTGATGCTGTTGTTGTTCCGTCCGAATATTTGCGCAATATTCTTGTGTCTTATTACGGTTTGTCTCGAGACAAAGTTCATGTGATATACAATGCTGTTGAAGTTCCTGAGACCAAAAAAAATGTA
Source organism: uncultured Candidatus Peribacteria bacterium (assembly GCA_964603905.1). GTDB lineage: Bacteria > Patescibacteriota > Gracilibacteria > UBA1369 > UBA12470 > CAZRWH01. The sequence continues at coordinate 6,691 of CAZRWH010000004.1, read as the reverse complement.
AACGAAAAAGTTCTTGTAACTGTAGGACGACTTGTTCCTCACAAAAACGTTGCTGGAATAATCGAGGCTTGCTCGATCCTGAAAGATTATGAGCTCCGCGTGATTGGAGAAGGGCCTGAAGGAACAAGCTTGCGCGAACTGGCTCGTTCTCTTGGTGCGAATGTTGTTTTTCTAGGTTCGCAACCGCGCGCCGCAACGCTTAGCGAAATTGCAAATGCTCGTGCTTTTATCCTAAATTCAAATTACGAAGGACTTCCGCATACAGTTGTAGAAGCTATGTATTTGCGGACTCCTGTTGTGGCAACAGACATATTGGGAACGAATGAGATTGCGACTGACGAGACTTCAACGCCTGCTCCTCCGAATAACCCTGAAGGACTTGCCGAAAAGATCAAAGAAGCCCTTGAAACTGACAAAACCGAGGCCGCTTATTCATGGGCCTCTTCTAGGTTTAATTGGGAGCAAAATATTAGCCAGCTTGAGAGTCTTTTCGAGCGTCTCTGTCAAAAATAAATATCTTGCTTGCGAAATAATTCCAGAAAAGCACCACCCCAACCGCAGCAAGTTTTGCTTGGATTTCTTCAAGATCAAATTTCTCTACAAGCGCAAAAAGTATTATTTCGGAAAGCCCTAGCCCAATTGTATAAACTGTCAGATACTTCGAGAACTGTCTGCCTATTTTCTTGTGCTTGTTTCGGAAGGTAAATTTGCGATTCAATGCATAGCTGTTCACGAGCGATGTCAAAAAAGATATCACATTTGATATCAAGTAGTGCACACCTGCAACTTTTGTTAGCAATGCGAACATTCCAACGTCTATTGCCGTTGATACAACTCCGACCATGCAGAATTTGATGAACTGCTTTATGTTTTTCATGCGCCCATACTACCCAACTCCTCTAGAAAAATACAGGTTAATATGGTAGCTTTTGTAAGCTTTTTAACTTGAAAGTTTTATGAAGAAGGCAATTGTTTCGGGAGGCGCAGGATTTATTGGAAGTCATTTATGTGAAAGACTGCTTGGCATGGGGTACGAAGTTGTGTGTATTGATAACTACATAACAGGTGCAAACTCAAATGTTCGTGATTTTTTGAATAATGAAAAATTCAGCTTTGTTGAACACGATATTACTCAGCCTATGTCTTACGATTCTCATTTTGAAGGTGCAACCGAGGTTTTTAACCTGGCTTGTCCTGCTTCACCTATTGATTATCAAAAAATACCACTTGAAACTCTTTGGGTTAGTGCGGCAGGGACCAAAAATATGCTTGATCTTGCGGTTGAGCTGAAAGCTAAGTTTTTCCACACTTCAACTTCGGAAGTTTATGGTGATCCGCTCGAACATCCACAAAAGGAAACTTACTGGGGAAATGTAAACTGTCTCGGCCCTAGAAGCTGTTATGACGAGGGAAAAAGGTTTGCAGAGAGTTTGATTACGAACTATGCGCATGAATATGGATTGGACACGAAAATCATTCGTATTTTCAACACTTATGGACCTCGAATGAGAGCTCATGACGGGCGTGTTATCCCTAACTTCATCAATCAGGCACTTTCAGGCGAGCCTATCACAATTTATGGTGATGGATATCAAACCAGATCCTTCTGTTATGTTGATGATATGGTTGATGGAATTATTGCAATGATGGCTAAGGACGGTTTTCATGGGCCTGTGAATCTCGGAAACCCGGAAGAGTACTCAATCAAGGCTCTAGCTGAGAAAATCGTTGAGCTTACCGGTACAGGCAGCGAAATTGTTTACAAAGATTTGCCTCAGGATGATCCAAAAGTTCGTCGTCCTGATATTACTTTGGCTAGGAACGAACTCGGCTTTACGCCAAAAGTAAGCTTTGATGAGGGGCTCAAAAAAACTATCGAATGGTTTCATGAATAAAAAAGGACATTTACTTATGTTGACCGGAGATTCAGGTATTGCTTACGGCAAGCAAAACGTTTTTTACGAGATGCTTAGGGGTTTTTCTGAGCATTGGGATCGTATTTCTGTGATTACGGCAAGCAATGAGAAAGGCGAAGTTATTAATTTACATGGGAACGTTTATATTCACCCTTCGGATCTGTCAAAGACTGCGCATTTTGATTTTTTCAGACATAAATCTTTCATCCTAAAAAAGGCGAGAGAAATACATAAGGACACTCCAATCGATATTATTTCGGCTCATGTTATTCCACCTCTTAATGCAAATGTGAAAGCTGCTATGCGGCTTAATCGTGAGCTTGGGATACCTTATGTTGCTGAGCTCATGCATATTCCGGGATATCCTACTGCTAATAATTTCTTTGAGAAGATTGAGCGTCTTTCTCTTGATAAATTTATGCAAAAAAACGGCAAGAATATTCCTTATCTTAGGCTGGTGAACAATTTTGAAACGCTAAATTATACTGTTGATATCTTGAAATATCCTAGAGAGAAAATTCTTTATATTTCGGCTTTCTACTTGGACTTCGACCTTTTCAAACCTGGCACAGGGAAACGAGACTTCAGACAGTTTGTTTTTTGTGGAAGGCTTGAGAAAAATAAAGGACTCGACTTGTTGCTTGATGCGTGTGAGATCGTTGTAAAGAAAGAAGCCGATTTCAAACTTAAGGTTGTTGGAGACGGAAGCTTGAAAGGATGGCTTGAGAAGGAGGTTGTAAATCGCGGTCTTGAGAAAAATGTTGAGGTTTGCGGATGGCTCCCAACTCGAGATGATGTTGCGAAGTACTACCAAGAATCTGCAGGTATTTTGATGACTTCCTACAACGAGGGCGGACCACGAGTTACACTTGAGGCAATGGCCTGTGGTGCGCTTTGTATTACTGCAAAAGTTGGCATTATGCAGGAGGTTGTTGAAGATGGTGAGAATGCATTTTTTATAGGCTGGGACAAAGATGATATTGCTGAGAAAATTTTGTGGACTATGAAAAATCCTATCGAGGCAGAGGAGATTGCTGAACGTGGACGAATGAGCGTTCAGAAGTTTGAGTATAGCGACGCTCTTAAGTTTTATGCAGACACTTATCATAACCTGATTTCATGAGTTTAAAGACTTCAAAACTGGTCTTTGTTTTACCTGAGTATGACGCCGATACGTCTACTCATTTTAATTATCTGGTTGATCTTTTGGAGGAGGCTGCTGAGCACATTCCTGTGTGTCTTTTTATTGAGAAAGCATCGAGCAAACCTAAGATCACAAATATTCAGGAATGCTATGTGCAGAAATGCCAAATCAAAGGGCTGAATCTCATTGAAAGGTTCTTTGTTTTTTTGTGGATGAGGCTTCGTGGCTACAACAGATTTTATGTTCATTACTCGTATATGAGCGCGATTATTTCTGGGATTGTGACGCGTCTGACAGGCGCAAAAAGCTTTGTCTGGTACTGTGAGCGCAAAGATTTGTATAAAGGCGGCAATCTGCCGTTCAAGCTTGCTATTCGATGTATTCATAAGGTTGTAACATGCACGAAATTGATGGCCGCCTACTATCATGAGTTTTTTAAGATCCCTTTGAACAAACTCACTGTTATGAATAACTGGGTTGATGTTTCGAAAATAGAATCTATAAAATCTGACCATATTACTGACCGGAAAACTGTTCTCTTTGTTCACTGGCTATCGAAAAGAAAAGGGACAGATTATTTACCTGCAATTGTTGAGAAAACGCTGGCTAAATTTGATTGTGATTTTGTTATTGCTGGCGATGGTCCGGAGTTTGAGAAACTACGGGAGTCTATGTCGGATAGCCGTGTGAAGATGCTTGGATCCGTGCCTAACCATGAGGTTATTTCTTATTATAAAAGTGCTGATGTCTTCATCATGCCATCACGAGAGGAAGAGTTCGGACGTGTACTTATTGAGGCTATGGCTTCTGGAACTCCTATTGTTGCGATGGATACGCTTGGCACAAAAGCTGTGCTTAACAACGAGCAAAAGAACTTCGTTTCTGCCCAGGGTGACACTGAATTTTTCTCAAAGAAAATTGTCGAGCTTCTATCTGATGATTCGCTTAGAGAAAAATTGTCGAAGGTAGGCCTGGAGCGCGCTAGAAATTTTGATAAAAAACTTTCTCTCGAGAAATTTCTCGAAATCATAAAATAAAATGAAAGTAGATTATATAACAAATCTTAGGCTTCCGAGTACGAAAGCAAACTGCATTCAGATAATGCAAAATTCCGAGGCTTTTAAAAAGGCTGGAGTAGACATAACCTTGTGGGCTCCCTTCAGATTTGGAACAAAAAAAGAGAAGCGAATTAATAATATTTGGGAGTATTATTCGGTCGACAAAAAGTTCGCGATAAAACGCATTTTTTCAATTGATTTATTCCCGTTACTAGGGCCTGAATTTTTGTGGTTTCTAATCCAATCGTTTAGCTTTTACCTTATTACATTCTTTCGCTTTTTGTTAAAAAAGACTGACGTTATTTATACCCGAGATGCATGGCTTGGTCTTTCGCTTTTTTACAAAAAAAACAAAGTTCTTGAACTTCACAATTACCCACAGAGCAAAATTGGAAGATCCATTTATAAGTTTTTGTTAAGGAGGTTTTCAAAAGTTATAGTTATAAGCAAAGGACTCAAAGAAGAGGTTCACCACTCATTCGTTGCACCTGACGGAGTCAAAATTGAGGCATTTAAACTTGATTTAAGTCGCGACCAAGCAAGAAAACAACTTGGGATAGAAGAGCAGGGTCAGATCGTTATGTATAGCGGTAGTTTACAGAGGTGGAAAGGGGTGCATGTACTACTCGAGGCAATGCAAGATGTAAGGGCAACTCTATACCTCGTCGGTAGCACTCTCGACAAAAAAGAGATGCCTAATTTTCCTGACTGTGTCGTCAGTACTGGCCACATTCCACACAAAGATATTCCTCTTTACCTCAAGGCTTCTGATGTATTGGTCATACCAAACACAGGCGATTCTTCTATCTCAGCTAAATACACTTCACCTCTCAAAGCTTTTGAATATATGGCATCAGGAAAAGCTATTGTTGTGTCAGATTTACCTTCGATGCTGGAAATTTTTGACAACAACAACTCCTATATCTTCAAGGCAGGTAACCCTACCGATCTTGCTGATAAAATACAAGATGCGCTATTGGAGGGCGCAAAACAGGTTGATGCATCGCCGTATTCTTGGGATACTAGGGTCAAGAAAATTATTGACTACATTAAATAAATGAAAATCGGAGATAAATACTCAGAAAAGTCAGGCACACAAAATTATGGTGCAAAGGGTGCGATCGAAGGTGTTAAAGTGATTGAGCTAAAACGCTTCATGGATTGTGGTGGTAGCCTATCGGAAATCGTTAGATGTGCCGGAGGAAACCCTGACGGCCTTCCTGAATTTGAAATCAAACAGATTAATTATTCTCAAGTACTTCCAGGTGCAATCAAAGCTGGGCATTACCATCTGAATCAAGACGACATTTGGTTTGTTCCTCCAACAAGTCATGCCCTTGTTGGCCTCAAAGACCTTAGAGAAGATTCTCCTACCTATGAAAAAACTATGCGACTAACAATGGGTAACGGAAAAGCCCTCTTGCTTTTTATCCCTCGTGGCGTTCTTCATGGAGTTGCTAATCTTTGGACAAAACAAGCTGACTTGATATACATGGTAAATCAGCAATTTTACCCTGAAAATGCGGATGAGCATCGTCTTCCGCCAGAAGAGTTTGGTGAGGATTTTTGGACTATTCAGAAGGGTTAGTCGAACATTATGTCAACAAGTACTCCTGCCTGGCAAGCTTGTTCGAGCCATCCTTCAATATAGCCTCTTGCATCTTGCCATTCTGGAATAACAATGCTCCCTTCTTTTTCCTCTGCGCCTTCAACACCACCAACTATCCCGTCTATTGCTCGATAAGCAGCATCTTGGTCTCCCGCCTCATGGAATTCTATTCTTAATTCGCGACCTTGAGTAGAAGGTGCGTCAAATAATCTTTCGATTCTTTCTGGATCTGATGTTTTTACTGAGAGCATTACGGTAATGGGTTAATGAATAGATGAACTGCTTCGCTGAATGCTTGCCATGTTATGTGTTTTTCTAAAAGCCCCATGTCAACTAGGCCGTTGTAGTAAGCTTTTAGACCGTCTTCGTCTCCTTCTTCTAATTTAATTGCACCTCCAACACAATAAAATTTAAAACGCCCTGCCAAGTCTTCGTGTGGGGCTGCTGCCTGGTGCGTAAGAAACTCGATCTCGTCTCTAAGAGTGTTTTTGTTATTCTCGTCTTTCTCTTCAACCATCACCTTCCATTTTTCACCTAGCTTCATGTAAATCACCTCCGAAGCCTTCAATAAATATCCAATAAGATCTTCTAGTCTTCCAAAATACGCCACACTTCCTTCCTCTACTGTCAGATTCCTCTTTGGCAATTGTATGTCTAGGTCTCCTTCTAATAACTCAACAAAATCTTTTGATAACGAAAGTACGAATGTTTCAGAATCGGATGCAATCGGCTGGTCAAAATAGGTCATCCATCCTCCTTTGTGTAACCTGTCTCCGTATTCAGACAATCCCATTTGTGTATGTGCTAGCTCCGTTCCTCTATCAGTGTTTCGAACAATTCTTATTTCTTGGTTTGGCTCATCTATTCTATCCCTATGCACGCACAATACTGGTCTTATTCCCATTGAATACACAGTCCCTTCCATCGCTATCGCTACTACCGGTTTCTCCGGTGATGCCTCTGC
>CAZRWH010000003.1:33849-64055 GCA_964603905.1 uncultured Candidatus Peribacteria bacterium | reverse complement strand
CAAACAAAATGGGTGAGCATGGCCTCACCATGAAAAGAGGAGTTGCAACATTTACGCTGGATCACGGGAAATGCCCAAAATGGCTATTCGAAAGGATGGTCAAGCTTGGTCGTGAGATGATTCAGATACTTGTCGCCGAGTACGGCCCAGATGAATTCATAGCAAGAATCGCAGATCCTGTTTGGTTTCAGTCGCTCGGTACGGTTCTCGCATTCGATTGGAATGCCAGCGGTCTTACAACAATCCTCACCGCATCACTCAAAGAGTCGATCCGTGGAATGGAGCGCGATCTTGGGATATTCATTTGTGGAGGGAAGGGGAAGACCTCACTCAAAGCACCTGACCAGATAGCAAATTGGTCAGCACGTCTTAGTCTGCCAGATTCCCATGCACGCAAGCTTATCTACAACTCAAGGATGAGCGCCAAAGTGGATAGTTCTCTGATTCAGGATGGATTTCAGCTCTATCATCACTCATTTTTCTTCTCACGAAACGGAGCTTGGACAGTTGTGCAGCAGGGGATGAACAAGAAGAAAAGGGCAGCCCGCCGCTACCATTGGTCTAGTGACAAAGTAACGGATTTGATCCGTGAACCTCACGCAGGAATAGCTAGCCAAGCTAAGATAACTCGAGTCCTCAATATGACCTCTAACAGGAGTGAAAAGAACCGAGATCTGTCGCTCGAGATGGTCGATTCAGGGTATTGCACGTTGATGAAAGACATACAAATACTCCGTCGCCACAGCTCACATCTTTCTCAAATGGTTTCCGCCAAAGTGGGACCAGAACAACTCACCCTCCTCAACTTAGAAGACACAGAATTCAAGGTTCATCCAGTAATTACCGAGAACTTCGCTAAGAGCAAATACTTAGAAAAAATCCTTTGGCAAATGTGCGACCGCAAGCCAAAAACTTACGAAGAAATGCTCGCACTCCCAGGAGTAGGGCCAAAGACAATTCGAGCTTTGTCTCTCGTCGCAGAGGTGATTTACGGTGCAGAGGCCTCCTACACAGATCCAGCACGCTATTCGTTTGCTCATGGAGGAAAAGATGCAACTCCATACCCAGTCGACTGCACAACATACGACAAAAACATCGAGATGCTAGCCAAGGCGGTTCGCAAAACAAGGTTAAGCTCAAGGGATAAGAACTCGGCGCTGCGGAGGTTGATTTAGATTTCAGCACTTCCATACAGCGCATTCTCCGAGAAAGCATCCGCCCAGAATGTATCGCCATAACTGTAATGCCACCATTCGTCCTCGAAGTTGAAGAACCCTTCACCGGTTAAAACGCTGTGAAGAATCATTCGGTTCATGTGCCACTTGAATTCCTTGGTGCCTTCCTGTGCATCTTTGTAGTGCATCGTGTAAGAAGGATCGTCGAAATGGTCGAATTCCGTGCCCATATCAAGTTCTTTCCCATTGCGGTCAACAAGTGTTAGATCTACGGCAGCTCCAGTGTTGTGTGGAGATGGTCGATTAAAGTCAAAGCTCGGTCTTGCCACAAATTTTTCAACCTCTTTCTGAACCTGTTCAAATGTCAAAAGAGGTCTAGAGCGTATAATTTTTTTATACAATCCGACATAAAGTATCGTCTGTACCTTGAGAGAACGATATCCATCCCAAATTTTGAAGTTCAAGCCGTCAGGAAGCCGTTTTTTTGCAACCAAAAGTCTCTTCAGTACACCTTCGCGAATCACAATATCTTCTCGGTCAGTTAGGCCAGCCTTGTAATACATCGGCTCAATAAAAAAACCGAAGTCTCTCGGATCTAAAAGTGGTTCATCATTCAGTTCAAATCGTGTCACTGTTATCTGTTAATTATTATTTAGGTCGCAAGTCACAAGGCGCATAGCATTCAATCACTGTACACCGTCCACTGTTCACTAACCACTAATCAATCGCGGTACGCGGTCATTAATTCGTGTCGGAACCTCATAATTAATTGTTCCAATCCAGTCAGCAAGTTGTTCAGCAGATAGATTTTCGTCACCTTGTCGCCCAAGAAGCACAACCTCATCTTCAATTTCAACTTCAGGGATGTCGGTAACATCAACCATAATCATATTCATACATACGCGACCTCTGAGAGGGGCTCTTTTTCCGCGGATCAAAACATAAGCTTGATTAGAGAGTTTTCGGTCGTAGCCATCATAATAACCAGTTGGCACAATCGCGATCTTAGAATCCCGAGAAACTCGATGTGTGCATCCATAGCTAATATATTCGCCTGCAGGTACGTCTTTTATTTGGGCAACCAGAGATTTCCAGGTTATAACAGGCTCGAGGTTGATTTCTTGATCCGCTTTTTGTTTGACTGCAACGTGAGCCTCATTAGAAGGCCACATACCATAAGCCGAAATGCCAACTCGAACCATGTCAAAATGTGTCTCAGGGAAAAGCATGGTCGCGGCGCTATTTGCACAGTGCATCATGTCGGCCCCCATCTCATTTGCCATATTTTCAAAGCGTGCCAGCTGTTCCATGGCAAAGCTGTGATCCAAAGTATCCTCAATATTCGCAAAATGTGTTGCCACACCCTCTAGTTGTACAAATTTTGTGTTCTCAAAAAACCGCTTAAACTCAGGCAGATCTTCTTCTCGGACGCCTTGGCGATTGCTTCCGGTTTCAAGTTTAAGATGTACACGCATAGTCTTGCCAATCGACTCCAGTTTTTCAAGAGTCTCAATGTTATAAACAACCAATCTAGCGTCAATATCTGCTGCACGTTCAAGATCATCTAGCGGGACATATCCCATGATATAAATCGGAGCCTCGATCCCAGCCTCACGCAGCGTTTCAGCTTCATACAAAGCATTGACGGTTAACCAATCTGCGCCAGCTTCAAGTATCACACGTGCAGATTCGATAAGGCCATGACCATACGCGTTACCTTTGACACAACAACTCAAAACTACGTCATTTCCGACAATTTCTCGGAACTGTTTTATGTTGCTACTTAAAGCGTCACGCGAGATTTCTACCCAGGTAGTTTGTTTCATACGCGGGAATGATAGGGGAATTTCTTGTTAAATTCCATTCAAAAATCGCAAAGGGTCCTATATACTCTGGGCCATGAAAATATCAATCAAGGACTTTGGTCCACAAAGCACAGGGTACAAAGAAGAATTTGAACTGGTTTCAGAGGATAGATTTAATGATTTTAAACCTCAAGGGCCAATAAAAATGAAAGTCGAGCTCATGAAGCTTGATGACGGAATTAACGCTACAGTCAGGGGATTGGAGGCAAAAATCGAATTTGAATGTGAAAAATGCTTAAAACCGTACATCGAAGACATAGAAATTATAGAGGCAGAAAGGATATTTTACTTCAAGAAACCGGCGTTTTTTGACGATGAGGCTGATCAAGCGGATATATTCATGGTCGATACTAAGCAGCTGCAGGTCGATTTAACAGAGATGGTTAGGCAGGAAATCCTCTTGCATTTCCCGACTTATCAGGTATGCTCTAGTAGCTGTGAGGGTATTTGTGCTGAATGCGGAGCTGATTTGAATGAAAAAAAGTGCAAATGCAAACCTGTTAAGAAGGTTGAAAATACGCCACTCGCGGCACTAAAAGACATGTATAAATAATCGTTTTGCGTAGCAAAACTCAACCTGCTACTCACTACTCACTACTCATTACTCACTAATACAATGGCAAAACATCCAGTACCTCATCAGAGGTTAGCAAATTCAAGGGGAAACAGACGTTACAAAGCTTTTGCAAACAAAGTTAAAGCAAAACTTACAAACAAAACTCAACTTGTAGACTGTCCATCATGCGGAGAAACAATGATGGCATACAACGTGTGTGAAGCTTGTGGTAAATACCGTGACAAACAGTTCATCGACAAGACAAAAGGAGAAGAAAAGATCACGAAGATCCAAGCGTAACTTTCGTGGATAGACCACAGTAATCTGCTCGAAGAGCTCAATCACTGTCCACTGTTCACTATTCACTGTCCACTGTTCACTGTCCACTAATCACTACCAATGGCAAGCCACCGTCACTTAGCTCGTACAATAGTTGTTCAGACGATATTCGCCTGGGAGTTTCGGGGTGATGACCCAAACGAGGTTCTCGAGTATATGCTGGAAGAGTTCGGAGAAGATTTGGGAGAGCCAGATTTTCCTGGGAAGCTTTTGGAAGGTGTTATAAAAAACAAGAAAAAACTTGAAGAAGAGATAGTCACAGCAGCACCAGAATGGCCACTGGAAAGAATTTTTGCAGTAGATAGAGCTATCTTGGAGCTTGGTATATATGAGCTTATGTTTGAAGACGATATACCGCCTCTTGTATCAATTAACGAGGCTGTAGAATTGGCGAAGGAAATGGGTAACGACAATTCCCATAAATTTGTAAATGGAGTTTTGAGTACTATAATGAACAAGTATAAAAAATGAACGACTACAAAACTTTACAAAAATTGATTGGAGTAAAGTTCAAGAACAAAAACATCTTGGACAACGCGTTCGTACACAAATCATATGTAAACGAGACAAACGAAAAGGAGGACGATAACGAAAGACTAGAGTTCCTAGGAGACGCAGTTTTGGAGTTGGTTGTAACAGAATTTTTATACAAAACATACAGCAACCCTGAAGGAGAGCTCACAAACTGGAGATCAGCATTGGTTAGGGGAGCAAACCTAGCAGAGATCGCAAAACATCTTGAGTTAAGCCAATACCTATATCTCGGTAAAGGAGAAGAGAAGTCAGGAGGACGCGAAAAAGGTTATATTTTGGCAAATACAGTAGAGGCATTAATCGGAGCAATTTATATCGACCAAGGATACAAAAAAGCTCATGCCTTCATCACCAAATTCATCATCGCTTATCTAGACGACATCCTGAAACAAGGACTTCATATCGATCCGAAATCAAGATTCCAAGAGATAGCACAGGCGAAATTCAATATCACACCGGAATACAAACTGGTTTCATCAAAAGGGCCAGATCATGCAAAAGAGTTCATAATGGCAGCTTTTATCGGTGACAAAAAATATGGAGAAGGTAAGGGTTCAAGCAAACAGCAAGCTGAACAAAACGCTGCAACCAACGCAATGGAAGAAAGAGGATGGCACAAAAACAAAGGAACTCACGTTCACAAACGCTAACAGGCCCTTCTAGTCCATGAAGATCATGTAGTAGAGCAAAAAGCTCAAGATCGCTCCATCAGCAAAACAAGAAAAGAGAAGTAGCCCCAAGGACATCTCACGTTCTTTTCCGAGTATCTTAGCTTTTACTTTTCCTTTGTTTTCAAAAAAAGTCACGAAATAAAGCAGAATGCCAAGCACGATTAGGAAGAAGAAAACGTATTTAACCATAGAATTTTTCGATAAATTTTTTCATCAGGGCCTCTGCCTTAGCATAAGCTTTTTCGTCCTTGATTCCAACTTTTAATTTCTTTTGAAGCTTCTCCATGTCATCTGCGCCTTCAAGAACAGCCTCTTCGATGTCTCGATCTGTTATTTTTGTCTCAGGATCAACAATTATCGATCCTTCAATGACGATACGGTCATACTGCTCACTTCGTCTGAAGTATTCATTGATCGCTTTGCGAAGAGCCTTGTCTCCAAGGACACTGCAGTGAACTTTTCGTGGAGGAAGTCCTCCAAGTCGCTCAAGAATATCTTGTGGCTTGAGAGAAAGAGCTTCTTCAATAGGTGTGCCTCCGTTTTCTATAACCATTACAGAAAGCATGGAGGTTGAGGCAATTGCAGAAGCGCAACCAAAAGTTTGCCATTTACAGTCGACGATAGTGTCGGTTTCTGGATCTACATTGATCCACATTTTCATCATGTCACCACAGGCAGGACTTCCTACAGTCCCAGCTCCGTTGTATTCTGACTCGTCGAATGAATTGATGTCTTCAACAAGATTTTGTGGATGGAAAAAATGCGATTTAACTTTGCCGGAATAAACCCATTTCTGGTCTCCGCCTTCGACGTCTCCGTCGGTTTTTACGATCTTTATGTTCATTTGTAATGAAGGTTACCTTGCCCCTCTTGGATTTCATTAGAGTCGAGATTGAGGGGTGAAATTTTTCTCAATATCTCGACAATTTGTGGCAGAACCTCTATTACAAAGTCGATATGTTCTTCTGTTGTTACGTGTCCAAGTGTAAATCTCATACTTCCATGAGCAGCTTCATAAGGTAGTCCGATTGCTCGGATAACATGTGAAGGCTCTAGGCTTCGCGAACTACAAGCTGAACCTGTTGATGCATAAACTCCAAGTTCGTTCAGGAAAAGTCCAACAGACTCTCCTTCGATATCCAAAATCGTCACATTTATGTTGTTTGGAAGACGATTTTCAGCGCCTCCATTTAGGAAACATTTGTCGATTTTTTCAGTTAGACCTTTGATTAATTTGTCTCGTAATTTGGTCAGTCTTTTTGATTCTTCTTCTCGGTTTTTTTGAGCCAATTCGATAGCTTTGGCAAAACCAATTATTCCAGGAACATTCTCAGTTCCACTTCTAATACCACGCTCTTGTCCTCCTCCAAAAACCAGAGGCTTCAATCTGATGCCACCCTTTACATACAAACATCCAACACCTTTCGGTCCATAAATCTTGCTTCCATTCAAAGTCATCATATCCACTCCAAGCTTCTTCACATCGAGATCAAGATAGCAGCCAGCTTGGCAGGCATCTGTATGGAACAAAACGCCTTTCTCGCGACAAACTGCAGCCAGTTCAGCGATAGGCTGGATAGTACCGATCTCGTTATTTGCGTACATAATCGAAACCAGAATCGTATCGTCGCGAAGAGCTTTTTTAAGTTCTTCTACTTCAACAAGACCATCTCGATTAACAGGTAGGATTGTTGTTTCAAAACCTTCTTTCTCTAGTTGTTCAACAGGATCAAGTACAGCATGATGTTCGACAGAACAAGTTATAACGTGGCCTTTCCCAATAGCTCTAGCCGCACCCAAAATTGCAAGGTTGTCAGACTCAGTTCCACCTCCGCAGAATATTATTTCTTGAGGAGAGCAGTTTAGGTTTTTCGCAACCGAAACGCGTGCAGACTGGATGTCTTCTTGAACGTCGAACCCTATCTGATAAAACCCAGAAGGATTTCCGAATTTTTCACAAAAATATGGATCCATAACCTCCTTCACCGCGCTATCAGTGTAAGTTGTCGCTGCGTGATCGAGGTAAATATCCTGTTTGTTATATGTCTTAAGAAGTTTGCTTACTTCGTTTGAAATTGTCATTTTTGATATGTCAAAATTGGTAAGCGGACTTTACCATAAACAGGAGTGGGGTGCAACTAATACTACTTCATGTTAGCTACGATTTCGCGAGCAGCGTCTACTTGGTCAAAACAACTTTTTGCTCTAGCAGCAGTTACACAAAGCTGTGGTTGATTATCAAGGAGTAAGTCGATGTGTCCGTGTCTTTCAGCATGAACTGTACAGATCGCTCTAATCTGATCGCCTAAATCGTTTTGTAGCGTTTCCACTTCTGGATTACCACAAAGAGCCATAACAGAGTCCTCAAGATTAGTGTACGAAAGTTTGGCATTGGAATATTCAATCCCACATGGCAAAGCGCCATCCATCAATGCTTGGCTAGCTGATCGGAGTTTTGCGAGCTCAGCTTCGGAAGGTCTTTCAGATGCAGCAGGTACTTGCGGGCATTCGGGAGTCTCGGTAGGTGTAGTATCGCATCCGCTTAGGCTCATCAAGGCAACAGCTGTAACAGTTTGTGCTCTGCTTGGTAGATTGATTTTCATTTTTAGGTGTTTAAAGACAGGAGGGAATTATAGAGAAGACAGAACTGTAAGTAAACAAGTTTCGTAATGGACGAAATGCCAACACTGTTCACTGTCCACTATCCACTGTCCACTGTTCACTGTCCACTAAAACGGCCTCTTAACCTTCGGCCATCCTTGCCAAACTGTAATTCCGCACCATCGTGCTCCTTCAGGACAAGGCCCCTCAATCCGATCGAACTTCTTATGTTTTCGATTGAAACAAGGAGGTCCGATGTACTTAGCAAGATTAGGATGAACTTCCGCAACTTGTGCAACTTCTTCAACAGAAGCGTTGTAGATTTCAAGCTGAGCATTGAAACAAAGCCGAAGCCTCCATTTGTGAAGCAGATTTAGGAAAGATCCACTTTGAATAAATCGGATATTCACGGCATTCGGAAGTAGATAACACGCAAATTCGTCAGAAACTCCCATGTCGATAAGTTTGTTTTTAGCTTCCCAAAGCATCTCAACAGTTTCTCGATACAATGTTGCAGCCTCATCATTTTTCTCGACAACTTCAGGCATGTGATAATCAGGTTTGCGAGGGTGCGTTCGGGTTAGCAAAGGTCTTGAAGCTGGGTTCATACGATGTCTTTGCTCTTGCGAATCAGCTGTGTGAGTAAGGACTTTTTTGAATGTGTAATTGATATTGTTCAAAGCTCTCATTGAAGGAGAGAGAGTCCAGTTATTTAGCGTATCAAGCAGGTATGGATTTTTTTCAGGATTCAAAATTTGCTCCAAAATCTCTTCGTCAGTTCCTTTGGTTCCTAGAGCCATTCGGACACTGTCGGCAACAATTTTTTCAGCGTCTTTGTCGTATCCGATTAATTGTGAAATTTTGCCATCCATGTTGGTATCAACTTCACCTTTTTCAAAATCGTTTTCTATCAAATCGTCCATTGCAGGTTCACCAATTCGATCGATGAAGTCAGGTGCGACCTCGCGTGCAGCCTCAACCATAGCATTAACAAGCTCTTTAGCCTCAGTAGGGCAGTCGCATGCGTTGACCATTCGGACGTAGCGCTTGAGGACGAGTCCCGAAACTGTGTGATAAAGGTTTGCAGTTGCGCAAACAGGGAGAACGTAACGTCCGTTTTCAATAGCTTTTTTCTCAGAGTCAGTTCGAATTTGTTTCTCGTTTTGTCCTTTGATTCGACCAATTGCAGACATCATACGGAAGTTGTCTTCTTTGAGAAGTTCAGAGATCTTATCGTAGGCCTCCCAAGATTTCAAAACAGCTTCTTCATAAATTGCTAGTGCATCACCTTCAATCGGCGGGACGTAAACTGTTGGTTTATCGAGAACAACATACCTCTGAGAGCTCTGTTCAGAATTATAGAAGGGATGTGAATGCAAAAAGCTCCAGATTAGTTGTCTGGAAACACCTTCAAGTCCAAAAACAAAAGTTGGATGTTGAAAAGGAGTGTGATGGCCAGCTTCGTAAATAGCTTCACCTATTCGTTCGCGTTGTCCTTCGGTTACATCTTCTGGGACGATTAGTCGGGGGCTGTAACAGGTTCGAGCACTCGCGATCGATAGATCAAAAGCGTGATCGGTGTGTGCAATTAGTTTAACTTTGGGTTTTTGAGGCGAAAAGTCTGTCATGTTGTTGTTTTTTTATTTGGCCAAAAATTCTATATCACAAAACCACGATAAAATGACAGTCCAACAGATAGCCAGCAAGGCTCAGATATGGTATAATAAACAGAGATGATAACAAAAATATTACAATTATTTTCCCCATACGCGAATCCCTTTGAGAAAAAGGTGGATAAGTTTTTCAAAAAAATAAAATCAACGAGCAACAAATTCACAGTCCAAAAAGAGTTGGAAAAGCTGATGCAAAAGGACTTAGTTGTGCTCGATTTGTGGATGGAGAAGAAGTACAAGAACTATAAATACATGAGCAAAAGCGTTCGTCGAAAGATGTATGCAAACGTAAAAGAGTTGAACAAAGAATTTGATCAATACGCCGAGGCGACACAGCTGAATGAGGCTTCTATAAGCGCAAGACTTGAGGCTCGAGGCCTGAGTTTTCCGAAGCACAAAAAAGCTCAAATCAAGTACCTCGCACTGATGATGTCATACCTAACGCCAGGTAAACATTACAAGTATCAGGAAGCTGCAAACTTCGGACGACTTCTAAAAAATCCACGCGAAGAAAAGCTAATAGGTGACTGTAACCAAATAGTCACACTTTACTCGTATCTTTTCTCGCGTAAGTTCCCAATTACAGAACTCAAAATCAAGCTCCTTCCCAAGCACGTCTGTCTTCATTTCGAAGGAATAGACATTGAGGCAACAAATGCAACTTTTCAGAAATACGATGACCACGAAGGAGTACTCCCAATAACAGAGCTCATATCGACCAATCTACTCGATGTCAACGATGCAACTGAAGAAACACGCTCAATAGACCCGCGAACAATGGTAAAACGTGCTCAATTCGCTCTGAAAATCAGTAGCATGAAAGAGATCGTCCAGCGTAACCTCGAAGTCGCTTATCGAAATGTCGGTATCACATTGATGAAACAAAAGAAATTCAAGTCAGCGATATTTTTCTTCGAGAAACTTGGCGATCGTGAGTTGCTCGCAAGTGTACATCACAACGCATCAGTCGAAGCAATACAAGCAAAAGATTTCAAAAAAGCTCTCTACTACGCAAAAAGAAAAGGCGACGACAAATTAATCAAATCAGTAATCTCTGCAAAAGGTGCACACTATTACAACGCAGGCAATTACAGTGAAGCGCTAAAATGCTACCGTAAGATCAAAGACGAAAAAATGGTAAAGGCTTGTTACAGAGGGCAATACAGCCAACTCGCCAAAAAAGTCCGCAACGTCAAAACCGTTTCAGACGCAAAAAAACATCGTTCCAAATACCAAAAAATGCTTAGTCTCGCACAGAAAATGGGGGATGATAAGGCGGTAACGTATGTAAAAAGCGTATTAGGAAAAATGTAAGAGGGGCACTGTATGAAGCACCCCTCAAAATGAAGAATTCTAGATTTCTTGGTCTGTAACTACATAAAAAGAGTGGATTTTGAGTAGCCTCTTTGAAGCTTTGATGAGATGGTTTTGCGTGGGAAATTAGGGTCAGAACGGAACACCCAATCTCTATTGACGAGCAGATTTTCACTGTCATCATTTCTAATCCATTCAGGGCTAAGACGGCCAGCGTTACCAGTTTCAGAAAGAATCATTCCATAACTCCTCCAAGTCTCAGGATCCGTATACCACCATCCTCCTTGGAAGTCAGAAAAGCTAAATTTATCCTTTTTTTCTCGGTAGTATTTTTCTCCAAGCTGTTCATAAAATGGGCCTTCATTTGGAAGCATCCAAAATGAAGTCTGACTTACGGTGTTTGGAACTATATCAACACGAGTTCCACTTTGGCGTAATGCATCAATTTGCTCAGATGTTAGGAAATCAACGAAAGCTTCATCATTATTCATTTTGGACAACGCCTCTTGACTTAAGCCAGATGGTTTAGGTGTGATAAAAGGACGTTTGTTGAAACTGTCAGGCTTGAATTCAGGAAGGATATCCTCAATTAAATAATCGGCTATTGCAGGGTAAGGGGTCGTAACAACCCTAGTAGGGACTTGAGAATTAGAAAAAACTGCACAAAGACATGTTTGCAATTTATCACGCACCCCTATAATTCTTCCACCGATTTCTGATGCTGGTACAGAAGTATAATATTTTAATATACCTCGTCTCATAGCCTCTGCTTCTAAAATGATAGCGTCACTGGTTAGAATAAAGCCTCGTGGTAGGCCCATGTCAATGTAAGGACCTGTATTGGTTCCTGTAATAGTGGCTGAATTGATTTTTGCGAGCCGGTTTTCTTCATTTACTCTAACCTGTTCAACTGGCGCAGGCAGCTTATTCCAGTCAAAGCCTTGAGAAACAGGTACTGAAGAGATGTCTCTAGATCCATCAATAGCAATTGTTATTTTTTCTGGTGTTTTCATGATAATAAAATTTGAAAATAATAAATAAAAAACCGCACAGATCTTTTCTTGTGCGGATGGAAATAAAAAATACTAAATATTAACCCCTGCAGGGGTGCTTCCACCGCACGCCTCCAGAGTGATGGTTGAAAAGGTTGAAATTTAGTATTGAAGTTAAGACCATTTTACATATTTGAATAAAAAATAAACCAATCCTTTGGGATCGGTTTTGATGATATGAGATACAACCTAAGCCAAAGGACAACAAACTAAGCTCGCGCGTGGTGAGTTGTGTATTTGTTCGCCTTTGTTGTGGTTGATTTATTCATAATGTTTCTTAAAGCAGCGCGACTATACCAAGTATTTCGCCTTATGTCAAACGCGGCATAGTCCCCCCAGCATACATCTCAAGCTCAAGGGCAGTTTTAACGAAATCGGAAATAGCCATTAATGTTTGCTCAAGAATATCTTTCTCTTCTGCATCTTCTTCTGGTAGAGAATCAATGCGTGGGCCTACTGGGGCAAGGATGTCTCTTACCTTCCTGTCTCTAAATTTATGAAAACAACCAGAGCGAGATGATAAAATTCTCCAAACTTCTTCTGCGTAGTATTCACCTTGGAGCATGACATTGATTAGATCGTGTTCCCATCTTAAGGATTCTGCTCGGTCTAGTTGTGAAGCAGGTCCATCTTGAAGAAGCCGGTATGCACGAGCCCTTAATACGCGCCTTCCTTTTTCGTGGAAATTGATCATCGCTTGAGAGATAAGCTTAGGAGTAATATCTCCGCTGTTAGGGATAGTGCGTGCACGTCGTGCACGTCGTCTGTCAGCATGAACATGCAATCCCCAGTCCGGGACATCAGGGGTAGCCTTGTCCGGGACAACAATGTTCGCATTTTTTAGAAGTTTATGAATCTTCTTGCGACCTTCTGTCCACTTCTCAAGAAATGTTCGTTCATGATCCAGTACACTTTTCTTCGCATTAAAAATAAAAAATTTCATAGCATGAAGTACAGGATCGTTATCAATTTCATGACGAAATTGAGTGTTTGCGATTCCTAGTTCATTAACTTTTGGCCAGCTATTCGTTTTATCAATAAGGGTGTGGGTAGTTATGTTATGAAGCAGTAACGTCAATCTGTAAAAACCAAGCAATACCGCTGGAGAAACCTCGCCAGCATCAACCAACGTTCGCAGGTGTTCGAGTGTCGCAGAGGCAAGAGTTGGATGAGGAGCCGCAGCACTACTCAATGGAGTATCAAATCCGATTTTTCGGAATTTTGGCATCCCATCAAACATCCAGTAGGTAGGGAAGTGAGACCGGAATGAATCAAGTGTTAAATTACGGGGAAGTTGATCACAGGCATCGGTGGCTTCGTTGATAAGCTCCGCAGGTTGTAAAGTCCAAGAAAGATTCATTATGTTTTTGAGTTACCGATGTCCTCAATTCTAAGTACCTGCATGACCAAAGCCTCTATCTCTCCAAGGAAAGAGATTAGTTGCTCTGAACTAAGCTCTTGATGGCCTCGCACTAATACTTTTGGCCCTAATCTTTCTGTAATAATGTGGTCTCGTGCATTCGCGAAGGCTGCTTGGTTGTTATTTAGTATGTCAGCCGCTTTTTCAGAATGTAGCCTAGCAACTAACATCTGGTTAATTAGATATTCTCTCCAGTCTAGACCATTCATGAATTCTTCACTAAATATAGGCCCTCTTAGAAGGTAATGAGTTCTTATATCCAAAGCTTCTCGTGCAGTGGTTTCAATATCGTTAAGAGCTGCAAATAAGACGTGTGGAGTAACCATGCCAGGAGGAGTTGGCTTGGATTCCGCAAGGTCTTTGATAATGATTTCCCATTCGCGTCGTCCGTTATCAAGTTTTGTAGTTTTGGGGATATGAATATTTGCCAGCTTAATACCTTCTCGCAAGTCTTTTCTTCCTGCGATTACATTTGATTGTAGGCTTTCTTGAGCCATAAGAAGGAAATAAGCTCGAGCTCGAAATAGTTCAGTTGCGCTATGAAAGACTCCGTTTATGTCAGCATATTTTTCGCGTGCAGTTCGAAATCCTCTGGTCTCTTCGTGATCACGGTTAAGATGTTCTTGGACTAAATCCTTAGCTTTTTCCATTACCCATTTGTAGCCGAGCAAAGTCGCAGGAGAAACCTTTTTTGCGTGTATAACTCCTGCAAACCATCGGCTAACTTTGTGCACGGTATCTTCTTGCATCCTGTGGACTTGATAGGCTTCACGAGGAGCATTAGCAGGTACAGGAGCCTGTGTGTAATCGTCGTCTTGTGCAAGCTCTCTCGTCAAAAAAGCACATTGTTTTGCCCCAATTTGAGCGAGGGCTGAAGGGGAAGGTAAAGGTTTTCGGTGTGTATGTCGGCGCATATTAATGTCGTGTTGATATATAGTATGTTATTTGCCAAACTCTTCTTTCATGAACTCAAGCTGGCATAATATTTCATTAGCAGACTCTCTAAGTTCAGCATCTTCACAGCCATGGATAAGTCCGTTTATTTGTCCATAAATTCGCATAGCTTTGGCTGGGTCATTGTCAGCCATTCGTAGGGTTATTAGATGCTGTGCAACCTCGTCATGTAGGAATGACTTAAGATCTGCTAGCAACTTAAAATTAGCTGGTTCTCGTGGTAGCCAGTGCGCATCCATTAACACTCTACACCAGAAAGCTTTTAGGGTATTTAAATAATTCCTGTAATATTCGCAATCAGGTTCTTTGATAAGTCCTCGGGTACGTTTTGATAGCCAAGATTGAGCGGCTTTGAGTAGAGATTTACCAATAGTCTTAATGCAGAAATGATTCACGGGTCCAATATCCATCCTAGAGACCACATCTCCAGCTAGATCATATAGATTTGTTATGTTTACGTTGTACTCAGCTTCGGGGATGTCGATATCTCCAAAAATATTTGCTAGGTCAGACGTATATCGCCTAATTACTTCTTCATTATGAGGGATCTCATGAAGGTCTGTTAGCTCTAATTCATGTCCTAATACAAAGCTTATAAGTTCGTGACATGATGCAGCAGCCTCTTGTGGTGAAATAGGAGGGAATGCTTCTTCAAGTATAGGGCCAATTTTTTGCTTAAAAGTATGGAGATATGTATAAAACCTCTTAGGCTCCAGACCAGGAGAATTTTTGTAAGGGGCGTTCTCTAGTAAGATGTCGTACAAATATCGAGGGATTACAAATAGATCAGGTCGCATCGTCAAAAACATTTCGTAAGGGAGTCCCTGTTCTAGAGCGGACTCCAGATGTATCTCAGCAGCAAGCTTGTTCGAGCTAGTGATCATACTGTCTCGTTGAGCCTGTTTTTCTACTCTGTGTCCCCATCCACAACATTCATCAACTCTGTCTGAGAAACGATGAGTAATCACATACCCAGCTTGTTTCACTTGTGTATGCTCTCCAATGAGACTTAAAGCTGCAGAAAAGCAAGTATCTTCGCCTCCAGGTAGGTGAGGGACGCCTCCAACTTCCAGAAAACTTTTCGCATTAGTTGTGATACTAGCACCACTAAACCATCCTTCGTGAGTTGGTGGTTCGGGGATCTCGTTAATAATTCGTATCATTTTGTTGCGAATAGTCATGGAACATTGTTCGACTGCACGCATAACATCAAATCTTGCAGTTGCTGCACAAGGGGTTAGGTGTATAAACATTCTGTTCCCCTCTGCGACTACAAGACCAGGATTTGCTAAGAACTCTTTTTGAAAAGCGTTTATGTAAAAATTTGAATAAAGTCCATCCGCATCAACAAACATAATCAATCCATTTGGTCGATTGATAGACATAAGACGCTTAGCAGCGTGTTGTCCGGCATAATCTCGCGCAATTCCAACATTACACTCTTCAAAAGCCCGGCCATCAGAGGATTTATCAAGGATTCTCAACCTCAAACACTCAGATACGCTCCTGGTCAACATACGAAATGATTCACGGTCATAATCGTCCTCTACCTCTTCATCAATCATGGCATTTGTAGTCTCGGTATCTCCTTCAGCCATTGCATGCAAGAATCGTAAAGTTCTTTGATTACTTCTATAAACGGCGTTGTTTTCATCTACATCGCTTTGAGAATTGTTTACAATCAAAATCACCTCATAAGAATGAGCATGCAAAAGCTCATTATGGTCCATGGCCACCTGAGATCTAAGACGTAAAAGAGTTTGCAAAAGTCCAAGCTCCGCATCTTGTAGAGTGGCTTTTTCAAAATTACGAAGAAATAGGGGCTCATTTTGAACCGGCAAGCACACTACTGTGTTACAGGAAGGATCGATAGGTGGCAGCTCAGGTTGTTTCCATTGTTTATCCAAAGACATCTTTCTCGTATTATTTCGCAGTGTTGAGTTACAAATAACAGGAGCGAATGATACGCGAAACAGGGAAAAAGTCAATATGGTGGAGCCAATTGAATGGTTTTGGAACTTTTGGAGAATCTCGGAGCCTCAAGTCGTAGTTCACAGTCTAAATTCAGTTGTGGAAAAACTTTCAACAACAAGGCGAATTAGGTGGGTTGAACCTGTAAAATCTAAGATTAATTGAGCAAAAATACAACGTCGACATTTTTTGACAACGCCCTTTTAGAGTCCCTAAAATTAAAAGTGCTTAAACAAAATTAAAATCTTCTCCAATGTCTAACTACACCAGAGTCAGAGCTAATTCAAATTCAATAGAGACTCAGCTCTATAATTTGTTAGCTGAGGCTTCACGGTTGGGAGGAGAAGTGGTTAAGCTTCCTCACGGTTACGCGGTTTTTGTGCGAGAAGAGGATAAAACAGGTACTAAAAAAAGCGGAAGCACCAGCTTAAGGCTATCAACTTGGCCGCAAGAAAAGATCCCAACTGAGATTCAATTAGCCACGAAATGGACCAAGCATTACTTGCATAAGGTTTGGAGCGAATTTTATTTTGTAGATAATTTGCCAGAAGATATGGTGGGGGATGAACGCCAGAAGATTTTAGAAAAACTAGCCGAAATTTTGCCTGCTATCATTGCCCAGGCTAGGCATCAAAAAAGTCTTAGAGGTAACTCAGGACCACATATGGCTGAACTTAGAAAACTACTAGACCCATTGCCAGCAGTTGAAGAAAAGCAGCAAGATTTATTTCATGCCTAATAATTAAGCGTCAGGATGGTTTGGAGCTTTTTAAAACCCCCTTCGTTACAACTTAAAAAGGGCGCTTTTAATCTGTTAAATGTTGATGGTGGGCCTGGCTGGACTTGAACCAGCGACCAATCGGTTATGCATCTCACTATCACTTTCATGACCTCTTTCAAGTTTGTAAGCTGGACTATCCCTTCGTCCGTGGAGGACGTCTGCCGTCTAGTCTCTACACCTTCCTCCTGAAAAGGAGGCTTGGCTCGGGATTGCCATATTGTATATACAACTTAGGTTTCCCCGAATTTGACAGATATTCATGATCAGATTGCTCTGATCACAGCCCTATGATGTCAACGCATATCGAGAAAATCGACGTAGCGCCAGCACCCTTAAGCCGACTGCTCTAACCACTGAGCTACAGGCCCAAATTTTCAAAGAAGCGCAACTTGCGCAAGCAAGATTCTAATATACATACTTCTGAAATACAAATAAAAAATCCCCCGAAAACCGGAGGATTTCAAATCAAAATGTAAGAAGCCTTCTATTTCTTTGAAGAAAGCTTAGCAATCATTCTAGCTAGTAGAGATTTCTTCCTTGCTGCAGTCTTTTTATGAAGAACGTTCTTCTTTGCAGCCATATCGATCTCTTTTTGAGCTCTTGGAAGCGCTTTTGTAGCTTCGTCAGCTTTTCCTGCTTTGATAGCATCTTCAACCTCTCTCATAGCTCTTTTGTATTTAGAGCGAGTATTGTAATTGCGTTTCTGGTTAACTCGAGACTGTTTTAGTGCTTTTTTAGCGTTTTTTGTAATAGGCATAAAAAAATTATTCTTAAGGTTAGCGAAGCAGAATATAAAGAAATTAATAGATTAAGTCAAATTGAAGTTGCCTTGAGTAAGCTAAAAATTAACATTCCGCAGAGCGGAATACCACAAACTTGCGCCTTGTGCCTTGAGCCTTGAGCATAAAAAAAGATTTAACATTTATTTAACATCCCTTTGCTAACTTACCTGTGCGCGCAGAAAAAATTAAAGAAATAACCAAAAAAAAGATGAAAAAGTATACATCTATACTCATGGTTGTACTTATATTGATTTCAGGTTTGAATTTGGAAGCGAGAGCAGCTTCCTCGATGGATATTGTAATTAACGAAATTGCTTGGGCAGGCTCTCTAGACGAATCTGGAGATGAATGGATCGAGCTAAAAAACAATACAAGTTCCGCTGTAGATCTTGCCGGATGGCAGATCATTGACGACGAGACTACAGTCTACGACTTGTCAGGCGAAATCCCAGCAAACGGATACTTCTTAATCGAAAGCCACGAAGACGCAGTTTCAGGCCTTAGTGCAGATCTAATTGTAGAGATGTCACTTGCAAATTCAGGCGACACTCTGGTCTTGAAAGATGCTTCTGGAAACACAATCGACACAGTAAACGCATCTGGCACAGAGTGGCCAGCAGGTGACAACACAACCAAGGCTTCGATGGAAAGAACCGACTCCACGGGGAGCACATGGAACACTTGTACGGCAGGCAATGGATACTCAGCAAGCGGCGGGTCCGAAATCACAGGTACGCCGGGATCATTAAACAGCGAGAGCGAAAGTTCAACAGGGACAGAAGTTTTATTAACAGTCTCGGACTCAATGCCGGATGCAGGAGATACAATAACAGTTACTGCATCGATAACAGGAGTGGAGGGGCTGTTTGCTTACGGATTTGATGTTGAATACGACAGCTCCGTTTTGACATATCAGTCTGTGACCGCTGGATCGTTTTTAAGCACAGGAGGAGACACTTCTTTCAATGCTCAATTGCAAAATGGAGAAGAGGGAGTACTAGTTATCGGAGAGGCGATCATTCAAGATGATAGGACGGGGGTTTCAGGTGACGGAACCTTGGTAACAATCACGTTTTTGGTTGCTGAATCAGGAAGCACAGACCTATCGTTTGCGAACAACTTTATATCAAGTACGGCTGGAGATATAGAGACCAACTGGACAGAATCAAATGTCTCTGTTGCCGCAACGGCAGGGGAGGCATCAAATCTGCAAATAGCTGAAAGTGAAGACAGATATTCACTAACATTAAGTTGGGACGCAGCATCAGACGGCGCAGATTATTACAGAGTTCTCAAACTTAATTCCGCAGGTGATTATGAGGAAATAGGAGCGACAACAGAGACTGTATTTACAGATACAAGCAATATCATTCCGGGAGTTGCACACACATATCAACTTATAACCGTACTCGGTTCATCAGAGAGCGCCGGGATTACAGCTTCGGGGTCGGATAGTCGCGGACTTGCAGGGGACAACAATAGATCAGATAGAGTTGATGGAAGAGATCTTGAGAATCTAGCTCAACACTATGGCGAAACAGCTTCAAGTGAGGATTTCGATCAGCTCGTGGACACAAATTACGACGGGACAATAAACGGAAGCGATTTGATTGATCTAGGTGTTAACTGGGCAATGACATATTAAGGACAAACGTTTTGCCTCGTCTTCGGGCGGGGCAAAACTCCATAACTCGCGCCTTGCGACTCGCGACTAAAAACAACTACCACTACTAACCACAACTACCAATCGTGTTAGAAACAAGAAAACAAAATTTATTAATAGCAGTAGCAACAGCAGTACTATTGCTTGCAACAACAATCCCGCGCGTGTCAGCAGCCTCGATTGAGATCTCAACATACGAATCCGGAGATACATTGACTGCTGTAGTGAATGCCCAAGATATCACAGAGCCGGTTATCGGCATGGCCTTTGATTTGCAGTATGATCCGTACATTTTGGAATATGAATCGTTTGAGGAAGGAGCATTTTTCGAGTATGGAGGAGACCCAATTTATCTAGTGACCAAAACCATCGATCACAGAGGAGGAAGGGTGATTGCAGGTGTAACATTGCGTAGGACAGATGCACAAGTTGATATGAGCGGGACGGTGATTGCATTTAACTTCAATATTCGAGATCGAGAGACGACAGAACTCAAGTTCCGATATCCGGTGATATCAAGAATCGATGAATCCGGTCATAGACAAGATTTGGATTACGTCGAGTGGATCAACAAAGAAGTGTATTTTCGCGAGCCAATTCAAGTTTCGATAGCAAAAGAAATTGAACAAAAGACCGAGGAAGAGTCGGGGACAGGGGAAGTTGTTTTTGAGATTGCTGAAATAGGATCGGCAAATATTATCGGTGCAACAGACAGAACAATCACAAGGGGTGCGCTTACTGCGATGACGCTTCCACTGGCAGTGCTTATCTGTTATATTGCTCTTCGCATTGTAAGAAACAGACGCCGTGAAGCTTTCTAAAAAATTCGTACTAGCATCGCAAAGCCCAAGACGCAAACAACTTCTTGAGGAGATAGGCTTTGAATTTGAAATCGATCCATCAAAAGATTTCGTGGAAAAGATGGAGGAAATGAAGCCTCGCGAAATAGCGATTCACAACGCGGAAGGAAAGGCGTTGGATGTTGCAAAACGTCACAAGAACTCATATGTGCTTGGGGTGGATACAATCGGAGCATACAAGCAGCACATTCTTGGTAAGCCCAGAGATTTAGAAGATGCACGTCGGATACTTAGGTTGCTAGAAAACACAACGCACCAAGTCATCTCAGCAATTTGCATTGTGGAAACTGATCAAAGCGGCGAAGTAATAAACAAAAAAACTCATGCCGAATGTACTCACGTTACGTTTACAAAAATGAGTGATGAAGAAATAGAAAATTACTTAGCATCAGGCGAGTCAATGGACAAAGCAGCAGCATTCGCAATTCAAGGTTTAGGCTCGCTATTTATTAAAAAAATAGACGGAGACTATTTTAATGTTGTTGGACTACCAATATGCGCGATGTATGCGGTTCTCAAAGAGTTTGGCGAAGAACCGATATAATGATATAAATAAACTACGCGCAGCGTACAAAAACTTTCGACTCGCGACCTGCGACTAAAACTTAAACAAAAATAAAAATGGCAAAAAAAGGCGGAAAAATTGCTCTAGGAATAGGGCTCCTTACAGGTGCAGTGACAGGTGTTTTATTTGCTCCTGGAAAAGGTAAAAATTTACGTAAAAAAATCGTAACAGAAAGGAAAAAAGGTGGAACAGGTGCAAAAGCTGTTGGTGAAGATTTGAAAAAAATGGGTGAGGATATTGCAGACTTGGTGAAAGAAATTTCTGAGACAGAAGAGGTGCAAAGTTTTTGGAGTGGACTAAAAGGAGAGACAGCGAAGGTTGCAAACATGAAAAAAGAAGATGTTGATGCGCTTGTGAAAAAAGCACACAAGAAAGCTGATGACTTGAAAAAAATGGTTTCTAAATATGCAAAGCACAAAAAAGCTGAACTAGAAGGTGAAGTTAAGAAGAAAGCAAAAAAGGCTACGAAAAAAGCGACTTCAAAAGCGAAGAAAACTGTAAAGAAAGCGAAGAAAGTTGTAAAAAAAGCAGAAAAGAAGGTTGCTAAAAAAGTTGCTCCAAAGAAAAAAGCGGTTAAAAAAACTGTAAAGAAAGTTGCCAAAAAAGCAGCTCCAAAGAAAAAGAAAAAGTAGCATGAAAAAACCGGTAATTGGAATTATAGGAGGCAAAGGAAAGATGGGAAAAGCTTTTGCCAGGTTTTTCAATGATCTAGGATATGAGGTGCTCATTTCTGATCTGAGAACAAAGCTCAAACCACTTGAATTAGTCAAAAAATCGGACGTTGTGATCGTATCGGTTCCGATAGATAAAACCGAAGAAGTAATAAAGAAAATTGCAGGGAAACTAAGGCCATCTCAATTGATCATGGATCTAACTTCCGTCAAAGAGATGCCTGTTCGTGAGATGCTAAAAGGTAAGGCATCAGTTATTGGACTTCATCCGATGTGTAACGACACAACCTTTGGTCCAGGACAGAAGATCATAGTTTGCCCAAAAAGAGCAGGGAAGTGGATGAAATGGGTGAAAGAAGTTTTCGAGAAAGAAGGTGGGCTAATTTTGCATAAACTTACTCCTAAGAAACACGATGAAATAATGAGCATGGTTCAGGGCCTTGTTCATTTCGCTGAATTTACATTTGGGCACGCATTGAAAAAACACAAAATCAAAGTAAAAGATTTATTGCCTTTTGCTAGCCCCGCATCGAGCCTAAAGATCGAGATTGCATCACGCCTGCTTTCTCAAAATCCAAATCTGTACGGAAACATTCAAATTCAAAATGAGAACACTGAAAAAGTAACAAAGAGCCTTATAGAATCCGCTGAAGAATTACACGAAATAATTGCTAGCAAGGATCTCAAAAAGTTCGAATCATATTTCGGCAACGCCGCCAAATTCCTTGGCGATTACAGATTCAAAGCGCAAAAAGAAAGCGATTGGATTATTATGCAGTGGCTTGAGAAATTTAACAAAAAACCAGCTTGTGAACAAAAAAAGTATACAACGAAAGACATCGCAGTTTTAGGCCCAGAAAATTCATATTCTTCGATCGCTGCAATCAAGCTAGCAACAAAACAAAAGCTCAAAAATCGCATAGTTTACATCCCAACAATCGAAGGTGTACTAGACCTCGTTGCACGCAAAAAAGTGAAGGCGGGGATAGTACCAATCGAGAACAATTTACAGGGTACAATTCGCGAAACACTTGACGGCTTGTACAAAAAAAATGTTCAAGTCCGGGCAGAGCTAAAGATGCCAATAAATCACTGTCTTGCAGCACTTTCAACAACTAAAATCACAGCTGTTTATTCACATCCACAAGGGCTTCATCAATGCTCGAAATTTCTCAGAAAGAATCACAAAAAAGCCGAGCTAATAACAAAGCCAAGTACAGCAGCAGCGTTCGAATACGTTAAAAAGCTCAAGCTTCAAGATGCAGCAGTTGTCGGATCTGAGATAGCTGCCAAGAGCTATGGGTTTAAGATTTTGAATAAGCAAATACAAGATAGCGAAGGTAATGAGACAACATTCATTCTCATCACGCACAAAAGCAAATCACTGAAGCTCGCAACAAAACCAAAAAAAGTATCAATAGCATTCCACTTCTCAAAAGATTCGTCAGGAAATCTACACGGAGTCCTCGGCGATTTCCGCGATCACGGAATCAACCTAACTAAGCTCGAATCTCGTCCAGCAACACATTCTCTCGGAGACTATGTGTTTTTCGTCGATTTCGAAGGCTCTATGAAAAAAGCCGAGCTAGCACTCAAGTCAATTAAGAAGAAGGTTGCTAAACTAAAAGTTTTAGGAGAGTATTAAGGCCCTGTTAACATGACCTAATGAACAAACTAGAAGAAAGCACAGTCAGGATCCCAAAAGGTTTACTTAGCAAAGAAGCAGTAACACCAAAACCGCAACCCGCGCGGTTTCTTCCACGAGCAATTGTTAGAAAAAAATTAAGGTTGCTACTTACGGACCTACCCGCGTAGCTCTTTCATCATCTCAACCCTCTTGTCGAGCAAAGCTTTTGTCCCGATGTCTTTTCGGTAGAAGACAGGACCCGTAACGCTGTCCATTGCAGATGTTGCAAGAGACGCCGCCTCATCTAGCGTGTCAGAAATTCCAACGAACGCAACAGCTCGTGACCCTCCGAGGTAGAGGCCATCTTCTCGTTGGTCGACAGAAGCGTAGTAAGTTTTTACTCCTTCAGCTATTTCTCCAACTTCGATCTTCTCGCCTTTGACAGGTGATCCTGGGTAGCCTTCAGGAACGATATATTTGCAGACAGTAGCTTTGTTTTCGAACTCAATTATAAGTTCGTCGAGTGTTCCTGCAATGATCGCTTCACAAATGTCTACAAAATCAGTTTTGAGTAGAGGAAGTACGTTCATAGCCTCAGGATCTCCGAAGCGAACGTTGTATTCAATTAGGCCAACCTTATCTTTGCAGGCGATGAACCCTCCATAAAGGATTCCTTTGTACATGGTTCCAGTTTGCTCATAAAAAGCTTTTGCAACTTGGACGTTGATCTCGTGTGCTGCCTCTATATCTGATGGCTGAAGGAAAGGCAGGCTGTGATTAGCATCACTATAAGTTCCCATTCCACCGGTGTTTGGACCTTTGTCTCCGTCGTAAGCTCGTTTGTGATCTTGAACGGCAGGCATTGAAACAACATTTTCTCCGTCAACAAAGCTCATTAGTGAGAACTCTTGTCCGACAAATTTTTCTTCAACAACAACTTTGCCAGCAGCATCGATACATTCACTTGCATAGGAAACCCCATCAGCAACGGTTTCGAGATGGTCACCAGAAACTTTTACTCCTTTACCACCCATTAGGCCGTCAGCTTTCACAACGTAGTTTCCGCCAAGTTCTTGATGCATGTATTCTTCAAGGCCTTCTTTATCTGTAAAGACTTTGAAGGCTGGATTTCCTGGAATGTTGTATTTGGCGACAAGATCTCGTGTAAAAGATTTCGAAGACTCAATTTCTCCAGCGATGCGTGAAGGTGAAGCAGATTTTACGCCTATCTCAGCAAGTGCATCGGTGACTCCATCGGCAATTGGATTTTCAGGTCCTACGAATGCAAAAGTCGGCTCGATTCGTTTTGCGAAATCACGGATAGTATCTAAATCATTGAGTTTACCAACTTCGTAATCTGTTGAAAGGACAAGTAGCCCTGGGTTTTTTGCAGATCCATAAACAAAAATCTCAACGTCGTGTGAGCTTTTAAGAAAAGTCTCGGCAATGACATGTTCACGAGCGCCATTACCAATAATCAATATTTTTTTCATGAAAGTAGTAATTAATTTTTATTTAAAAAAGTGGTCGTTGTTGCTCAGCTTTACAAGCTCGGTCAGCATCACGATCAGCTTCAGCCTTTTTCAAAACTTCTCCGTCGACATCTCCAGTAGGGTAGTCGCCATTAAAGCAGGCGAGACAAAATTCGTTAACATCTCCCCATTTAACGGCGTCAACAAGATCTTCGACAGTTTGATAGAAAATAGCATCAACTCCGATAGCTTTTCCGATTTCTTCAACAGTTAATTCATTGGCAATGTACTCTTTGCGACTTGGAAGATCGATTCCGTACAAACAAGGGAACGTCAACGGAGGTGCAGCAGAAGCGAAATAAACATTTTTAGCGCCGGCTTGTCTAACCATGGCTACGATTTTTTTCGAAGTATTACCTCGAACAATACTATCGTCTACAAGAAGAACGTTCTTACCTTCAAGTTCAGGGACATTAGGCATTAGTTTCTGCTTGATAGATTTCTTTCTAATATTTTGCCCAGGCATAATAAATGTTCGGCCAATGTATCTGTTTTTAATAAGTCCTTCACGCATCTTCACCCCAAGCTCTTGTGCCAAAGCTATCGCTGTAGAACGAGAAGTGTCTGGTACAGGTACTACAACATCGATGTCCAAACCTGATTCTTCAACTTGTTTGGCAAGTTTCTTCCCCATGTGAAGACGTGATTTGTAAACAGAAATTCCGTCAATAATTGAGTCAGGCCTAGCGAAGTAAACGTGCTCAAAAATACAAGGTCTCATCTTTTCTTCAACAACTTTCTTCCTGTGAACTTGTCGATCTTTATCAATGAAAACAACTTCTCCATTTGCAACATCAGAATCTTTTTCAAAGCCAAGCATCTTCAGCGCAACAGATTCAGAAGCAAAAATGTAGTCAGTGTTTAGACCTTTCCTTGTTCCGAAAACACCAGGACGCAATCCTTGTGGGTCACGGAAAGCAACCATTCCCTGGTCAGCAATGTTTGCAACAACGAAATAACCTCCGCTAATCTTGCTGTGAACCTCTTTTACAGCTTCAAAAACTTGCTCAGGCTTAAGTACATCTCCAGGGTCTTGTCGCCTAAGAGCTTTAGCAAAAATATGCAAAATTACCTCGACATCACAGTTCGAGTTAACAAAAACCAACTCTTCCTTAGCAAGACGTTCTTTGGTCTCATTGTAATGAAGCAGATTCCCATTGTGAGCCATCGCAATTCCATAAGGAGCAGACCTCAAAAAAGGCTGAGAGTCTCCAACTCCGCATCCACCTACTGTAGGGTATCGAAGATGTCCAATTCCAATATTACCTGTAAGTCCATGCATTATTTTCGGAGTGAAAACGTCACGTGTTAGTCCTAAATTTTTATGCATATTGAATTTACGTCCATCGTAAGTAACGATTCCACAGGCGTCCTGCCCGCGATGTTGCAAAACAATCATTGCATCATAAATTTCGTAAGCGACATTATCCGTTCCATAGATACCGACGACTCCACACATGGTTTATTAGGTTAATTGTTAGGCGCAAGGATAAAGGCGCAAGCCTCAAGTTGCGATTGATTTTTTGTAGGCCAAAAGGGTGTTATCCATCAAGCAAGCTACGGTCATAGGGCCAACACCACCTGGAACAGGGCTGATGTAAGCAGCTTTTTTAGATATATTTTCAAAATCACTGTCTCCGACAAGCTTGCCATCGACACGATTAATTCCAACATCAACAACGATCACACCATCTTTAACCATATCCTCTGTGATCAAGTTCGGTTTTCCAACTGCAACAACAACCAAATCAGCTCGAAGAGTATGACTCTTAAGATCTTTAGTATCGATATGGCAGGTTGTGACAGTAGCATTTCTATTAAGAAGCATTGTAGACATAGGTTTTCCAACGTGGTTGCTGTGTCCAACCACAACAGCTTCCATCCCTTTTACATCAATATTATAGAAGTTCAGCATCTTCATTACCCCTTTCGGAGTACAAGGCGATAATCCAGGGAAGTCTAGGAACATTTTACCTAGGTTGTAAGCCTGAAAACCATCGACATCTTTGTAAGGGTCGATTGCCTTGATAACTTCTGGTACATAAACCTGCTCAGGCAGAGGAAGCTGAACCAAAATTCCATCAATATCGTCTCGAACATTAAGAGTCTTAACAAGTTCGATCATCGATTCAGTAGTGACCTCTGAAGGATCAGGATTTATCTCTTCCCACTCGATTCCAACCTTCTCACAAGCACGTTTCTTGTTTCTGACATAAGACATGCTTGCTGGATTGTCCCCAACTAAAACAACCACCAGCTTCGGTGGTCTGTTTCCTTGTGAGGTAAGTTCGCGCACTTCTCCTGCAATTTCAGTAAGGAGACTCTTTGCAACTAATTTACCGTCAAGAAGTTCCATTTTGTAGGAGTAAGAGATGAGTCGATTTTAACAGGGGATAACAGAAAAGACAACGTTATTCTAACTCTAGTTCGTGCGAAACAATTTTCCAAATCAAATCTGCTGTGTCTTGTTTTTTTGCTTGAAGCATGACCGTCTTCCATCCGTATTTTTCTCCAAGGTCTTGCAGTACATGACGTGTTGTTTCAATCAGATCGTCCTTTTCTTCGTGAATATGTTTTGCCTCTTTGGCTCCAATAACACGTGGTCCATCTATCAGGATAGCCAAGTCTTCAACAGGTAAGTATTGATTGATTTTCTCAAGCCAATGAGTGTCCAACCCCTTTGCAGTTCCCCAAGCAATTCCTGTGCCAGTGTAATCTTCTGCAACAACAATGTATCCATCTTCTAGCCATTTTTTCAAAGTTGGTTCGAACTGATATCTATTCAGAGCAAACCACATTTGAAGCTCAGCTTCGTCAATCTCTTGAAGCTTTCCACTCCTTATAAACTCATTCAAATAAGGCCCCGTTGGTGCAAGATCATAAACAGGAAATTTAACAACCTTAACCTTCTTGCCGTGTGATTCAAGGCGCTCCTTTAAACGCAGTGCGTGGGTTGTTTTACCAGTGTTGTTGGTTCCGTAAAGTGTGATGAACATATTGTAAAAGTATCAGGTATCAAGTATTAGGTATCAGGTATGACTTGTTTTTAAATTTTTGATTAAGCCATTGATTAATTTTTGTACAGTTGTTGTTTGTTCCCAAAACATATTAAATTCTTCTTCAGAAATATAGTCTATATCTCTAGCTACTAAAAGGTGATTTTGAAGTTCGCAAAGCGAACCTTGTGATATGTTGTAAAATCTAATCTTATCTTTGCTAGTTTTTTTGGGGAATCCTTCAGCAATGTTTGCAGTGATTGACCCAGCAGACCTGCACATTTGGTCAGTCAATATATAGGTTGCCTGCTTGGGGAACTTCTTTGTTATTTTATAAACAGCAAGAACTAACTTATGACCTTCTTGCCATGCGATTAAATCAGTAAAATTTTTAATTTTCCCCTTCATACTTAATACAAGATACTTGATACATAATACTAGCCCGTTGATCCGAACCCACCTCGGCTCTCTGTGCTTATCTCATCAACCTCTTCCCAGCCAAACTTATCAATTCTAACAAAAACTCCTTGGGCTATTTTTGTTCCGCGCTCAATTGTAACAGGCTCTTTGTTAAAGTTGTAGACCTGAATTTTGATCTCATCCTCAGGACCACAATAGTCATGATCAATAATTCCAAATCCATGAGGAGGAGTAACTCCATGTTTGCGAGGAGTACTAGAACGAGAGGCAACGATAAGCATGTATCCTTCTGGGACGCCAATAACAACGTTTCCAGGGATTAGCTCAATTGTACCAGGCTCAATAACTGTAGTTTCTCGTGCAATTACGTCAAATCCAACAGATCCATCAGTCTCGTACTGAGGAAGTGGTAGGCCTTTGTCGATACGTTTTATTTTAACATTCATGATAGTTAGTAGTGAGTAATAAGTAGATCACAAGTCATAAGTCATACGCCTTAAGTCTTCAAGCAAATCTCCTTCCACAACTCTACCATGCCCCGGCAGAATCACATCGGCGATTTCAAATATCTTTCCTAGACTTTCTAGGAATTGCTCTTTGTTATGGGCAGACAGAGGAGTTTCACCTCTTACAATATCTTCTCGGAAGGCATCTCCAGAGCAAACATAAGTTTTTCCATCTTCTCTATAAGCAAAAGACACATGATCATCAGTATGGCCAGGCGTCTTAACGAATTCGATATCTGCAGGCAGGGCAGCTTTATGTTTCTCGTCATCTTTAAAAATATCAACTTTCCCGCTTGGCCAAAGAATAGCATGCCTAGTAAAAATAGGGCAGTGATCGTGAAATAGAAAATTATTAGAAGTATGATCAAGGTGATGATGTGTATTGAAAACAGCATCTATATCCGCAGGGACGAGCCCATGAAAGGCCAGCTCAGTAATTAGCCTGTGCTTGTGAGAAAAAGCTCCAGGATCGACAAGCAGGAATTGGCCTTTGCTATTCTGAATAAGAACAGGGCCAGATGTTAGGGAGTCGATAGAATAACCACCATCAAACTGTTGGTTTTCGTGCTCCCCGGGAAAAAGTTGTTTGATCATGTTTAAAGATCCTTCAAGACATTCAATGCATCAATTTTGATAGCAGGTCCCATAGTTGTTGTAAGGGTAATGCTTTTTACAAAAGTTCCCTTAAGGTCTTTAGGTTTATGTTCAAGAATAACTTTCAGGTAAGTTTTAACGTTTTCAGCAAGTTGTTCAGGAGTAAAAGAAACTTTACCCATGATGTTGTGAAGGTTCCCAAATTTATCATTTCGGAATTCAACTTTACCTTTTTTGATCTCAGCAATTGTTTTTGCAACGTCAGGAGTAACAGTTCCAGCTTTTGGGTTAGGCATAAGACCTTTTTGTCCAAGAGTACGAGCAACTTTACCAAGAGATTTCATCATGTCAGGAGTTGCAACAGCAACGTCGAAGTCTAGCCATCCTTTCTCGATGTCTGCAATTAGATCTTCGCTTCCAGCTTTGATAGCACCTGCATCAGTAGCTTCTTTGATTTTGTCGTCTCCAACAAACGCAACAACACGAACCTCTTTACCAGTTCCGTGTGGAAGTGCGATTGTACTTCTAAGCTGTTGTTCAGCTTGTTTTGGGTCGATACCCAGGTTTAGGTGAAGCTCTGCAGATCCGTCAAAAGATGTGACAGAAGTCTCCTTCAAAAGAGCGCAGGCTTCTTCGATTGTGTAAAGCTTGTCAGCTTCGATTTTCTCGAGCGCAGCTCGATACTTTTTTCCGTGTTTCATTTTTTTAGGGGTTACGTGGTTCAAACGTCTAGTTCATATGAATTTCGACTCCCACAAATAAATAATTTATGTCCAGCAGAGTGTAACTGCTAGTCTTCTTTTCTTTGGATAACTCTCCAGTGGTAAAGCCAGATAGGTAGACCAACGATAATGTTGGATAAACCTCCAGCAAGATCACGTTTTCGAGCGTCAGAGTCAGCAATATCTACACATTCATCGTACTCAGCCTGCTCTTCATCAGTTAATGGCTCATCACTATAAATCAAAGAAACTTTGTCTTCGCATTCCCAGTAATACTCAGCGTAATGCTCAAGAGGGAAGACATAAGTTTTCATTACAACATTAAGCATCCAAATAGATCCAACCATAAAGACGACTACACC
>CAZRWH010000003.1:16723-33749 GCA_964603905.1 uncultured Candidatus Peribacteria bacterium | reverse complement strand
TTAAGGTCAGGCATCTTTGTCTCAGCGATCTCCTCAAGCTGTTTTCGTGTGATTTTTCCAACTTTCTCTTTGTGAGGAACTCCAGAACCTTTTTGAAGAGAGATAGCTTTCTTGATAAGAATAGCTGCAGGTGGAGTTTTCATGATGAATTTGAAACTCCTGTCTTCAAAAACTGTAATCTCAACAGGGACAATAGTGTCTCCCATTTCCTTAGTTTCGTTGTTGAACTGATTACAGAAATCTTGGATTTGGATACCGTGTTGTCCAAGAGCAGGACCTACTGGAGGAGCTGGGTTAGCTTTTCCGGCAGGGATCTGAAGTTTTAGAACTGTTAAAACTTGTTTAGCCATAATAATTTGTTAGTTTAATATCTTTTCGAGAAGCTTTAGATTTGAAGCAAAACTTCCACGATTGAGTGCGCGGAAGGATTTTAGGGATTTTTAAGGTTAAAGTCAACCTAATCTTCTTCTGGAGCTGGTGGCTTAAAATTAGCTATGTCACCATAGGTCATCCGATCCTCTGGATTTGCGCGAGGAGTAGGAGTAGATGGGTCTGCGGCGCTGGCGTAAAACAGTGCCTCATCTGTAAGCTGAGGAATTCCTAACTCTGCCAAAAAAGATTCGTATGAACCTTCTGCCTGTAATAATGCCTTAAGATCGGCCATGTTTTTGTTTGTCAGTAGCCTATGATCACAAGGAACTTCCTGTCCTTGTTCTGCAACACCTGTTCTGTACCATTCAGCATGAATTTGTTCAATTACTGCTCTAGGGTCGCTTTCGTCAATCTCCGGTGTTGCGTCAGGGGCCTGTGGTTTGTTCAATCTACTAAGCCTAGCCATATCTGCATGTGAAAGCAGACTTCCACCACGAGGGACTTCTTGTCCCTCAGTTGCAACTCCAGTCCTATACCAACCGGCTTCGATTTTTTTCCAAGTGTAAATAGCGTTAGCTCGAGGATCAAGAAACTCAGCGATCTCTTCGGTTGTAAGTTCTCGTGTCCATCCTCTTGCCATTGCGGACCTTTTTTTAAGATAGGGTAGTCCATCGCAAAGCATATCATTAGCTTTCTCAATTGAATCCCGAAAATCAATAACCCTATTGTGTAGTTCAAACACAGAGTCAGACGGCCATTCAAATTCCCACCATGTTTGATAATCAGGAACAGGGTCAGGCATAGCCCACGGGATTTCACTTACAGAATCAACATCTCCTTCGGCATCAAGTGTCGCCTCAAAACCGGTTCTCATACCGGCAAGTCTTTTAGCCAATTTCTCTTTTGCCATTATTTTATCAATCCTGTCCATGTCATCATCGATCTCTGCAATCATCTTGCCAAGCTCTATATCATGGTCAGCTATAACTTGATCCTCTTCAGTTAAAGGTCCATGCTGAACCTTAGGAGGCAACCCAACGCAAACATCACGCAGCGATGTCCTGTCAAAAAGTTTAGTTTGTTCATTCTTTAATAGCAAAGAATCTATACTTAGCCCAACAAGTTTACGCAACTCGGTTAAAATAGCTTCTTTTGCAGATTCAATAGATACTCCGTCTTTTAGCTCGCCAGAATGGTGAAATGGCTCGCCATCAACTGCAAACGAA
The DNA here is from genome assembly GCA_964603905.1 of uncultured Candidatus Peribacteria bacterium. Classification (GTDB taxonomy): domain Bacteria; phylum Patescibacteriota; class Gracilibacteria; order UBA1369; family UBA12470; genus CAZRWH01. The sequence continues at coordinate 32,151 of CAZRWH010000003.1, read as the reverse complement.
CGGAAGGAGGACCCATCATCTAAGAATTCTCCGGCTAGATTGCATAATGCACCATAAATAAGACTGCGAGACTCTTCACTGCACTCATTTGTATAAACAATAAACTTAGTTGCCATATGAATTTTAGGTTAAAAACTAGGGTTAAGTCTAAGCTTTAACCTCATAAACGTCAAAAACCCCAAATAGACAGTTCCATGCTTTTGTTACAAAACCACACTAAATCGCCCCAATTAACTCCTTGAAATTAGAGTGATAACTGTGAGGGTAATTGAACGCATAAACCTTATTGTCCTTTAGAACAACAGCAAATACACTTGTTGTCTTGGTTGTATGATTGAAATAAAAGGAAGCGTCTCCATAATTATTAACCTCATTTATCGATCCGGTCTCAGGTTGACCAGAGCCACTTTGCTTCATGTCTGTATAAATTGTGAAAGCTTGAGTAGGATCGGAACAGTTGATTTCATACAAAGACCCAACGTACTCCTCTCCATCGAAAAGCTCATAATACAAATAGTCTGATGGGTCGTCGTCAAAGCTCAAAAATTGAAAAACCAATTCAGGGGCGTTTTTGTCCTTCAGAGCGGCAGCAATACCGAAAGCCGAGTAATCAAGACCATTTAAATAACTTGCAACTGGTAGAACTTCTTCAACATCTTCAATAATCGGCTCCTCAGCCTCAATTTCCTCATCACTGTCCACTGTCCACTGTTCGCTGTCCACTGTAACCTGTTCACTGTCCGCTACTTCATCACTATGCCTATCCAGGTAATCGTTAATAACAAGCTCGCCAACAGTAATAATTACAATTGCCGAAAAAATGATGGTAAAAATTGTGAATTTATTCATGGTAGAAAAGTTTTGTTTTTGTTCGACGACAAAATAACACAAGTAGAGGATAGATCATAGATCACAGAGAATAGAGAATAGAGAATAGTGGAGGTGTTCTTTACCAAAAACCTCCGCCAACTTGCGCCTTTAGCCTTTATCTTTGAGCCTAAAACTACTTCTTCTTAACCTGCGTAAAGTCAAGCTCAACAGGTGTCTCACGTCCAAAGATAGTGATGAATACTTTAACTTTACCTTTTTCTTCATCGATTTCATTGATGATTCCTTCATATTGAGCAAAAGGCCCATCAAGAACGATAACGTGATCTCCTTGTGCGAAGTCAATTTTGAACTTAGGTTCAGCTTGTCCCATGTGACGACGTACAACATTGAACTCTTCTTCTGAAACAGGGACAGGAATTGTTCCTGAACCTACGAAACCAGTAACGTTAGGTGTGTTTCGAACAACATACCAAGAGTCATCATCAACCATCATATCGACAAGTACGTAACCTGGGAAAAGACGTTTTTTTTCAGTTTTAGGTTCTCCTTTTTTAATAACAATTTGAGTCTCTTTTGGAACAACAACATCAAAGATCTTATCTTGCATGTTCATAGACTCAATTCTTTGAATCAAAGCTTCACGAACAGCATCTTCATAACCAGAATATGTATGGATAACATACCAATTCCGACCTGTATTTTTCGCTTGTTTAGCCATAGTTTAAAATTTTGAATTTAAAATATTGAAGTAGAATTATCTAGCAAGTTTGATCAGTTCTTCGAATCCGAATCCAAACACATAGTCAAGAACACCAAGGAATAAACTGAAAATCACACAGAAGATCAAAACGATTACTGTCAAAATCACTGCCTGATTCTTTGTAGGCCAGGTAACCTTGCTCATTTCCCCGAAACAGTCCTTAAAGTATTGTGTTGTTTTCTTAATCATTTTATTAGTTTTAAAGAAATACCTCTAAAAGGCCTTTTTGGCCCGACGTCAGTAATTTTATGTTTAATCTGTAGAAAATGCAATAGCAAGTTTGATAAATTCGCAAAAAAATGGTAAAATACTAAGATTAAAATTAAGCTTAGACAAAGGTGGGTAAAAACAAGTCGAACAAATACATGTCATTAAAAGCGCTGATAGTAGCAATAGCTGTCATCGGAATAGTTGCGTATTTTATATTAACTGCGCCGACTTTGGCATTGGCATCAGACTACTTGAATCTGCCTGATGGAATTAATTTTGGGGGTGTTCCCGAACCTGTTGGGGCAGATGCAGTTGAAAAGTCACGAAATATGATTGGACGTGTTATGGCTCCTCTTAGGGTGATAATGGGAGCGGTTGCAGTAGCGTTAATGGTGCTTTATGGATTTTTACTTGTTATCGGAGGGCGAAACGAAGAGTCGATCAATACTCAGAAGAAAGCTGTTCTGTGGGGAATCATAGGGTTAGCTATCATAAGTGGTTCAGCTTCAATTGGTGAAATATTCGATTTCACACAAGGAAGTTTCTTGGGAGACGAACAGTCTATTGCCGCGAGAGCAGGCTTATTCGATTCGAGGGTGATGGTGATTGTTACATTCCTGAAATACACACTTGGAAGTATTGCGATATTCGCGATAATCAAATCTGGACTCATTATGATTATGGCTAGTGGAAGTGAAGAGAACGTTAAGAGGGAGCAGAAGAATCTCATCGGTGGTTTTGTAGCAATTTTTATGGTTATTATTTCCGATCATTTGGTTAGGAATATCATATTCAACGTAACAATGAGTGAATCTGAAAACATGGCGGTTGTATCGATAAATGCAACAGCCGGCATGGAAGAGATTGCCGCTGTTACTAACTTTATGGTTTCGTTTATAGGGCCGATAATGATTCTGGGAATTATTGGAGGATCAGTGATGTATGTGCTCGCAGCTAGTGACGAAGAGAAGACTCAAAAAGCTCAAAAAATTATTATGAACTCAGTAATAGGAGCACTCGTGATATACGGTGCTTATGCGGTTGTTACCGCAGCTATAACAGGTTCACTTTTTTAAAAAATGAAAAAATTCCTGAAACAATTAGTAGTATTCACAATGATGTTAGTCATAGGGCTAAGTATCATGAGTTTTATAAACGCACCTCAAAGCTTAGCATTAGACTACAATCAGTTTGTTGAGGATCTAGCAGATCAAGTTGATTTGCCAACGTACGAAGACAGTAGCGATGCACATGGAGAAGCTTTCCGAGAGGATGGGCTTCAGGAGGTTACAAGTGCGATTTATTATCTGATAGATTTTGTAAAATACATACTGGGAAGTGTCGCGGTTCTGTACATAGTTATATCCTCATATCAGATATTGATGGCGGGAGACAGCTCCGATGAAGAGCTTGGAAAGCAAAAAACTTACATGTTATGGGCAATTGTCGGATTGATATTGGTCTTTGCAGCAGACACAGTCGTAAAAGAGATGTTCTTTGGAGAACAAGGAGAGATACTCGCACAGGACGAGGACACAACGCTAGCTTTTGCGGCAAGAGCTTCGAGAGGTATCGAAGGGATGTACACCCTAATCGAGGTATTTGTAGGGGCCATAGCGGTATTTGCAATAGCTTACGATGGTGTGAGGATGATTACAGTGTCGTTTAATGATGAAGAAGTTACAGCAGCTAGAAATCACATTTTCTGGTCGATAATAGGTCTTATGTTGATAGGTGTGTCAGAACTGTTAATTCGAGACATCCTGTTCCCTTATGAACCTGGAGAAAGCATGGAGCTTGGTATCTCTGAGGGAAGAATGCTTCTGGCAAGTTTGACCAACTTCTTGGCAGGAATTATTGGATTTATGGCGGTCGTAATGTTCATTGCGGCTGGATATATGTATGTCACAGAGGGGGCAAGCGAAGGAAATATCGAAAAAGCAAAGAAACTAATAATGGGCGCAGTAGGAAGTATTTTGCTGGCAGGAGGTGCATTCGCGATAGCAACGACTTTGTTGTCTGTGCCGGGGTAGGGTAGGCAGTTGGCAGATGGCAAAGAGCAGATGGCAGGGATGGAATTCGTAATTCTTAATTCAGAATTCATAGTTCGTCATACGCCTCCAAACCTGTAAAAACGCTAAAATCCAAGGGTGTTTTTGTACCTCGCATTTTGAGCTCTAAACCTCTCGACTTTCGAGTGAGTTTCTGGTATAATTAACAGATATAAAAATAAACATTGAACCTATGAGCGCAAAAAAACTTATTACCTCAATGATGCTAGGTGCATTAATGGCGGTAATGCTACTGATTCCGTCAGTGGCACATGCAGGTCTTCAGGTAGACCTAGTACCTGATGAAGTCGAAGACGCACTTTGTGAAGGTCTCGACGACAGCACTAGTGGAATTCTTAGTTGTGAAGACTATGGTGAAATCACAAGCTTTACGGAATTCGAAGGATCTTTCGAGCCACCTGATGCCGAAGGTTACGATTCAGGTCTAACAAGAGCAAAAACTGCTCGTGAATTTATTCTAAACGTGACAAATTTTGCGCTGTCATTTTTGGGGTTAGTTGCGGTCGCAGTGATAATTTATGGAGGATTTTTGTATGTAACTGCAGGAGGTGAAGAAGGTCAAACAGAGAAGGGTAAGAAGTCAATCATGTACGCAATCATAGGTATCTTAGTGGTTCTTTCTTCTTACGCTATCGTTAATACTTTGATTACAGAAGCACCAGGAGGAGGAGAGGATCGTGACGGAGGGGTTTATGCTTCGGGAGATTTGGTTACAGGTGAAGAAATTGATGTTTACAATATCAATACAGTTTCAAAAGAGTTGCAAGAGATGGCTACAGATTATGTAGACGCTTATACAACCTACTCGAACACTTACACTTACATCGAGTATGCTGAAACTTATGAGCAGCCTGAGCTGGATACAGTTGGTGAATTCTGGATTAATCTGGAAAACCAAATACTCGGAACAGATGCTGAAAATCCTATCGACGAAGATGATATTGCGGTGATGAGAAACTATCTTGAGGTAATTAACGACGTTGCAAACGAGGTTATGGATATGGTCGACAGATACAGCGACACTTATGAAGCTGCACAAGACTTAGAAGAACTTTCAGATTTGCTTCTGGACAATGCAAGTAGATATTACGCAAATTCGAACCCGTTAATACCAACAGCATACGCTTATTATGAAGAAGATAATTTTGAAAGATACCAGGAGATCGAAGGACTGCTTACAGGTGTAAAAGAAGCTGCAAACGCAGATTTCAATGAGAAGATAGGTGAGTTTTATGAAATATTAGATTCAATCGAAGATCTTTTCGCGGCAGGAGGAGCGAATCTCCAAGGAATAACAGACCTAATCACTTCGATTAAAGTTGATTACTTCGCAGCTTTGACAGGTGAATCTAGGCCTCGTAACACGACAGAAGTTATCGATAACTCGATGCTTAGAGACGTTGTTGCAGACCTGGGAACGTTGTTCTCTGTTGTAGATAACCTTGAGTTCGTTAGTGCTGTGATATCAGCAAACGTACAAGAGGGGAACGCGCCGCTTGTAGTTAGCTTTAACGGATTGGCATCTTACGACCCAAGTGATCTTACAATTACAGACGAGCAATACTCTTGGGATCTTGACGGTGACGGAAATTACGAGACGACAGGGGCGTCTGTTAGTGCAACTTATGACCAGGTTGGTACATACCGAGTTGGGCTAAGGGTATCTAGCCAAGGTGATAGCGTGGCTCCAGGACAGAGTTACATCAGTGTGGTAGTAAACCCACCAGACTCGAACATAATGCTTACAGTAGTAACAAAGGTTGGTGACGAGATATTACTTGCAGATTATGCAAACGGAATAATCGAAACTTCAGCCAAATTTACAGAAGAAGAAGGTGCTGTCGGACTAGGGATCTCTCTTGAAGGTACAACTGATGGAAACGGAGATCCTGTGATCGGAAGCATTATCGATTGTGGAAATGGGACTCAAGAATACGAAGCAGAGGGATTGGTAAGTGGAACATGTAACTATGAAAGCGAAGGGACATACCGTCTTACAGCAGAAGTTACAGATGTGACAGGAAGACAAGACAGGTATATAGGTGACATAATAATTGCATCACCGGCAGCAAGAATCCTTCCGTCTACAAGAATAGGAGACATCGGAACAACATTTAATTTTGATGGATCTTCTTCTACAACAGACAAGGGCTCAATCCAGAAATACACATTCAAAGCTACATCAAGCGAGGGTGGAACTATAGATTTAGGAAGCTCTCCTGATGTTGATTATGAATTTGAAAACCCAGGGGAATACACAGTTTCTCTAACGGTCTCGGATGGGGTTGATCAAGCAACAGATACGATTCAAGTTATCGTTGAGTCGCAAGCACCAATTCCTGTTGTTGATTACGAAATACCTAATTTGGCTCAGCCTCGAACTGTACATTTAGATGCGAGCGACAGTTATGATTTAGATCCGAATGATACAGTTTCATTTAAATGGGTATTTGATGAGGATTACGAGATTGTTAGCGGAGATTTAAATTCTGCAGAGATAGTTGTTAAATTTGACGAGCCTGGTGATAAGAACATCGTTCTTGAGGTTAGCGATCAATACACAGACGAGGACATCAAGAAAACATCAGAAGGTGAATACGCGATTAAATTGGATGATATCCCAGATGTAGATCTAGAAGCCAAAAGCGGTCCTGCATATCACCTTGATGAAGAAACAGGCATCGTAGAGGTAGAATTTGAAGCAATAAGCGATACAGCAGTTGCATACGAGATAGACTTCGGAGATGGGGACTCGGATGTGGTTGAAGGAACTTACAGCAGTACAGCAACCTTTGATCATACATATGCAGAGTCAGGCATCTATTACGTTGAGCTAACAGCTTACGATGATGATGACAACGAAAACACATACACTAAAAAGATAATGATAGGTGAGAGCGATACACCTATAGCGATCTCTACTCTCGAAAAAGATAACGTTGAGATCTCTACAAACAACGTTATGGGGAACGTGAACACAGTGTTCTCTTTTGATGCGAGTAGCTCAAGAAACCAAGATGGATCAACAAGAGGACTAAGTTACAGTTGGGACTTTGGAGATCAAACAAGAAGCACAGAGAAAAAAGTTTCACATACATACGAAGAAACAGGACAATACACAGTAACTCTAAGCGTATGGGATAACGATGAAGCTGCTGGAAAAGTCGCAGAGGATAGCTTTGAAATAACAGTTCAAGAAGATCCACCAGAAATATATGGTCTATCTTACTCGATAGAATCAGACTCAGTAGTTACGCCTGTTGAAGTAAAATTACAGGTTGATGCAGACGATCCAGACGGTTCAATAGCGAACTACTACTGGTACTATTATGATCTTACGAACACAACTAAGAAGCTCGGAACAAAAATCACAAAAACTCCTGAAGCTAGGCTAACGATTTCAACAAACGGAACAACAGGAGAAGAGAAGGAATACGGCTTTGCGGTTGAGGTTACAGACCAAGGAGGTAACACGGTCTCAAGTAAAAACGAACTTAATCAAGCTCCGACACTTGAGGTTATAAACGGAGACAACGAAGCTCCAGTAGCAATAATGACAGTCAATCCTACATACGTAGTTTTGAATGACATAGTTACTCTAGACGCAGGAGGAAGTTATGACCCAGACGGAGACGACATCAAGTACGTTTGGGATCTTAAAGGTGATGGATTTGGAGACGACGTTGAGATGGAAGATGTTGTCTACGAATATGTGCCTGACGAGATTGGATGTTTTGATGTTAGATTAAAAGTTATCGACTCAAATAGCCAAGCAACAGTGTCAGACGGTTCGACTGAGCTTTGTGTTGAGTCAATTACAAGCGCACCGGATGCAGCATTCGTTTACAACGTGACAGGCTTTGAAGTTGAATTCGAAAACAACTCAACAGTTGACGAAGAAAACGGAGCATCGGTATACGCATACCACTGGGATCTGGACACTCAAACAGATGCTGATGGTGATGGTGAAGCCGACAATGATGTAGATTCAATCACAGAGAACCCTGTTCATGAATACGCGTCAGCAGGATCATACACAGTGAAACTAACAGTGTATGACAACATGGGAGGGGTTGACGATGTATCATCGCAAATAGTTCTTGTTGAGACGGATCCGCCAGTAGCAGCATTCACTTATGAAGCTGATGATTTAAATGTTGTATTCAAAGACAATTCAAAACCTTACGAAGGAACAGAAATCGTTTCTTACGCATGGGATTTCGATATGGATTTTGATTCAGATGGTGATGGAGACAAAACAAACGACGTAGATTCAACAGAACTAAATCCGGCAATCACATACGCAGATTACGGACTTTACACAACAAAGCTGACAGTAATGGACTCAATGAACAAAGAGGATTACGTCACAAGGACTGTTGAACTAGAAGAACAAACCATAGAAGTTGTCGGATACCTAAATACAAGTGCAGGTAGCTCACAAGTAGATAATAAGGTGCACCTACAAGGCGACTCACAGGTGATAGATCTTTATTATGGAATCGAACCGGATAACCTAGAAGGAGCAACTTGTTCGGTAGACAAAAACGTTTATTACGATACGGATGGAGATGGCCTCACAGACAACGACAAGGATTTGATAGATGAAAATTGCCAGGGAGGAACTTTCTCTGGGGTTTATTATGAAAAATCATGGGGACTAATAGTTACCATGCTAACAGTTGAATACGGAGACTCTAGCTACCAAGTAGCAAAAGAGATCGTGTTTGACGATATCACAATGGGAGCAACAAACGTATTCCCAGTGACAGTAAACCAAGGTCTTATGATACTAATCGTATCATTCTCATTTGCGCTTTTGGGCGCCGGTATTTACACTGTTAGAAGAATAAACTAGAAAAAACTAAAACAAAAATAAATATGGACAATAATATAGACAGCAGAGAGCAGATGGCAGAGGGCGGAGCAGTCAGCAATCAACAATCAGCAGCTGAGGCGGCTCCGACGCCAACTCCGGCACCAACGCCAGCTCCAACCCCTGCACCTGCACAACCAGCGCAGCCTGTTGAGCAACCTGTGACACAACCGGCACAAGCGCCGGCTCCACAACCAGCTCAACCCGCGACTAGCGACCCGCAACTGGAGACCCGCGACTCGAGACCCGCGACTAAAAACGACCTCGTAAAAAATCTAACTCCAGAAGAGAAGAAAGCAATCAAAGCTAAGAAGAAAAAACTTAAGAAGAAAAAACAAATTATGGCAGGAGCAATTACAGCGGGCGTTGTGATTGTTATGATGATTGTAATGACATTCCTGCTTTTGACTCAAGGCGGAGGAGCGGACAATCCACTTCTGAGGATGTTCGGTATCTCAGAAGAGAACTTCTTCCCATTCCTAATTGCTCTGACCAATATGATATTTGGTCTGACGATTTTTGTAGCTTTTGTAGTCGGAGTTATAGGTTTGTTTAAAACTTCGATGACAAAGAAAGACGACAAGGTAGGAAGAAAAAAAGGAATAATGATGGCTTCTATCGGAGGAGCAGCATTTGTTTTGCTAGCTTTTGCATGGACATTTACTTACATGTATTTGGCATCACAACAGATTGAAACTGCAGAAAGACAAGACACATCAATCATACAAACAGATCCTGCTGAATTGACAGGATTAACAGCTCCAATGACTATTGAGTTTGATGCTTCGAACATACCTTTCAACCCATATGAATATAAGATCCTTTCTTACGAATGGGATTTCGGAGATGGGCTAACAGCAACGGGGCCAACTGTATCGCACAGATTTACAGAAAAAGGTCCTGATGCAGGAAGATATGAAGTTGTGTTGAGTGTTACTTACGAAGACATGGAAACAGGAGAAGAGGCGACTGATGAAGTGATCCTTGATGTAGTGTTTAGTAACGAAGCTGTTTCAGCAATGTTTACAGCAACACCTGAAGGGGGAGACATTCCATTAGAGGTAGAGTTTGACGCTTCTGAGAGTTCAGACCCAGACGGTCAAATCGTTGATTACGAATGGGATCTTGATGGAGACGGAAAGTTCGATGACGCAGAGGGAGTGACTGCTAGCTACACATACAAACAAGTAGGAATTTACGAAGCTTCACTTCGAGTGACAGACAACAACGGCGAGTACAATATCGCAACGGTTGAGATCAACGCTGGAGGAAACGTTCCTGTAGCGGTAATCACAGAAGAGGTGGAGATTTATGCAGCTGGAGTTGAGTATCTTTTCTCTGGATCAGAATCTGTATCACCAAACGGAGATATTGAGAAATACGAATGGGATTTTGGAGATGGAACATCAATCGAAAAAACTCGAACTGTAAAACACACATTCGATTCGCCAGGTACTTATGATGTACTTCTTACAGTAACTGATGAGGAAGGTGAAGAGGGGACAACAGAACTTGAGATAGTAATTGAAGGAGCACCAAAAGTTCCAACAGCAGTTATCGAAACAACACCATTTGCGGATGAAGATGGTATGGTGAGCGGTGAAGTTCCTTTTGGGGTGGCGTTTGACGCTTCAGGGAGTTATGACGAAGACGACAACATCGTTGATTACGAATGGGACTTCGACAATGATGGACGTGTTGATGACACAGGAGAAGCTGTGACTTATACATACCAAGAAGAGGGGATTTATATCGCATCACTTTCTGCGATTGACGCAGAAGGAAATGTAGGAACAGAAACAGTTACAATTAACGTTGGAGCTCAGGCTTTAACAGCAACTTTAACAGTATCTCCGGTTTATGGAGAAGTACCGCTTGAAGTCGAAATGAGCGCAGCTGGATCAAGCTACGATGCAGGAGAAATAGTTTCTTACACATGGGATTTCGGAGACGGTTCTAGTGAATATATAGGAGAGGCAGAAGTTACTTACGAATATGATAGTGCTGGAACATATACAGCAACTGTAACAGTAAAGGCTTCTGATGGGTCAACGGATACAGCGGACATGGAAATCACAGTTCGCCCGGTATCACTGAGCGCTTGTTTTGAAGCAAGCCTTGAGAAAGGGCCAGCTCCTCTAATCGTCACATTCAGCCCACTTTGTAGCCAAGGTTCGGTCAGTGGATACGAATGGGATTTCGGAGACGGTGAAAAAGCTTTCGAAAGAAGGCCAACCCATACATTCGAAGAAACAGGAATCTACACAGTCGAACTAGAAGTCGAAGACTCAAGTGGAGTCAAAGACACATATGAGATGGAGATCACGGTTTCTGATTAAGATTAATGGGTCCTGCTCGAGTTCACGAGATGCCTTTGATATGCACGACGGAATGCATCTGCTTGTTTTGCAACACGTTCCGCTCTTTCAGGATCTGCGTCTAATGCTTCTTGTTCTGCAAGATTTGCAGCTTCCCGTGCCTCGTGAGATTCTAATGTGCAGAAGTTAAGATGAAGTTGCTCAGTTGAACCTGTAGATTTGGAGGCCATTGAGTGGAAAGACTGAGAAGTGCGGCTTACGGTTGCATGCCATCCTGATTGTGCGCAATATTGCTGAAGTAACCAAAGTGCATCTTTGTAACTTAGGCGAGCATCTTCAGGTCTTTGTACAGCAGGTTTTAATCTGCGAGACTCAGGTGTTAAGAGGTTTTTTAGACCGACATCATCAATGCGAACGCTTCCGCCATTTGGTCCTAGTGGTTGCCGGGAGACAGCTGCACTGACAGCCTCGGTTATTGTAGTCATAGCTCTGTCCATCAGCTCCTGATATATTCTGTCTTTTTCCGATTCGCGATCAGCTTTAACCTCTGAAGGTGTTGGTAGTCTATTCATGATTTTTTAAAGTTTAAAGGTATGATTATTTCTCAGGGTTGACCGGGCCTTCTAAAAGCCTTCTCTCCTCTATTCTTTCATAGGTAAGTTCTCTTCCGTCCAAAACTGGATCAGTGCCAGGACATGCTTCAAGTTCTTCATCGAATATACGCAAAAATGTATCTGCGAAATCAGCCTCCGGATTGTCGCCAGTTTGATCTGGTGTTTTATTCATGACTTATTAAATTAGGAGATAACCTAGCAAGAATTATAACAGCTAACTCCACATACAACAAAAAACCACGAAATGACAAGGTTGCGGAATTGTTTTAGATTATCTTATCTAAACTGCTGGCTTAGTCCTATCAATACATTGCATTTCTCGTTGGTAATTTCGCATATTGCCTCTGGCGCAAGATGAGAACATAATATAAGTCTCTCGTGATATGATTGACTTCCGGGTAATCCTCGATGATTGTAGTAAAAAGAGTATGTTGAGGTGTCTTCAGAAGGAACTTGATGACATTTCAAGGGTGGACTAAAGACACCCATTCGGTCGTGACTCATAAAGCAAAATAATTATCAAATAAGGGAGGCATCATAGTCCCCATAAGGTGCGCTGTAAAGGGTTTTTGACTATTAGCCTTCCTCCTCCATCACCTCATCAAGCCCTTTGCCACTTTTCATAGCCTTCTTAACCAGCTCAGCAACTTTGTGGTAGCCAAGTTTAGGTACGAGTTCGGTTGCACGGCATAGACTTCGTGATAGAGCATCTGCGATTTCAGGTTCGCAAGCTTTGATTCCATCGATACATTTTTCGCGTGTCATTTTTAATCCGTTCGACATGATTGAGGCAGCCATTGTCAGATTGAACATGATTGATGGAGTGTACCAGTTGAGCTCGAACTGTCCGCCTTGAGCAGAGAAAGAAACAACAGCATCAGCTCCGATAACTTGTCCGCAAATCATACTCATACATTCAGGGATGGATGGGTTAAGTTTTGCAGGCATTATTGATGATCCTGGTTGGACTTTCGGGAGTTTGATTTCTCGTGTCCATGCTCGTGGTCCGGCATTCATTAGGCGGATGTCGCCCATGATGCGGTGTATTTCGATTGCTAGGTTCCTCATTGCCCCTGAGAACGCTGAGAAAACCTGCATGCTGTGTGTAGTTGTTGAGGAGTTTGGTGCTTGAATTAGCTTTTCTCCGGTAAGTTGTTCAAGTTCGTCGATAACAGTTTTTTTGAAATCAGGGTGAGTGTTGAGACCGTTTCCAACGGCTGTTCCTCCAATTCCAAGAACTCTTAGTCCGTCTAGTGCATGCTGAACTGAAGCAAGTTCGTTTCGGATTGCGTCAGCATAAGCCATGAACTCTGATCCGAGTGTCACAGGTACAGCGTCTTGAAGGTGAGTACGTCCAACTTTTTTGATGTGAGCGAACTGTTTGCCTTTTTCTTCAAGTGCAGAAATAAAAGCTTCCATCTCTTGGACAAGATCTCGACCCATTAACAGAAGTACGATGCGTGTTGCAGTTGGAATTACGTCGTTAGACGATTGAGCCATGTTGACGTGGTTGTTTGGATGGACGAGGTCATAAACACCTTTTTCGCCGCCCAAAATCTCGTTTGCACGGTTCGCAATTATCTCGTTCGCATTCATGTTGTAAGAAGTTCCTGCTCCAGCTTGGAAGACATCTAGTACAAATTCGCTGTCAAAGTCTCCATCGATAAATTCAAGTGCCGCCTCTTCGATCGCATCGAACTCTTTTTCGCCAAGTTCACCAAGTTTCGAGTTGGCTCTTGCAGCAGCAAGTTTAACCTGTCCAAGTGCGGTTCGGAATTCGATAGGGGCTATCATTTCACTTATTTGAAAGTTCTCAAGTGCTCTAGAAGTGAATCCGCCAAAGTAGGCATCCTTTGGAACTGAAATTTCTCCGAGAGCGTCTTTCTCGGTTCTATATTGAGTCATTTTTAAATCTGAAAATTAGAAAAAGGAACTTGATCTTACTATGAAAAGGGGGGATTGGCAACTATTCCGTTCCCACTATGTCACGAATGGCAGAGATATTGTAATCAGGAATGATTAGAATTCTCCAGATCCCAGCAGCTCTCATTCTAGCTGGAAGGTTGCGCAGACAAATCCTAATCCGCATATCATCAGGCCAGTATTCTTCGTCTGTTTTAGCTCCAAAAATAATAAGAGTCCCAGTGCTGTATTGAGGGTAAAGTCTTTCGGCCTCAGTAATACGCAGGTGCTTCCTAATGGCAGCTTCCATCTCACGGAAATCTCTGTCGTTTTCAGTATCACCGTCCTCAATTGGATGTTTAGGTGCAGGTGTAGGTTCGTCCAGTATATCCCAAGGAGCCGGTGCGGAATTAATACCCATTATTTAGATTTTTTATAAAACAAGATTGCCATTAAAGCATCAAAAAGCCCCGCCGTCAACCTGCTGGTTGCCTGCCACCAATAATCTGCCCGAAGGGCACCATCAGTACATTAAGTGGTTCTGTTTAGCGAAAAAAGTATCAGCAAAGAGCTAAACAGAACCCCTCCCCACACAAACAACATAAACCTCACTACTCGAAGCTCGAACAGCATCAGGCTTGATGATAAGCACTTTCCGGAAAGCTCTTTCTGCAGCGACGAGGAATTTCTTGAGTTCATTACATTGGAAAATCTTGAAGACCGCATGTCCTTCAGGTTTGAGATGTTTCTTTACGATGCCTAGAGCAGCTAAGTTAAGCTCAACACTATCGTCGTTATCGATGAATTTAATGCCAGTTGTGTTGGGAGCAAGGTCAGAGGTGATTACATCAAACTGTCCGTTAGGTTTGTACGTAAAGATATCTCCAACGACGGTTTCGACCCCAGGGATAGGTTCGATCTCTTTTAAATCGACACCTGTAACAGAACCTTGAGGGCCAACGTATCTAACCAGCACTTGCAAAAAGCTTCCTGGTGCAGCTCCGAGATCTAGGACTCGGTCGCCTTTTTTGACCAGCTTGAATTTTGCCAGGATTTCCTTGAGCTTGTAAGCACTCCGAGCACGATAACCATCGTTTTTTGCTCGTCGAAAATAAGGATCTTTTACAGCGTATTTTTTTCCGCCTTTAGAGCGGTTTTTTCTTCGGCGTACCATTTTCTCGTGGATATTTAGGGTCTAATTTTCCTTTTCTTGTGAAGATGAGTAGCGTTCGATCAATCCCATCAACAAGTTTGTATTTGTGAGTTTTGTCTAATTCAAAACCAAGAACTTTCATTGCGTTTTCTGCATCAAAAAGCTCTTCAAGATAACTTGAGCCTTTGAAAGCAATGAATTTCCCACTTGGTCGAACAAAACCGGCAGCAAGCTCAAGTAAGACAGGTAGGGGAGCCAACGCTCGTGCAGTAACAACGTCAAATTTTTCGCGGAAATAAGGGTTCTGTCCAAACTCTTCACAGCGCCCACAAACAACCTGTGCATTGCTGAGCTTGAGTTCCTTGATCATGCCGTCAATTGCGTCACATTTCTTCTGAATAGAGTCCACCATCGAAACCTTGATATCAGGTCTCAAAATCGAAATTACAATGCCAGGCAGACCTCCACCAGTCCCAAGATCTACAAGGTTACGAGCATTTTCAAGAAAAGCTTCACATTCAGCAGCATCGGCAATATGTCGATCCATAAACTCATCACGATCTTCGAATTTGCAGAGATTGAGTTGTTGATTCGTTTCTTCGAATAGGTCGGCAAATTTTTCAAGCAGGTCGGTATTGTTCATTATTAAAATTTTTATACTAAACAGACAAAACGCATCTTGGCAAAAAAAC
>CAZRWH010000003.1:12723-16623 GCA_964603905.1 uncultured Candidatus Peribacteria bacterium | reverse complement strand
ACGTCTGGCATTTCACCGATGTTAACTCGGATAGTAGCCTCAGTCTCAGATGTTGTAGATGTGTCGTAAGCTTTTACAGTTAGGTCACAAAGCATTCCGTCGAACTTCTCAAGTTTCTCAAGGTTTAGGTTGAAAGCTTGAGTTGGAGTTGACTCTGCTGGTTTAGCGTAAGAGCTCATCATTGCAGGCCCTCCTGCATCAAGCTCAGCTTCTTCAGCACACATTACCTTCGCAAGGTAAAGATTAGTTGGTTGGTTTGTTGCAACGTTCAAAGTGTCCGCTCGTGGGACAAGATATCCGTATTCAGGAGTAACAAAAGTGATTTCTAGAGGTACAATTAGACATCCAGAAAGCATCAATCCGACCATTGCAGCCAGAATAAGTGTAGAAATTTTTCTCATAATTCGATTTGGTTAAATTTTATAGAGAAATGCAAAGCAACTTATAACACAATCCGACCTACAACAGCAACAGGAGCTGTCTCGGTTCGCAAAATCCGCTTGCCAAGATTGAACAAAAATCCTCCACTAGTAGAAAAATCCTCTGCCTCGCCCTCGGTAATTCCACCTTCAGGCCCCACAAACAAACTGACCTCACCGGATATATCAATCTCCCCGATATTAACCTTGTCCTCAAGCTCATAAGCCATGATTTTCATGCCAGGGGCAGAAGCAAGTGCATCTTCAAACGAAACAATCTTCTCAATCTCAGGTACAAAACTGCCACCACATTGCTCGCAAGCCTCGACAACAATTCTCTCGAGCCTGTCACGCTTCGGTAGGTCGTCTCCCGCCTTAACCCGGGTCTCGCAGCGTTCCATCAAAACAGGGTTGAAGGAGACAACTCCAAGCTCTGTACATTTTTTGAGGACATCTTCGAATTTAGACCATGTGTGCGGTACAGCTTGGTAAAGATGAACTTTGACTTTTCGCTCTGTTTCGGGCTTGGATTCGCTCAAAACTTTGACGTTAACGCTTTTTTTCGACAAATCAGTGATCTCGCACAAAAAGTCGCTTCCACTCCCGTTAAAAAACGTAATTTCGTCACCCGATTTCATACGCAAAACTCGAATTAGCTGATGAGCCAATCCCTTGTCTTCAATCGTCATTTCCGAGCCAACTTCAGGCGAAATTTTTTGATAAAATCTATGCATCCAAAAACTTAAGTAAATCGTCGAGATCCATTGTATTTAAAATATCCGAAGGTTCAAGCCAACCTCGACGAGCCAAGAAAATTCCATATTTGATAGCCCATAAACTCTGGTCTGAATGAGAGTCGGTATCAAGAGAAATTTTGATGCCGAGTTCCTTCGCGTAACGGAGGTCACTAGTCTCGAGGTCAAGCCTCTTGGGGTTGCAGTTAAGCTCAATCGCAACGTTGTTTTCTTTGGCGGCACGCATTACGGCACGAAGATCAACTTCGTAAGCCTCTCGATGTCCAAGAAGCTTGCCGGTAGGGTGTCCGAGAATGTTCACGTTAGGGTTAGAAACCGCGCGGATAAGACGCTCAGTTTGTTCTTCGCGACTAAGATTGAAATATGTGTGAGCTGATGCAACAACTATGTCTAGCTCAGCCAAAACATCGTCAGGTAGATCAAGGGAACCGTCGCGCAAGATGTCGACTTCGATACCCTTCAAAACATGGAACCCTTTGAATTCCTTATTCAACTTATCGATCTCCTTCATCTGTTCGTGCAGTCGTAAAGACGAAAGGCCGTGTGCAATTTTGACCAAGGCTGAGTGATCTGTTTGAGCGAGGTATTGGTATCCCATTTTCTGTGCGGCAGATGCCATCTCTTGGATCGTATTTTTGCCGTCAGACCAGTCTGAGTGTGAGTGTAGATCGCCTTTTATATCTTCGAGTGAGACGGTTTTGAAATTTGGGTTCTCGCGCATGAATTCGATCTCTCCGGTGTCTTCTCTCATCTCTGGGATTATGTAGGGGAGTTTGATAGATTCAAAAACCTCCTCTTCGGTTTTGCCGGCTATAGATTTTTCGCCTTTGAAAACTCCGTATTCATTAATCTTGAGCCCCATTTTCTGGGCGATCTTTCGAGTGGCGATATTATGCGCTTTTGAACCTGTAAAGTAGTAAAGCGCAGCACCAAAACTCTCCTCTGCGACAAGCCTCAAATCTACTTGAACACCACTTTCCAAAATAACGGTGGCTTTGGTTGAGCCCTTAGCTTCGATAATGCTGATATCAGGATGCTCGCAAAAATAGTCGATGATACTCTCAGGCCCAGAGACAAGGATGTCGATGTCTCCAACTGTGGTGCGTCGACGTCTTAGACTACCGGCGTATTCACATTTGATAACGTCTTTGTTCTTCTTCAAATACTCAACAAAACTCTCAGCGATATCGAGAGCAACAGGCATAGGCATACGAGCCTGCAGTCGTCCATAAGATTCGATAGCCTCGAGCACAGCGGCTTCACTCTTCTCTCCCATTCCAGGAAGCTCGCGGAGCAAGCCACGTCGAGCGGCATCTTTGAGTTTCATGACTGAATCGATACCAAGTTCTCCATAAAAAAGCTTTGTTTTCTTAGGGCCAATTCCACGCAATCTCAAGATGTCTAGGACACCATGAGGAATTTTGCGAACAAGCTTGAGATGAGTTTGGCAGTCACCGGTTTCGAGGATTTCAACAATTTTTTCTCTCAAAGCGTCACCAATCCCAGGAATGTCCTTGAGAAGCTTAGGATCTTTCTCATAAATATCACGCATATGCTCAGGATGATTAAGCATCACTTGCGCCGCATTGTGGTACGAGCGAATACGAAAGCGACTATCCCCGAGAATCTCGAGAATATCTCCAATTTCCTGAAAAATATGTGCGATTTTCTTGTTTTCCATAGTAGTCTACATTCTATATTTTCTGGGGTGTAGTCACAAGGATAATTTTTTAGTTTTTTGGAGATTTAACAAAAATTTAACATCTGCGTGGTACAACAGGGTAGGTTGCTGTTGCAATTGCAAAAAAAAGATGATAATATTATATCGTAATATGATAACATCATACCTAGCAATGAGTACATTATCAGTTCCGTTGACGGAAGATATGTTGGAAGGCATTAACTCCTTGGTTAAACAAGGTGTAGCTGCGAACAAAGCAGATGCTGTCCGACAAGCTATAAAAATGTATCTTGAGGATCAAGCCGTGAAGGCTGTATTGAAGGCACAACAGGAGCCAGATCTCGAAGGAGATCTAGATGACTTAGCAACAAAATTATAGATGTTGAGAATTTTTTACAAACCTTATTTTGTACGTCAGTACAATAAGCTTCCAGTAACATTACAGCAGGAAGTAAAAGAGAAAATAGATCTTTTTAAAGAGCATCCAGATCATGTTTTTCTAAAAACTCATAAATTAAAAGGGAAATTAGCAGGATTTTACAGTTTTTCTGTTAATTACAAATACAGAGTAATATTTGAATATAAATCGAGTACTGAAGTCCGTTTACTTGCGGTAGGTGATCATGATGTTTATAAGTAGATTGATAAAATCAATTTGCAAAACCATGAACACATACACCCAATACCTTCTATTCAAAACCAAAAACAGGCAGGAATTTATCCGAATAACAGACGAGGTCGAAAAGATCGTCCGTGAAAGTGAAATCGAAGAGGGGATGGTACTCGTATCGGCAATGCATATAACAGCCGCAGTGTACGTTAATGATGCGGAGAGTGGTCTTATCGACGATATCCAAGACTGGATAGAAAAACTTGCTCCACAGTTCGGTGTTGATGGTAGAGACGGCCCTGAGTACAGACATCATAGAACAGGCGAAGACAATGGCGACGCTCACTTAAAACGCCTCCTTCTAGGTCATCAAATCATAATTCCGATCACAGAAGGCCAGCTTGATCTAGGCCCATGGGAACAGGTTTATTACGC
>CAZRWH010000003.1:0-12623 GCA_964603905.1 uncultured Candidatus Peribacteria bacterium | reverse complement strand
TTCCGATCACAGAAGGCCAGCTTGATCTAGGCCCATGGGAACAGGTTTATTACGCGGAATTTGACGGCCAAAGACGGAAGAGAGTAGTTGTGAAGGTGATGGGGGAGTAAATTTGCTTGAAATCTGCTGAAAAAGTCTATAAATTGTTTCCGTGCACGCAATATTGGGGCGTGGCCAAGTGGTAAGGCACCTGGTTTTGGTCCAGGCATTCGGGGGTTCGAATCCCTCCGCCCCAGCCAAGAAAAAATCATTCCGAGCAAAGCTCGAGGATGTTTTTTCTTGTATTTGGGTCGAGAGGAATTCGAAGTTTATACCCGAAACGAAGTGGAGGGTGAATCCCTCCGCCCCTATTATCGACAGAGGTCGAAGTGAATGAGGACTTAGTAGGTTTGACTGGCATTTTATCCCAAAGTTTTTGCAATATTTACAGCAAATCTGAAAAAGATTATAAAAACAGTCAATACATGCTACAATCACGCCTTCTGTAAGATCAAAACTAAACTTCTGAATGAGAGATGCATTAAAAGAACATTTTGGACATGACGATTTTCTTCCGGGGCAAGAAGAGGTGATAAATGCGATTATGGAGGGTAGAGATACGTTTTTCAGAATGGCAACAAGTCATGGGAAATCTTTATGTTTTCAATTGCCAGCTACGTTAGAAGATGCACCAACTTTAGTTATTTCGCCTTTGATTGCTCTGATGAGGGATCAAGTTAGATCACTGTTAGAAAACAAAATTCCAGCTGCATCGTTGAATTCAAATATGGCGCCAGCACATCAGGCCGCCGTCTTAAGAGCTCTCGAGGAGAGACGATTGCGGTTGATTTATGTCGCACCTGAACAACTAGGACGCGCTCAATTTCAAGATGCGATTTTGCAAAATCCAATAGCTCGTGTTGCTGTTGATGAAGCACACTGTGTGAGTATGTGGGGTCACGATTTCCG
Source organism: uncultured Candidatus Peribacteria bacterium (assembly GCA_964603905.1). Taxonomy (GTDB): domain Bacteria; phylum Patescibacteriota; class Gracilibacteria; order UBA1369; family UBA12470; genus CAZRWH01. The sequence continues at coordinate 11,675 of CAZRWH010000003.1, read as the reverse complement.
GCCTGCTTATCAGTCTATCGCGCCCATGATTACAGATTGGGAAGTTCCACAAATCATAGGATGTACTGCTACGGCATCTGTTAAAGTAGCAAGAGATATTGAAGATACTTTAGGGATGGAAGATCCTTATGAATACTTGGGAGATTTAACTAGGCCTAACTTAGATTATTCTGTTTTGCAATGTGGCTCTGATAGAGACAAGATGCGGGAGCTATTGAGGTTGATAAAAGAAGAAGGTCCTAATGCAAAAGGAGTTTTGGTTTATTGCTCTACTCGTCATGCGACAATACAAATTTATCAATTTTTGAGAAGGATGGGATTCAATGTTGGTTACTATCATGGGGGGATGCAGGCAAAAAATAGAAAAGAAGCTGAAGAAGATTTTATGAACAATAAGACCAGCATCATGGTAAGTACAAATGCTTTCGGCATGGGAGTAGATAAACCTGATATTCGATTGCTTGTTCACTTTCATGTGCCGGGCAATATTGAAAGCTACATACAGGAAAGTGGCCGCGCTGGCAGAGACAAAAAAGACTCAAAGTGTGTGGTTTTGTACAATGCAAAGGATTGGAGCATACAGTTGGATTTTTTGGAACAAAACAATCCATCGACATTAGAGGTTCAGCAAGTATATGACCTGGTAGATGCCGAACGAACCAAAATGAAACTTGGCATCGGAGATTTCTTTCATCTACATTTAGACACAATTGCAGCAAAATTAAGATCTGGCGGGAAGCGTGAAACATCTGTAAGCGCTTGCTTGGCAATTTTAAATAAAATTGGAGCAATAGCCCTGAGGGGTCAACACGTCTGTTTACTTTCTGGGGTTAGTCGTCAGAAAGTTGCAACTTTAACTCAAGAGAAACGTGAATGGGATACGAGTCAATTGGTGAAAGTACGTACTTATGCGGAAGCAGACAGCCCTGATCAGAAGCTTTTGCTAGGCTTGTTGTAGGATAACAAGAACCTCTTTCATTTTGTTCTTGGCTTTAGTTTCTATTTGCCTTGCTCTTTCTCTTGTTCTCCCTAGAATCTCCCCAACTTGCTCTAATGTTAATTCATCTATAAAGCGTTTTCTGATTACCATCTCCTCTTGTTTAGTAAGATCTGAAATCCTTATAACATCTTCTAATGATAAAGCTCCGATTAATGTGCGCATTGCTACATCTTCAGGCGTTTCTGTATTTGCTGTTGCCTTTGTATCTGCCAAACAACGATCGCTGTCTTCTCCAAGTGGCTGATTCATAGAAACTTCTCTTGCTCTCATCCTTTTTAACTCTAACAGTCTTGTTACTTCATCAACAGGGATCCCCGTTCGGCGTGCAAGGCGATCTAAATTTAGCTCTCCACATTGCGCATAAACAACAGGGATTTCTTTCCGTATCAACTTAAGCGTCTCTCTGTCTTTCCTTGACATAGAGTCATCTTTTTTTCGATTCACCTCCAGCCCTCTATTTATCGACTGCCAAATGAAATCATTACAGTAGCGAAAAAATGGCTTCCCGGTAAGATATGCATAAGTATCTATTGACCTAGCAAGACCACTAGAGCCTAACTGCAAACATTGCCTAGCTGATGCTCCTTTCATAACAAAAGGTCGTGCTATAAAAGCAACCTGCCTAAGAAAGTTTTTATAAAGTCTTGTATGGATTTCTCCATTTGCTGCAATTAATTGACGCAATTCATGATCTTCTTCTGGGCAATATGATGCTATTGCTTGTAGCATTGGATAACCAAGATTTAGTTGAGCAAAAAGATCTTTTGCTAATTTTACATCCCCGCCATTTACTACCAAATGAATTACGCAGTCACAGAGCCTGTGAGGATGAAGTCCAAATGGCAATTCTAAATTTTCTTTTATTTGTCCCTTATCACACTCATCCAGATGTTGGGTTAATGCAGAAAACATCCTTGCTTTTGATAAGGGTTGATCAAATACATTGTTGAGTTCTCCTGTTACAGCACTAGTGAAATATTGCCAGCCTCTTTGCCCGAAACTATTACCATCCACAAAAATAGGGTCTGTAATCTTAACTGGTAACAGCAAGTAGGCTATTGCCAGGCGTCCTTCTTCATGTGAAAAGATTCTTTCAAGGACAGCCTCTTTTAATTGGTTATATCTTTCAAACGCAGCAAATTCGTCCTGACACCTAAATTCTCTTTGAGTTTTTGCTATAGATGTAAATGAGCTTAATAAACGGACGCCATCATCCATTCTATCCAATGCAAAGATTGAACCTCCGATTGTAGGATCTATTTCTACCAGATCTTGCTCTGGCTCCACTTCCTCTGAAGAAGGTGCTTCTGTCCAGTCATAATCTGGGTCAAAAAGGGGGTCAAAACCAAAAAGTTCTGCTTCGTCTTGGTCCTCTGCTTTTGCTGTGGTAGCTAATAATCCTAATTCTGCAAGCAAGTTGTTGTCAGACTCTTCCTCAAAATCTACATCCGCCTCAATTTCTTCTCCGGCAAGTTCTTGCTCTTGTTCATCTTCTTGTTTTAAATGGGGCACAATAGAGATGACCGGCTCAATTTTTTCTCTAATTACATCCTCTTCACTTAGCACCTCTGCTGCTTGCATCCATCCCTTTAGTCCGGCATTTGTATCGGCTAAAACCTTTGCATCTAGCTCTTCCATCATTGATTCTTGATTTGCCCATGCTACTCGTGACTCAGGCGTATCTACCACGGTTATGCTCGGCAAATGCTTGCGTTTAGCTCCTAGTATGAGAGATCCGTTTCTTGGGTATATTTCTAAACCAAAGTGATCTAGGGTTTTACGATTTACCTCATCAACAATCTTAATAATGCCGTCATTTGTTACTCCAAAATGATGTGACAAAACATCAATACTTACACCAAGATACTGTCCAATTAGTGTTGTTAAGATGATGCTCTCGCGACTTGGAAAGTTGTCATCTGCAATTTCTTTAGCAGTGCCATGTATGTATATGACTCCAGATGGTATTGAATCTGTAACTTTCACAAACTTAGATGATACCTTGAATCTATCTGCGTGCTTTGCTCCCTTGCATGCTAGCTCCACATCTACTTTGATCCTTTTTTCGAGCAAGAAATTAGCCACTTTAAACCTGACCTCGTTACCATAGAGATTTGTTAATATTCTAAGAACTATGTCTGAAGTAAATCCTCTTCTCTCATATTCTGCCTGCAGATTTCCACGAACTACTTCTCCAGACTGACGACATTCATCAAGAAACATGTGTAATGCTGTGTTGTTTTGAATTCGTGAAAATCTTAGAATTTGGGCCCATTCTTCATCTGAAACAACAGTCAGATTTGCCAGATGGGTCTCAACAGGATCAACAACTTCAATCTTTTCTGCGGGCTGCATGATTTGTGTTATTTATCTTTTCTTTCCTACTTAGGAGAAAGAGTGTACAAAAAAGATGACCTAGAAGTCAAAATAATACAAGGGTAAGTATTTTTTATACTGACTCATTTAGCCTGAACCCCTCAAGGGTTGTAATATGCTTTCAATATAGCTAAAATACCCTCCTCATTAACCCACCCCATGCCCGAAAGACCAGAACAATCAGTAGAAGTCCTTTCAGAAGACGACAAACGAAGATTGCAGTTTTATCTTGGAGTGCTTTTAAGAGTAAAATCATACCGAGACGAAATACCAGAAAACAAAATCACAAGTGCAGATCCATTCGATAAAACATACAAATGCCAGCTAGGAACTTTCCATGACCTAATAATGGCATTCGGAGCCCTAAAACAACTCATTACCGAAGAAGATGCATTACAGAGGATAGCTCAATTTGAAGAATGCGTCGCCCAGTTAAAGGTAAGGCGTAGGCAAGAGATAGAAGAAGCCGTGGTTAGAGGTGTCTCAACTCAAGACATAGCAAATGCAGGCAGAGTAAACCAGGCAGAAGTAGATGAAGTAAATTCTGTTTGTGATTATTTCATTGAATATATAAATGCGCGGTTGGGGTTGTAGCCCCTCCACTTGCCATTCACTCTCAGGTGCCCTATAATCGGCTCCTGTTATTTACTTATAATTTTAAAAAATCATGGCAACTAGCAAAGAAAGAAGAGAAGCTATTTCAGGAGCGGTTCAAAGAACACTCGACCAAGGTGTTGATGCAATGCGGAGAGGAGCAACGATTACAACAGGATTCTCAATAGATGGAGTCCCAAGACGTCTGGGGAATTCAGAAATAATCCCAGAAAGTGAACGTCCTGAGTTGCCAACAGCACCGAGAGAAAAATGCGCGGCGGATGTAAAAAATGTACTTGAAGGATAGTTAGACTATCTCAAGACTTTAGTAGTAATCTCAGTAGCAGCAGGTGACAATTCATTTCCTGCACCATCAGTATCAGGAGCTAAACAGACCCAAACAGAAGGACGATCATCTAGCTCACGTTCAGCAAAGAAGATGGATCTTTCCATTGATAGATCACTCAAAGATGTAGAAAAGAAACTACGACCGAATCCATCCAAACAAGACTCTCTAAATCGCTCTTCCATATCATTAACCTCATCCATTTCTGATTGTGATAACACATCAGAGATTTCAACAGGAACAAATCCAACATAAGGTGTGTAAAGCTCTGATAAGTCAGGGTTTTTTCGGCAAAGAATGTCTGTTCGCAATACAGCGGTATATCCTTCGTCCAGGTCATACAAATCGTTTCTCATTGCCTCCCAATGTGAATTGTCGACGCAACCAACAGACTCAGCAACACGACGTCTTTTACTAGCAAGACTTCTTAACAAATCATCTTCTTCATCAGTTAGAGCTCGATCTGTAGCACTCGCAACTGTATCTGAAAACAGTGTTTGAAGCTTGTCAATTTCCTGGCCCACAGCCTCAGGTGGTGCAGATTTAGGTCCTAGATGTTCAAGTGTCTCGACGCACCCAGTACTCAGAAGTGTAGAAAGTGCAACTGCGTTTTTAAGATTCATGATGATTTGTTTATGGATTCAAGAGGGTTTTATACGCTTGTTTACGGGTTTTGTCAAACAAGGGGTGGACAAAACATCCCAAAAACAAGTACAATCCACCACCTTGACGCTTTAAATCACCAAAAATGAAAAACGCTGCAAAAGCATTACCGCTAGCAATACCATTAATGATGGCAACGGCTTGCCCAAAAGATCCTTATTACCTAAGAGATCGATCTAGGCCAGCGCCCGAGATGGAGTGCACACAAGAAGACCTCCGAAGTTCTATTGAGAGCTTGGATTTATTTTCTGAAGAGCTTTTAGGGTGTATGAGCGATTTGCCTGAGGCTACAAAAGACGATCTGTTCCGTCCAGGGGCGTTTGCGGCACCGAGGGGGTCGTATGTGAGTGGATATTTGATAAGTTATCCGGTTGGGGTCGTAAAAGTTACATTTAAAGCTGACGCCGACAATCCTGAATGTCGAACTTTGGATAGCATGGATTGTGTTTTCCACGTTACGGCATCACATTGGACGATAACAGAATCGATGGCTACCGAAATTGACCAGGAATATACAACAACGATTCCAGATTATCTTAACGCGGCTGAGGATCCAGACTGGATTTATTATAATGACAGGGGATCTATGTATCCAAAAGACTCTTACGAAAGATACTATTGCGACGAAGACTGTCACCCAGAGTTGAGGGACTACATGTACCTTAACTACGCAAGATACGGATGGGATGACATCGAGTCTTGTAACGAAATAGAAGCTTTCTCTAGGACTATTGCTATGGCTCTAGGGGCTTGCCGTGAGGCGAGGGGGGAGTGATGACTATCTCATTGCCTCCATTTTCATAGAGCTAGACATAACAGCTAGCCTAGCCTCTTTAAGAAGCGCTTTTTGTTCATCGTCTGTTAGTGCTTCACAGCGAGTTTTTTCAGCGTCAGCTTGAGCTTGAGCGTCTTCTGTTGGAGCAAGAGCATTCAAAGCTAGTACTTGTTGGTGTACTTGGTCGCAAACTGAGTCAAGTTCAGGTTGAGCAACTTCTTCTGGGCTTTCGCACGCAATTGCAGTTGCTAGTGCTGCAGCTTGTGCAAGTTGATTGATTTTCATGTCGCTGTTTTGGTTATAGGTTTAAATGTGTTGACAATAGGTCTAGGCAGGAATAGTATCACATCCATACCTATTTATTAAAAACTAAATTTATGCCAACAGTAGAAGAAAACATCACAATTGATGAGGGGATAGACTCTCCAATACAAGATTCTGCACCTGAAGCAAGCGAAGCTGAAACAGGTAGCCCTGAAGTGACAGGGGAACGAAAGCAAATCAGAAGAAGACTGGTTACAGCAGCTTTGCCGTATATCAACAATGTTCCTCATTTGGGACACATTGTGGGGTCGCATTTGCCGGCAGATATTTTCGCACGATGGTCGCGAATGAAAGGATACGAAACAACATTTATAGGTGGATCTGATGAACACGGGACTCCATCTGAACTAGCAGCTGAACAGATTGGTATACCTCATAAGCAGTTCTGTGATCTGCTACACGGTATGCACAAAAGAATTTATGAATGGTTTGGAATATCTTATGACAACTATTCGCGAACAGGTTCAGAAAAGCATCGCGAAATTGTTGAACGGATTTTTAAAGAAATAGCTGAGAATGGTTATATCTCTAAGCAAACAATTAAGATGTTCTTTGATCCGCAAATGGGACGTTTCCTAGCGGATAGATATGTAGAAGGTACATGTGGTAGCTGTGGTTTTGAAGAGGCTTCTGGAGATCAATGTGAAGTTTGTACTTCGGTATTGGTTACAGAAGATTTGAAGAATCCTAAATCAAAACTGACTGGAGCTACACCTGAAATGAAAGATACAGAACACCTGTTCTTAGATCTCGAAGCTCTAGAAGAGCCACTAAGAGAATGGGTAGAAGAACAGTCTACATGGAGACCACAAGTTAAGAGTATAGCGATGAAGTGGCTTGATTCTGGATTGAGAAAAAGAGGAATTACAAGAGACCTTAAGCATGGTATTCCTGTCCCTATGGAAGGAATGGATGGAAAAGTTCTTTATGTATGGTTTGAAGCACCAATCGCATACATCTCATTCCTAGCTGAAATCGAAGAACAATGGGAAGAATGGTGGGGGAATGGAGAGAATGCAGCTGAGATTTATCACTTTCTAGGGAAAGACAACATTCCTTTCCATACAATTTTCTGGCCAGCTATCCTAAAAGCTGCTGGTGCATACGAAATGCCAACTCATGTTGCTGGTATGCAGTATCTAAACTACGAAGGAGGTAAGTTCTCAAAGAGTAAAAAACGTGGAGTATTCTGTGAGTCTATGTTGGATTCTAACGTTGATCCAGACCTACTACGTGTTGCGTTGTCTTTGATGCTACCAGAAAAAACAGACTCAGAATTTAGCTGGGAAGAGTTCCAAACATTAGCAAATACAACATTGGTAAATAAGGTTTCTAACTTTGTTTATAGACTGTCTAAATTTGTAAACAAAAAAATGGGAGGAGTAATCCAAGCTCCAACAGAAGCAGATCTAAACGATGCCGACAAAAAACTACTAGAAAACGTAGAAGCAGCAGTTGAAACTTTTGAAAAACAAATGGATGCGGTTCAGATTAGAGCGGCAGCTAAGACAATTTTTGAAATCGCTTCTCTAGGTAATGAATATATCGACAAACAAGCACCTTGGTCAGCGATCAAGACAGATAAGAGAAGAGCAGAAACAATTCTTTACTTATGTTCATATGTTATACGTACTGTTGCAACTGTGCTTTCTCCGTTTGCACCAGACACTGCAGAAAAAATGTGGGGACAATTAAACCTGCCAAATACCGCTGCAGCAGAAATGTCATGGGATGAGATTAACAATCTCAACTCAATGCCAGAGCAAATAACATTCAACAAACCAGAAATGCTCTTTGTAAGGCTATCAGAAGATATGATGGCAGAAATCAAAGAACAGCTATCTAAAATTACAGATTTGGAAGACTTCTTTAAATAAATAAAACATGACGCTAGAAATTCTTGACCCTCAAAATGCCCAGGAAGTTGAAGAGTTGTTAAGGGAGATTGTGCGAGATGGAATAGAGTTCAAATTACAGGATGAAGTTGCAAAGCAAACTTTGCCTGACGATGAAAAAGAACAGTTCATCGAAGAGTTCCCTGAGCAGGGGATCCCTGTAAAAGATCTAGTCGTCGAAATTAGAGAGAGGTTAATGCCACATTGTACGAACTTTGGAAGTCCTCAGTTTATGGGGTTTCCCGATGCTGGTAATTCAACAGCTGCAATCGCAGGATCAATCGCATCAGGTTTTATAAATCAAAACCTAATTAACCAAAGCTTCTGTTCTCCGGTAGGAACATTGACGGAAGTTGCAGTAATCCAATGGCTTAGAGAAGCTGTCGGATATCCAGTTCGAGACAAAATTCGTGATGTTTGGGACGTAGGAGGTGTGATTACACCAGGTGGAACGGGTAGTAATACAATCGGAATGCTTTTGGCTAGAGAAAATAGGTTCCCAGGAACCATGGACACAGGAGTTCAGAATTTAGAAGGGACTCACATTGTTGTCCCAAGAGGAATAGGACACTACAGCGTGAAAAGTGCTCAGATGTGGCTCGGATGCGGAAATCGATTGATCGAAGTTGATACAGACAAATACAGATATGATCTGGATCAGCTACAAGGAGTTATCAAAGATAGAAAAAAGGACATCATGGGTGTAGTTGCTTATTGTGGAGACAGTCGCACAATGACAGTTGATAGATTCGATGCAATTCATGACATCGTTCGTTCTGAGGACGAAGGTATATGGCTACATGCTGATGCGTGTCACGGTTTCAGTCTAGGTTTCAGCCCTAGTCTAAAAGACAAAATCCGTGGAATGGAACTATTTGATAGCATTACGACAGATCCTCACAAGGTAATGGCTACTCCATATGTGATTAGCGCTCTTCTTGTACGTGATCCTGCAGCGATGAAAACAATAACAAGTTTGTCAGATTTGATCATGCAAGAGCCTTTCGCTTTTGGTCAAATTACGCCTTTCCTTGGAAGCCGTCCGTGGAATTCACTTAAGTTATGGATGATGATGAAAAACGCAGGTAGAGAAGGTCTAGCTGCATTAATAGATCATCGTCATGAGATGGCTAATTATCTTGCTGATAAGGTAAGAGCTGATGATAGATTCGAAAACTTAAACGATGTCGAAATCAATTCTGTAGTATTCATCTACAAGGGTGATGTTGCGAATAATGATATCGAAAGAATAAATAGAATTAACAAAGCTATACACGCAGAATTACTTGCTGAAGGAGAGTATCATTTGCACCAATTTAGTATCCCAGATTCAGGTAAGATCCAAAAAGATGCTATTATATACCCGCTACGGTTTATGACAGGTAATATGAGGGTAACAACTGATCTTATAGACAGGATGCTTGAGCATGTAGCACGTATAGGTAAAAAATTCGAGAATGAAATTAATTAGACCACATTTGGTAGACGAAATTGAAAGTGTCGCAACTGAATATTTTGGCGATCGTCAGTTTTTTGGAGTTACTTATGGGTCATACGCAACAGGTGAGAATAGTGATTCGTCAGACCTTGATGTGTTTTTTGCAACTCCAGACCCTACAAATGTTGATCGAGTAGAATTAGCAAAAAGGATGATGAGATTCCACGAGAAATATGCTCTTAGATTAGATGAAGAGGTCCCATTTGATAATAAGTTAGTTGTGTCATATGAAGATCTCGAGGCGGCATCCAAATTAGGCGGTCTTCAAGTGGAAGGAGACAGAATAACAGTTCCGCCTATCATAAAAGACCCGGTATTCCTGAGTTCACTAGAGGTAAGATATAGGCTTCTTTTCAACGCAGTTACAGCACCGCATTTCTTTTTGGGGAAAGACGGAATGATGTACGAAAGGATGCGCGAAACAGCGGAGGAGCATTTGTACATGCTAGCTGTTAAACTTGCTTGCGAAGAGGTAGCAACAGATGTAGGAAAACTTCTTGAAGGATTACTGAAAGGTAAAAATGGAGAAGAAGGAGAGATGTACTTAGGCTACAAAAGAAATTCACCAACATTAGCCCATTTAAAACAAACAATACAAACAAAAATTGAAGCACAGATGAGAGATATCGCTTAACTAAAAGCATTTATGGATAAGATCGACTATGCATTCAATATGAATTTTATGGGCCCTCCAAAGGGGATGAAAAAGGTACTGAAAGAGGCTGTATCAAGATTGATGCATTACCCAGATCATTCACACGGAAGACTTAGGGATGCTGTAAGTAGTTCTATGGATATTGATGGAGCTGGGGTTACTTTTGGAGCCGGAGCTACAGACATAATTTTTAGTCTTCCACATGTGTTTCAAAAAGGGGCTGTTCTAATTCCACAGCCAACTTTTTGGGAGTACGAGGTCTCAAATGCAAGATTTGCTGGGACTATAATTAATACATGGGACTTGCAAGAGAAGGATGACTTCAGGATGTCTTTTGCATCATTTGACGAAAGGCTGGATAGAACAGAAGTTGTTTATCTTTGCAATCCAAACAATCCAACGTCAAAAGAGTACCCTGCAGAAGATTTAAGAAGGCATATTGAAGAACATCCAGAAGTAGATTTTGTAGTAGACGAAACATACCTTCTTTTTGACGAAGGTTATGATGAAAAAACCCTGACAAGAATGGCGGTTGATACAGACAACGTGTATGTCGTTGTATCTTTTTCTAAGTTCTTTGCAGTACCTGGGTTAAGACTTGGAATGCTGGTTTCTCACCCTGACAATATTGAGAGATACAAAGAAGGCCATACTCCGTACATGACAAGTCCTTTGGCTCCACCAGTGCTCGAGCATATACTTGAAGACAAAGATTTTATAGCCAGGTCACGCAAAGCTTATGGAAAAAGGAGGAAAGCTGTCGTGAAAGAGGCATCTAAGCTGCTGGATCCAGATGGGTTTAAGGTGATAGAACCGGAAGCACCATTTGTATTAATAAAACTACTCAAAGGCGCAGTAGCGCAAAGAATAACAGCATTAATGGAGAGAAAAGGTCTCATGATCCGAGACTGTACAGACATAAAAGGGCTTGGCCCAGAATGGATAAGAGCAGCAATACGAGGACGCAAAGAAATGGTTTTACTTTTTGAAGAGCTTAACGCTAATTTATAAAAAAATAACACAAAACAAACATGCAAATCGGTTATGGAATTTTACTGGATGGAAAGGTTTTCAACTTTATGAGAGGCGCAGAAATAATGCTTCAGGATAAATTTGGATTCGAAAAAGGGCTTAGGCAGAGTCCACACGTAACGGTTAAGCCCCCATTCGAGACAGAAGACCTAACTCCATACCTAGAATATCTCGAGACTCTTTGTAGCGAAACAGATACTTTCAAGATCAAATTCAAAGGTTTCAATTCCTTCGGCAAGAAAGTCATATACTTGGACGTTATGCCAAATGAAAAGTTGATGAGCATTTACAAGAAAATAACAAAAGATTTAGACCTGCCAGAAGACGACATGATTTTTCATGGAACATTAGCTTATGGAGACGTTGAAGAAGATAAATTTGATGAAGCAATAAATTTACTGAAAAACAATTTTGACCCTGAATTCGAAGTCACTGCAAGACAGATAGGGCTATTCTATCAATTGAGTAACGACGAAGGGTGGGTTGTAATCAAAAAATGTAATTTAAATAACTAACA
>CAZRWH010000002.1:63297-65342 GCA_964603905.1 uncultured Candidatus Peribacteria bacterium | reverse complement strand
CGCTTGTCGTTTTCGTCCATACCTAAAACAATTGCACAAGAAGCTCCATTAGAGGTGCCATAATTCGTTCCAATAAATAGATTCCTCCATATAAATTCCGCCACCGCAGGATTCAGGAACCTTGGTTCCTGTTCTGGACCCGATTTTATAGGGATTACGCCAAGCATATCGTGCTTAGGGTTAAAACATTGGTTGGAAATTCAAAACAAACTTCTGGATGAGTGCTCTAGCAGTAGCCTTGTCTGTTATATTGCTTTGAGTAATCTCGCCTGTTTTAGAGTCAACAATGCAACGTACTTCTCTAGGGGCAGGTTTAGCAAAGTCAATCTGTAAAACAAGGAAGTTCATAGTTGATCCCTCAGAAGCATTAACATAAAGGCTGGCAAGGCATTCATCGCCATCAGGAAGCATAGAATAACCGGTTTGAGCAGGCGAAACCTGCGAAAAAGAATTTAAACGTCTCAAAATATCAGCAGACAATTCTACAGATTCGTTTGAAACCTCGTTACCTCCTGGATTAGTTGATAGTGCCATTTTCTTTAATAGTTAAAAACAAAGGCACGCATAATAACAGAACTTGAGGTTATTGCAAGTCAGGCAAAGTGTGAAACTCACTAAATCCTCTCAAGCGGAGCGACAGAAATAGCCAACTTCTTCGTCCTAATTCTAGGATCTTTGAAGGCAACGGTAACAACACCACCGGCGATTTCGGTAACAATTCCTTCTCCCCACATCTTGTGACGAACACGATCACCAATACCAAGTTCGATAACCTCTTGTCCTTCGTCTTCGTAAGGGATTGGAGTGTACCCAAGGTCGTCAGAAATTGTGACAGAACTGCCGCCTCCACCGCCACCTCGATTTGTTTCGATCAATTCTTCTGGCAAGTCCATCAGGAATTGAGACGGTGAATTAGATTTGTAATCTCCATAAAGCATTCTTTGTTCAGCGTGTAACAGGAATAGATTATCAATTGCTCGGGTCATCCCAACATACATAAGCCGACGTTCTTCTTCCATCTCTTGAGGATCAAGAAGGCTTCGTGAATGAGGGAAGACTCCTTCCTCAAGACCGCAGAGGAACACGCAAGGGAATTCAAGTCCTTTCGCGCCATGCAAAGTCATCAAAGTCACAGAATTTTCTTTCTCATCAAGGTTGTCGATATCAGCAATCAAAGAAACCTCTTCAAGGAAAGTTCCCAAAGAGATCCCAGGTTCAAGCCCGTCATATTTACTCGCGACAGATATTAGCTCGAGGACGTTCTCGTACCTGATTTCACCTTCTTCAGATCCGTCGAGTAGCATGTCTTTGTATCCGCTTCTCATAAGTATGTGTTTGATTACAGCGCTAGCTGTGGATTCTCGATTTTCACGTTGGGCATCTTTGATTATTTCAACAAATCTTGAGATTGCGTCGCGTTTACTTGGTGGTAATTCCTCGACGCTTTGAATGTCTTCGAATATTCCCCACAAACTTTCTTGTCTGGCGATAGCAGTTTCTTGAATTATTTCGATGGTCCTTGCGCCGATTTTTCGTGTAGGCACGTTGAGTATTCGTAGCAAGCTAACGGTATCGTGAGGGTTGCTGATTACTCGGAGGTATGCGATTAAGTCTTTGATCTCTTTTCTTTGATAAAATTTTACGCCGCCAATGATTCGATAAGGTATTCCATACCTCATAAAAACTTCCTCAAGAACACGTGATTGAGCGTTTGTTCGGTATAAAACTGTGAAGTCTTTGTACTCAGGATATTCGTGCCCACGAAGTCGGTTTTCAATCTCTTGAGCGATCATTTCTCCTTCATCACGTTCGTCTCGGGCTGTCCAAATTCGGATAGGGTCGCCGCCTTCGCGCTCGGTCCACATTTTCTTATCTTTTCGTTTCTGGTTTTTGATGATTACGTTGTGAGCCGCATCAAGAATAACAGGAGTAGATCTGTAGTTTTGTTCAAGAAGAATCACGTTTGCATCCGGGTAATCTTTTTCAAAATCCAAAATATTCTGCATATTCGCACCACGCCAAGAATAGATCGACTGGTCAGAGTC
>CAZRWH010000002.1:61057-63197 GCA_964603905.1 uncultured Candidatus Peribacteria bacterium | reverse complement strand
TTCATAATCTGTTTTACAAGGACCTCGCTATCAGTCGCATCATAAATAGTGAAGCTGTTTTCATACCCCAAAAGATGAGCCTCTTTTCTCAAAATTCGCACACACACAGAGTGAAAAGTCCCAATCCACGGAAGGTTATAAGAGCGCAGTTCATACGGCGTGACATCTCCAACTTTCGCAGCCTCTTCAGGGTGCAAAAGAGCGAAGATCCTCTTAAGCATTTCGCCTGCAGCCTTGTTCGTAAAAGTCACAGCCAAAACATTCCACGGAGTTACGCCACGATTTTTTATCAAATAAGCGATTCGATGAGTCAGCGTACGAGTCTTCCCAGATCCAGCACCGGCCATCACAAGAACCGGTCCGTCAACAGTAGTGACAGCCGCTTTCTGTTTCTCGTTCAATTTTTCTAAAATATCTTCCGCCATAGTAGGCCGAAGTATATATCGATGGGCGACAATGAGTAAAGATTATCTTTCGATAGTAATATCCATCCCCATCTCCCCAAAATCATAAATCAAATCAGAGTCATCAGGCAGAGTCCTTATACATCCATGACTAACCGGAGTCCCAATATTGCTAAGTGCTTCATACCAAAACGAACCACCGTCGGTTTCAAGATAAGGAAGCGCATGGATTCCATGGCCCCAACCTGTAAATCTCATCCAGTTCGGCATTCGGTAATGAGGCCAAGTACCACCAATTCTTAACTCCTGCATCTCAGTGATCGTATAAGTTCCAATAGGGGTTGGAGTATTATAAGCACCAGAGCTCATAGGGAAAGTCCTGACAGCATCTTCGCCAACATAAAGGGTGATTAATTGATCAGAAAGATCTGCTTTGAAAGATTTTTCTCCTTCAAAATCCAGCCCATTAGAGCTGAACTCAACAACGTTAAGTATAGAGGTGTCGATATTTTCAATATCACCAACAATCAAATCTATTTCAACAATAGAGTCCTCCATAAAACTAATTCCTTCCGCAACCGGAACAAAAAACTCTTTGTACCAATTGTCGTAGTCTGGAGCCACGCTCACAAACCTAAAAGTAGCCTCTTCTCCAGGATGAACAATATCTTCAACCATTCCAATCCTGCTCTCGTTTATCCATCCATAAACGGAGTTTGAGCTTTCTCCAAAAATACTAGCTCGAGCATGTCCATTGGCAGTCGCCATATTAATTTCAACCTGGTTGTCACAACCTAATCCATTTGAAAACCATGCCGCAGTTCCGGCGTTAGAAACCTTAATTTCAACCTCAAAAGCTTCACCAGTATCAATGTGTTCTGGCGAAACAACTTCGGTGATTTCTCCAACATAAGTCGCATCTTCCGGCGCATCATAAATACATGAAACCAGTACTCCTTCCTTCTCAGGGATATTTATATATTCACGAGACATAGCAGCACTGTGAAGGCTGTCATTAATAGGTTCACGAGATAAATAAATCTTCCTAACGCTAACAGGAGAATCATCGTCATTGAAGTCCAGAATAGACGTAAACCAGTTAATAGGATTATGATGCATCAAAACCTCATAACTTTGATAATTAAAAGCCACAAAAGCTATAGACAAGAAGAACAGAATTGCTGTTAGCAGAATAGAAGTTATTACGGCTTTTCGAGAGTGGCGGATAGGCATAATTAGGAATACTTTGATAAAAATATCCCAATATTATAACATCAAAAGCCCCGCAAGTCAAACGAGCTGTTCAGAGGGGCCGTAAGCCATTAACTAAGCAATTCCGCCAGCTCTTTTTTGAACGATTCAACATCTTTAAACTGACGATACACAGACGCAAATCTAATGTACGCAACCTCGTCGATACCTTTGAGGCTTTCCATAATGTCTTCTCCGATTTGTTTGGCAACAACTTCTTTACCCATTCCGCTCCATTTCTCTTCCAAAGAATTCATAAGGTTCTTTACATCATCTTGAGTAACAGGCCTCTTCTCGCAAGCACGCCAAATTCCGCGCTCAGCTTTCTCTCGATCATAAGACTCCCGCGTTCCATCTTTTTTTACAACCACGAAATTAGCAGTTTCGGCTTTTTCAAAAGTAGTAAATCTGTGTTCACAAGACTCACACTCGCGTCTGCGACGAGTCTCTTTGTTGTCGTTTGTATCTCTTGAATCAACAACTTT
>CAZRWH010000002.1:28704-60957 GCA_964603905.1 uncultured Candidatus Peribacteria bacterium | reverse complement strand
CTCAATAAGAAACCCCAAGCTCGGCAGCTTTTTTACGGGCGAACACATCGGTCATACCAGAAACATAATCCTTTACAGCGGTGACGTCATCAGTACCGCGTAGATCCTCCGGTATCTCGTCAAGGTTCTCAAGATAGTGATCAAAAAGAGCAATTATTACCTTTTCTCCTCTCTTTGATAGGCTTAATACATCAGGATGCAGGTAGAAGTTTTTATACAAGAAACTTTTAAGTCCATAAGTTTTTTTTGCGGAACTCGTCAGAAAAAGTAACGATCGATGCATGAGTATCATAAACATCTTGCAAAGAATGGATTCTTTCTAAGTTCTTTTTGGTTGTAGCAAGCACGTCAGAAATCATCATGCCCATAAGAGTGCTGATCAAACGAGCCTTTCTAACTTTTGGATCGCCGTGGTGGGGAGTTTTTGCCAAAGCTTCAGACAAAAGTTCAAGTTCGGCAAGTTGGTCCCAGGTTATAAGTCCAGCTCGAAGACCGTCATCTAAATCATGATTACTGTAGGCAATTTCATCGGCAAGATTTACAACTTGAGCCTCTAAGCTTGGATGAATGAACATATCAACGCCAGGGTTGTCCCAAGGTGTTTGGTGTTTCGCAAGCCCCTCAAGAACTTCCAAAGAAAGATTAAGTCCACGGAAATCAGGGTATACGTTTTCAATCTCAGTAACGACACGTTTACTCTGTTCATTGTGCTCGAACTTCTTGCCGTATTTGGCCATGCATTTATTCATTGCAACCTCTCCGGCGTGTCCAAAAGGCGTATGACCAAGATCGTGAGCGAGAGCGATAGCTTCAGCAAGATCCTCGTTAAGATTGAGAGATCTTGAAATATCGCGAGCTATCTGTGCAACTTCGATTGTGTGGGTTAGGCGAGTGCGATAATGATCACCGTAATTTGCTACAAAAACTTGTGTTTTTAGATTAAGACGACGAAAAGCACGACAATGAATAATTCGATCGCGATCCTTTTGAAAAATCGTTCGATCACCCGAGTCAGTTTCAGGGATTTTTCGCCCTTTACTCGAGGAATTCTTGACCGCGTATGATGCTAAATATTTATCTTTCACAAAACAATTATTCCATATTTCCCAAAAAAGTGCTAAATCTAGGATATGGATATTAAAAAAATATTAGTTATTACGATGATTGCAACGTTGGTGCCTGCGGCAGCAGCAGCTTTGGATGAGATTACTTTGCAGGAATTGCAGGACAACATGAGTTTGCTTTTACCAGAGGCAGAATCCATTGAAGGACTAAGTTATCACGGCAATTGGCAAGAGATGTGGCATCAGACAAATGCTTATGGAATTGAGGCTGAATACGAGGCTCTTTATGACGAAAACTACGCGATGACTTCCGAGCGGCCAAAGATTTATACCTACATAATGACATACGCATCGGAGGAGTCTGTTAAATCTGCGATTACAGGTTTTCAGACGGACGATAATTTCGATTCAGGCGAGTGGACACTGATATCAACAAACGAAGATGGCTTTAGCTACAAAACAGGGCCTGGATACGGAAGCGATATTTTTATGAACTACACATCAGAATCGGGGACATTGCATTATGTGACGTCAAAAGAAAACTTATTGATAGTTGTGAACTTTTATCGAGAAGGAGGAGAATATAATCGTGGAAATGTATTGGCTTATGAAGAGTATTTAGTAGACACAGAGGGCACTCTAGAAGTTTTGAAATCGGCATCTTCATACATTAAGGAAGCCATAGATTTTTACTTGGATGATATTGACCCGATAGGAGCTCCAGATGGTTATCAGTACTATTTGCCAACAGCAGGATATAGTACCTCGCTGAATAATATTTATGCATTGCCACAAAGCGGATCAATTCAGTTCGACATGTATTTGGATGACACTTCTGAAATAGGTACGATTTTGGACTCTGCAGGAGTTGATGACCCTGTTTACGGAGATATAAAACTTGCGCTTAACGAAAACGCAATTCTGGACTTCAACCTATACAATCCATTTGCGGATTCAGCATGCAGTACAGATGACGGATGGAACAGAATTTACTCTCAAGAGGGTATCGATCTGTACGAATGGACAACTGTGAAAATCGAATATGGAATAGGAACCGGAATGAGAATTTATATTAACGACCGCCTCCAAGAGGAGTGCGACGTACAGAAAACAAAAAGCGATAGAGCGGTGTATTTAGGGGATTATCCAGACGATATAATTGAGCAAAGTTTTGTAGGGTACATAAAAGACATTTCAACAAACTATGGGATATCAGACAGCGTAATTTCAGAGTACGAAATATTTGCCGATGTTATCGTTGGTGACAAATACTCAGAGGCAATTGCATATCTGAAGACTACTGGAATTATAGGTGGGTATGCGGATGGAAGCTTTGGAAAATCAAACGATGTCAACAGAGCAGAAATTGTAAAAATGTTGCTTTTGGGATTCGATTTTCAAGTTCCAGAATATTCGGGAGATCCAAGATTTCCAGACGTTGAAACAGGCGCATGGTACGAGAAATATGTTATGCGAGCACACGACCTTGGATTTATAAGCGGGTATCCAAATGGATATTACGGACCTGCAGAAAGCGTTAACAAAGTTGAATTCCTGAAGATACTTACGATGACTTATGGAATCGATGTGAGGGACACCGAGGTTACAGAACTTTATAACGATACAGACAAAGACGAATGGTACGCTCAATACGTTCAATTTAGCAAAAACAACGGACTTATGGACGCGGATTCAGAAGGTAATTTTTATCCTGACAACAACGTTACTCGAGGAGAAGTAGCAGAGACAATTTATCGTTTGATTAATTTGTATTAAGGGCGTAAAATTACAAGTGGAGAAACTGAAATACGAAGCTAGGTCTCACCCCGCGGTGGGACTTTTTCGTAATAAAAAAATGTTTTTCGGAGAAAAACACCACACACTGCTCCTTGCTGACTGCTCCTTGCTGACTTAGAATACCACCGATGAAAACAAAAGATCTTATCGTCGAGTTCCTAGAGCACGCCGAAATATCAAAAAACCAATCAGAAAAAACAATCGAAAACTACCATCACTACCTTGGTCGGTTTCTTGATTTTGCTGGCAACATATCGCCAAGCCAAATAACTTTAAAAACTGTTCAAAAATATCAACTACATCTGAACAGACTGCCGGAGAACCTGAGTAAAAAAACACAAAATTATCATATGATCGCGCTTCGAGCTTTTCTTAAATTTCTGATTCGAAATGACCACAAAACCCTCGCTCCAGAGAAGATAGAACTTCCGAAAATTCCCGAAAGAACTGTCGAATTTCTTACACGCGGTGAGCTTGAAAGGCTCTTTCAAACAATCGATGTAAGTACAAATCAGGGATTAAGAAATCGTGCAATTCTTGAGACTCTTTATTCGACAGGCCTCCGCGTGAGTGAGCTTCAAGCACTAAACCGAAAACAAGTCGACCTCAAAAGAAAAGAGTTCATGGTGCGCGGAAAAGGACGAAAACCAAGGATAGTTTTCATCTCAGACAGATGTGCTAAATGGATTTCCAGATACCTATCAACGCGTGAAGACAACTTCCAGCCGCTATTCGTAAATTACGGAAGAGGAAGACCGGGGGACGACATCTCGAAAGGTGAAAAGCGAAGACTTTCAACCTATTCAATACAAGACATGGTTCGCAAAACAGCGCTCCACGCCGGAATAGTAAAAAAAGTGACCCCTCACATATTGCGTCACAGTTTTGCAACAGAACTTCTCCAGAACGGAGCAGATATCAGAGCTGTACAAGAAATGCTTGGGCACTCTTCAATAACGACAACTCAAATTTATACGCACGTTACCAACAGAAGGCTAAAAGAAATTCACAAGAAATATCTCAAATAATAAGGTAAGATAAAAACCGAAATGATACTCTTCCAAAACGTAATAAAAAGGTATGACGGCCGGGCCGTCCTAAAAGATATAGACCTCCAAATTGGAGGAGGAGAATTTGTGACACTAATCGGTCCTTCAGGAGCAGGGAAATCAACTTTACTCCATTCTCTAATCGGAGCATTGCCTGTTACTCGAGGTTCAATATCTGTGGATGGATATGACATAACCAAATTTAATAGAGAGCAGCTTCAGGGATTTAGAAGAAAAATGGGAATCGTTTTTCAGGATTTCAAGCTATTGCCGAAGAAGACTGTTGCCGAAAATATAGCCTTCGCATTGGAAGCATGCGGCGAGCCTGAATCAAAAATCAAAAAAAGAGTTGCCGAGGTCCTCGAAATCGTAAACCTAACAAGGCAGGCTCACCAATTCCCACATCAACTATCTGGAGGAGAAAAACAAAGAACCGCAATTGGTCGTGCACTAGTTCATGATCCTAAGCTATTTATCGCCGACGAGCCGACCGGAAATTTAGATCCAGAAAGCGCAGACGAAGTTTTGATGCTACTTCAAAAAATCAATATCAGCGGAGCGACAGTAATTCTGGCAACGCACAACAAGTATCTAGTTAATAATCTGCGAAAAAGGGTTGTCGCAATGCGTGATGGGAAAGTTGTAGGCGATCGTCAGCACGCAGGGTATGAGGAGGACGTGGTTTTTGAGGTGGTTTAGTAAAGGCGTATGACATAAGGCGTAAGACTTATGGATTTTTTGATTTAAAATTGTTTCACCAAGAGCGAAACACCAATGCTACTGACTACCGACTACCGACTATTTAACATTTATTTAACATCCCCATGCTATTTTCAGGTTGTCGTCAATCGAATTTTCATAAAAAAAGAAAAAAACGTTGACGGTGAGCAAAAACTCACCTATGCTCGGATTACAAATAAAACTAACCCTAAAACAAATGACCGACACAAAGCAAAATGATGGGCGTGCGAAAGCATTGGATTTGGCCTTAGAACAGATCCGGAAGAACCACGGAAACGGTTCAATTATGAAAATGGGAGAAGCTGAGAAGATAAATATCGAAACAATCTCAACAGGATCTCTTTCACTTGATGTCGCTCTTGGCGGAGGAATTCCAAAGGGACGTGTTATCGAAATTTTCGGTCCAGAGAGCTCCGGTAAAACAACTTTGGCGCTGCACGCAATTGCAGAATGTCAGAAGGCTGGTGGCCAAGCCGCATTCATTGATGCTGAGCACGCAATGGATCCTGAATACGCTAAGAAAATTGGTGTAGACGTTGATAATCTTCTTATTTCACAGCCTGATACTGGAGAGCAAGCTCTTGAGATTACAGAGACTCTGGTCCGGTCAAATGCGGTTGATATTATTGTTGTGGATTCGGTTGCAGCTCTTACGCCTCGTGCAGAGATCGAAGGAGATATGGGAGATTCGCATATGGGATTGCAAGCAAGGTTGATGAGTCAGGCATTAAGGAAGCTGACAGCCGCAATTTCTAAGTCGAAAGCAACGGTTATCTTCATAAACCAAATTCGTATGAAGATTGGTGTTATGTTTGGTAATCCGGAGACAACAACAGGAGGTAATGCCCTTAAGTTCTACTCTTCTGTTAGAATGGATATAAGGCGAATAGGTAAGATCGAAGGAAACACAGAAGACGGCAAAGAACTTGTCGGTAATCGTGTTAAGGTGAAAGTTGTAAAAAACAAAGTCGCACCTCCTTTCAAAATCGCTGAGTTCGACATCATGTACAACAAAGGGATTTCAACAAGTGGAGACATCGTAGATTTGGGTGTGAAATATGACTTCATTCGCAAGTCCGGATCGTTTTATAGCTACGACGAAACAAAACTTGGACAAGGTCGCGAGAACACAAAAGCATTCTTAGAACAGGAGAAAAAGATCATGAAAGAAGTAGATAAGAAGGTTCGAGAAAGACTATTATCGAAATAGACATGACCCTTGAAAGCAAACTAATGGACTACGCCTTGCGTGCGCTCGGACGAAGGTCTCTGACCGAATCCGAAATGCAAAAGAAGTTACTAGTTCGTCTTGAAAAACTGGAATCAAAAGACAAAAACTTAGTAACAACCGTAATGGGTAGATTGAGTGATCTCAAACTGATAAACGATGAGCAATATGTGCGCGATTTCATACGGACTAGTTTTATCTTAAGACCTATCGGACTTTATGGAGCAATCAACAAATTAAGGAGGAAGGGTGTTAGCAGAGAATTAGTCGAGAAGGTTTGGGAGGAAGGATCTATCGACGAAGACGCTGCGTTCGAACGTGCATTCGAAACATTCGAACGCAAAAAAGGCCAGGTAGACTCACCAAAACAAAAAGAACGCGCTATAAGATTCCTGGCATCACGTGGATTCGACGGCGGTAAAATCTACGACAAAATACGGTC
Organism: uncultured Candidatus Peribacteria bacterium; assembly: GCA_964603905.1. Lineage (GTDB taxonomy): Bacteria > Patescibacteriota > Gracilibacteria > UBA1369 > UBA12470 > CAZRWH01. The sequence continues at coordinate 54,636 of CAZRWH010000002.1, read as the reverse complement.
TTTGACATAAATACCCTGGTCATGATAGAATTTAGCTAAATTAATTAATTTAATCAAATTAACTATGAGCTACACTCTCTCAATGTTTAACACAGGCCAAATAACATTGCCTAAAAAATGGCGTGAAAAATGGGATGTAACCAAATTTATCGCTGAGGAAACAGAAGAAGGTCTGCTAATCAAGCCGTTGAAAAAAGACGAGACAGTTTATTATGAAGATAAAAATGGTTTAGGGATTTATTGCGAAGAAGGTCTGGATACAAACAAAATCGTGAAAACAATTGAAAAATTAAATGGATAAAATCGCCAAATTCTTAAACAAGTTAAATAAAAAACAAAGGGAGAAGATACAAGAACTGATCTTGAAAATCCTGGCAAACGACATCTCTGAATTCAAGGTAAAAAAACTCAAAGGATTTGAAGATTTATATCGAATTCGAGAGGGGCAAATCAGAATGGTGTTTCGCAAAAAGGACGGAAAAAACATATTAATTAACATTAATTTCCGCAAAGACATTTACAAAAAATAACTCTGTCGGATATCGCTTAAGCTTGCCCTAATCCGCAAAAACTGTTAAAGTCATCCATGCAAGTTCAGGATGATAAAATCCTGGCTTCTTTTTTATATAATAACAACGTTTCGGCATTAGCCGAAACACCAATACTACCACTACAACTACTAACTACCACTACCTATGCAATCACAATTCTTCGCAGCAATTAATCAGCTAGCAGACGAAAAAAACATTCCAAAAGATGTTGTACTTGAGATCGTAGAAGCGGCACTACGCACCGCCTACAAAAAAGACTTTGGTACACGTGATCAAGACATCGAAGTTGATATCGATGCTAAGACAGAATCAGCGACTATCTACTTGGTAAAAACTGTCGTAAAAAAAGTTGAAGATCCAGAACTTGAAATGACAGTAGCACAAGCTAAAAAGCTTAAAAAAGACGCTAAAGTTGACGACAAAATACGAATTGATGTGACTCCAATCGAAGGTTACGGAAGAATCGCTGCTCAATCTGCAAAACAAGTTATTATCCAAAGAATCCAAGAGGCTGAACGTGATCTTATGTACGAAAACTTCAAAGATCGTGAAAACGAGCTAGTAAATGCTCTTGTTCACCGTGTTGAGCACAACCAAGTGTTTGTTGATCTAGGTAAAATCACAACGCTTCTTCCTTACGACCAACAAATCCCAGGAGAAAGATATTACGGAGGACAAAGAATCAAAATTTACTTGGACAAAGTAATCAAAACTACAAAAGGACCTCAACTTCTAATTTCTCGTACACACCCTAAACTTGTTGAAAAGCTTATGGAACTCGAGATTCCTGAAGTAAAAGAAGAAGTAGTAGAAATTAAAGGTGTTGCTCGTGACGCTGGTGTACGTTGTAAGATTGCGGTTCACACTAACGACGAGAAAATCGATCCTATCGGAGCTTGTGTCGGACAAAAAGGTGTTCGTATCCAGAACGTTACAAACGAGCTACATGGAGAAAGAATCGATATCATCGAATGGTCAGAGAAAATCGATGAGTACATCAAACGAGCTTTGGCTCCTGCAGAAGTTTCAAAAATCATTCTAAAGGAAGACGAGAAACGAGCTTCAATCTACGTAACACCTGAGCAAAGAGCTCTGGCGATCGGTAAACAAGGACAAAATGTACGCCTAGCCTCAATTCTAACTGAATGGGAGCTAGATATCTTGGATATTTCAGAAATGCCAGAAGAGAAAACCAAAGCTTCAAAGAAGAAAAAAGAAGTTATGGACGTAAGCGCACTTGGTGTAGCTGAAGAAATTGTTGAAAAACTTCAATCTGCAAACCTAACACTAGTTGAGCAGGTTAAAGGTCTGACTGCAAAAGACTTCCAAGACGTTGAAGGAATTACAGAAGACGAAGCTAATGAACTGGTCAACGCTTTGAAAGAGGTGAAATAACACTTGGGCCTTGAAAACCGTAACAAATGCCATAAGCCTTAAGTCATATGTCTTAAGTCTTCCCATGGCATTGCTCCCAAACCCGTTTCATGGTAAAATATATTGATATTATTGAGCCATAATTCATGGATGATCAAAAACCAGAAAACGGGAGTACTCCATCGCCAGGTAGCAGCGGTTCGGTTCATGTTGACCAAATTAACAGGTCTTTCAAGGAGAAAGCTGTAGCTTCAAAAGCAGCTGCGATGAACATGGAGTACGTGAATATCGGATCCATGCCGATGAATCCTGACTATCTGAAGCTGGTTTCAAAAGAGCGTAGTGAGAAAGCTTTTCTAATTCCATTTTTCAGAGTTGGTAAAAAAATCAGAATCGCGATTGCCCATCCTACAAATCCAGAAGCTTTGGCGATAATCAAGGAATTCAAAGATCAGGGATATCAAATAAACATAAACTTGGCGAGTGAAGAAGGAGTTTTGGAAGCTCTAAAAAATTACGATACCTCCTTGGAAACTACTCAGGCCAAGGAAGAAGAAAATATCATCGACGAAGAGGAGCTAGAAGCTTATGCAGTTGAAATCGAAAACCTACAGGAGTTAAAAGACAAACTCAGCGAAGTTACAGCAGAGGAGGCATTAAATCTCATCAACGTGGGAGCAATGAAAACCGGAGCTTCAGATATACATTTGCAACCTGAAGAAGGGTTTGTTGCTGTAAGATTCAGAATTGACGGAGTGCTTCAGAAAATTTTTGATATGGATCAAAAAACCTACAGCTATCTCGTTAACCAGCTCAAATACAAATGTAAAATGAAGCTGAATGTCTCAACAGAACCTCAGGATGGAAGATTTTATTTCCTTTTCAACAAAAGAAAAATTGATGTCAGGGTTTCAGCATTACCAACAGAGTACGGAGAAACATTCGTTATGAGGCTTCTTGACAGCGGGAAAAAAGGACTCGACTTTGAAGACATGGGGTACGCCGGACGTAACCTGCAACTTTTGAAAAAAGCGACCGAACTAGCCAACGGAATGATCCTTGTAACAGGTCCAACGGGGTCGGGTAAGACAACAACTCTCTACACGATGCTTAAGCATTTCAACAAACCAGAAAACAAAATAATTACACTTGAAGACCCTGTTGAATATCACATCGAAAACGTTTCACAGAGCCAAATAAACGAAAAACGTGGGTACACATTTGCATCCGGGTTGAGGGCAATCCTAAGGCAAGATCCGAACATCGTAATGCTAGGTGAGATCCGCGACCTCGAAACAGCAGAAACTGCCGCACAGGCCGCTCTAACAGGTCATGTGCTTCTAAGTACTCTTCATACAAACAACGCCGTCGATACAGTACCAAGACTGCTCAATATCGGCCTCAAGCCATACATGGTAGCGCCGGCAATCGACATAATCGTCGCTCAAAGACTGGTCAGGGTTCTTTGTCCTCATTGTGTCTCAGAAGAGCCAATCAAAGACTCAGAAAGAGAAGAATTAGAACAGGCAATAGCCGTAATTCATGAAGTTGCACCAGATCTACAGCTGACGGTGCCAGCCAACCTAAAAAAAGCCGTAGGATGCCAAAAATGTAGCCACACAGGTTATTCAGGACAAACAGCAATCGGAGAAGTTTTCGAATTTAGCGACGAGATCAGAGACCTAATAATGAGCAAAGCTGCAACAACCAAAATATTCGAAGCGGCACGTGCCCAAGGGATGCTAACTCTTCATGAAGACGGAGTTCTCAAAGTTCTTGCAGGGGTCACGACGCTCAACGAGATTTACAGGGTTGCAGAGGAATAGGCCCTGCCTAGATCAAACCCTGACATAGTGCATCGCACCAACGTTTTTGACGTATCCCGAAATCTCCATTTCAACCAGTAGCCCAACGAGCCTTTTTGTTGATTTTTTTACGCTCTGGGAGATACGGTCGATGTGCATTGGAGCCTTAGCGTCCAGCATGTCAAAAATTGAACGCTGCAGGTCGGATAAATCCGAATCTCGTGTCGCTAAATTGAGGGTTGTAAGCTTGAGGTCGTCAATAATTTGGTGTGCACTGGTCAATAATGAGGCCTTCTGATTGCGAATTAACTCATGACATCCATCTTGTCGATAGTCGGTGATATCTCCAGGGACGGCGTAGAGGAAACGGTTCTCGGTGAAAGCGTAATTTGCAGTTATAAGTGAACCTGATTTACACGGTGATTGGATGATTACAGTTGCGTCCGCGATTCCCGCTATAATTCGGTTACGGATAGGGAACATGTATTTCATTGATGGCACAAACGGAGGTGTTTCCGAGATAACTGCGCCGCCCTTTTTGATGATTTCGAGTGATAAATTTGTGTGAGGTTTGGGATAAATTTCGTTGATGCCGTTTGCAAGAACAGCGATGTTCGTCAGATCTTGATCTAGAGACTTTCGGTGCGTTTCTGCATCGACTCCATAAGCAAGCCCGCTAACGATGGTGACATCGTATTTTGATAGCTCTCGGATTAATTCTCGAACAACTTTGCGGCCATAGGTAGAAATCTTCCGAGTTCCGACGATTCCAATTGCCGGTTTATCGTGCTTTAAATTGCCACGACAGTAGAGCGCAACAGGGGGAACACTGGTGTTTTTGAGATTAGAAGGGTATTTGCTCGACGTGATTGGGACAATCTCAATGCCGTATTTCGTAATTTCTCGATACGACTTTTCGGGGTCGCTTTCGGCAAGAACATTTTTGATAAGTTGGCGATTTTCCTGGCTTAAATTAGGCCATTTTGACGGATTGAAATCACGCCACGCCTTCTCCGCATCGAAGTTATAATATTCAAGGATTGCCGAGAGTATTTTCGGACTACCAAAGAGGTGTTTTTGCCAAATGTGTAAGTAAATTTCATTCATTCTGCAGGTAAAATAGCAGGTGAATGTTAAATAAATGTTAAATCTTTCGCGAAGGGGAACCATGGGTTCCCCCTCGCGGGCTCTCCCTCCTAGCTGTTGTCGCCAAAAATAATCCTCGCTTAACTTTGTGAAATTTGAAGGCTGGGGCCCACGAGACCCATCCTTAAATTTCGCTACGTGTGCTCGGAATCATTTTTGGCTCACTAATTTGTAATGTAATGGCGAGCCTGCCGGCAGGCAGGTAATGATTAATGAGAAGCGAGTAGAACACTAGCCTTCTAATTCCTCATAAGGAGAAATTATACTCATGAATGCATGCCTTACCAGTATAAGCGCAGCTTGGCGAGGGAAGTATCTTTCTTTAAGTGACAGCTCATTTATTTCCATGATAAGAGCGCATATTGCGTTTGTCCCCTTCAAAACATCTCCTGGAACTTCTGTAGATGCGTCTGATGGACGAGCTTCTTGTTCTCGTTCACAAGCTAGAATCGCATAATTTAGGTCTCGTCTTAATTTATCACTGAGGCGTGGAGCATGTTTAACAGTCTCAGCTTCATTGCGTAAATCCACAAAAGAAATTGAGTGTGAATCAGAACCTGCTAGGTCTGTAGCATAATCAATTCCTCCTTCGGCGGCGGACTCTGAAAGAGTCTCAATTATGCCGGTAGTGGACCCAGAAGTAGAATAAATTGTTCTATCATAAAGAATGTCATCTATGTCTAAATGTGTTTTTACTCGAGCAAGAACTTCCTCTAAACGAGATGCTGCAGATCGAGGAGGCTTTAATCCAAAATCTTCAAATTTAGGTCGCCAACATCTAAGTTGTTCAAAAGTTTCAGGGATAGCACCTATAAAAGCACGATGTTCATATGAAGTTGCATAATGATCAAGTGTGTCTACATCTATACCAACTTTGGATAAGGCATCCATGACCTGTTCCTTGGTAGGCAATGAGTGGTCTGGAAATGCATGTGCTAAGTCATCAAGTTTTCCTTCCAAAGCATCTGAAAAAGTTTCGCCAGCAGGTCTCAATGCTTCACGCCGCCTAATATGTTGAAGAGATTGAAGTTCATTAGATGTAAGAGCCATGATAAAAATATTTAAAATTTAAGAACCAATTTTAAACAATCTTAAGAAGTAATCCAGCTTTTGAGCACAGCTTTAATCTGTTAATAAAGCACGACGAATCTGGTCGTACAACTCCACCAAGTTTGACAAATCTTGCCAAAAACGTAGAATAACGAACTCATAACCAAGTTTATGGCATCAAAAAGACCAGACAGACAGGAATCACATCAGGAGCGGGAAGAGAGGCTTTATCAAGAAGCTAAAGCGATTTTCAATGCGTTGATTGGTCAAATGCGTCGTATACGAGAAATAGAAAGTCTCAATCCTGAGGCCTTGCGGGAAGCAAGTCAATTGTATTTGCAGGCCGCTAAGCCTGAGGGTGTTTCTGTTGAGAAACTAGAAAGATACAAAGTCTATCATTGGCTAATAGGATCTAGTATTCCAGAAGAGGCTGATTTACTAGACACAGAACCTAGCCTACTTGATCATGCTAGGCGAGTAGTCGCAAAAATGTGTCAGATTGGATATGTGCCGGGATGTAAGCCGGCAGTACATACGTCCAAAAGAAACAGAGACCCATTTTGGAATAATATAGCAAACATATTGCCAGCTTACCGAGAAGCAAAACAGGTTCGGGCAAAAATAAGAGATGCATTAGATGTACTTCTAGATGCAAGAAAAATAGGCTTAGATGAAATTAACAGAATTCTAGATGCTGTAGAAAGCCCACCTTTTTTGCCATCTATAAAAAACCGGAAAAGATACGTTACATATCGTGGAATAAAACGAATGCCACTGGACGGACGCACAAAAATAGACCTCTCAAACGGCGAAATAATGGCAAACGCACACCGAGTATTGGCAGAAGTCCAAGCCCTTATGGATCAGCACGGATTAACGCCAGACGAAGAACCTCAAGCTGAGCAAGTGCTAGAAGGCACAAAAGAAGAGGTTCAATATAAAAAACGTTTTTGAACGACAAAAACACAAAACCACACCGTCCACTGTCATCTGTTCACTGTCCACTAAACTAGATCTTTCTCTTTCAAATGGAAGTAGTCACAGATGCTTTTTTTTGTACCGAAAGCAACACCTTTACCGTCGCAAATAGGGCATTTGTAGACATACTTTGAGCCAACTTTTTGCGGCTTATCTACAACTTTTTGACAGTCACGACAAAAGAAGATGATGTTCGATGTCGACTTTTTTTCTTGTTCTTCGGCCATTTATTTTAAAATTACAAATCCATTCTGATCATCATGTTTTCCTTCTTGCCGCCATGCTCTTCCGAAGAAGCCGTATCAGGTGCGTCAGGCGTCTCAGAGCGTTGTTCTTTGGCAAGTTGCTGTAGGCTTTCTCCAGGTCGAGTTTCTTGGAATCCAAAGCCTCGAAGCACATGTTTTCCTCCACTGTATGGAGCAGGTTCCTCTTTCTTTTGAGCAACCTTAGTGTGCTCTCTTTTTTCTTCAGGAATTTTGATCAAAGGTTCTTTTCGTCCAAGTGCTTCATCAAAACCTTTGTATGCGTACTCTTCTTTAAACCAAAAATAACTTCCCAAAATAAGTCCAACAACAGATAGAAGTGCGATAGTCATTCCGAATCCAGGAGATTTTTGAGTAATACTAACTCCAAATTTTGAGTGATAAAAAACTGAGTTTGCAATAAGGAGCAAAAACAGAGATTGAACACCAGCAATCATACTGATTAGGGATCCCTTGATAGGCAATTTGATAAATTTCTTTCCCATCATAGGCATACCAATGCTCAAAGCTACAAAACCAGAAAGAGCCATTATGAAAAATCCGACCAAGAAAAGAGGGCCGGTAATCCCAAGGTACATATCTCCAATTCCATAAACGCTACTGTCGTTATACCAAGGAAGGATGCAGCTAATTGCTACAAGCGAACTCATTATCATTACGACTTTTTTTGTGCGGGAAAGCCTAGAAAACGCGTATTTTAGATCTCTCATATCAAAATATTTTTAGTTCAATTATATTAAAGCATCAACACTTCAAAAAACAAGGTCTAGCCTATACAAAACAGCCTTGACCATATAGAATGGTGTCGTCTAATCACAACTTCATGAAGCAAACCAAACGTTTAAACAAGGTCGGACTAATAGGTCGAAGCCACCTTGAGGGTAAAAAGACCTATATCAAAAAGATAATCAAATACCTGAAAAAGAAGAAAATCGCAGAGATCAAATACGACACAAGAATTGCGAACTGTCTCGGAGACAGAAAGAACCACATGACAAGGAGTCAGCAGATGAAAGAAATGGATTTGATACTAACTTTGGGTGGAGACGGAACTTTGCTTAAGGGAGTGCGTGTGACAGACAAAAAAAATAAGCCTCACATTCTTGGAATACATTTGGGTACATTAGGATTTTTGACCGAGGTTCACAACACAGGAAAGGTTTTTGAAGTGCTAGACAAAATCTTCAAAGGTCAGTACCACATCGACGACAGAGATCTTCTGCGTGTGACCGTTTATAGAAACAACGAAAAATTCAAAACATTCCTGGCATTGAACGATGCAGTTATCAATCAGGGTAACTTCGCTCGATTAATCGAAATGTCAGTAACGATCGACCAACGAAAGATGATTAATTTCAAAGCCGACGGAGTGATTGTAGCTACAACAACAGGTTCAACAGGGCATTCGCTTTCAGCAGGAGGTCCAATCATCCATCCAGGATTATCAGCTTTCATAATGACCCCTATCTGTCCGGCAGCTCTTACAACCAGACCGATAGTTATCCCAAACAACAGGCAGCTTAATATCAAAATCGAAACGAAACGTCGATTCTCTGACAACGATATCGGACTCACTCTTGATGGGCAAACAATCCTCCCGCTCAAATACGGAGACCTCATCAAAATCCGAAAAAGTAGCAGACGTGCACACCTAATTCGAATGTCCGGGAAGCTTTATTACAAAATGCTCCGCGAAAAAATCGGATGGGGAAAACCGGTTTAGAAGAGGATCTCTGGACTCTCGGTAATCTCACCGCAAACCTTCGCCTCAATCCCGTGCTCTTTCGCAATAGCGATGGCCTCTTCTTCATGTCCAGGCGCCACAATTACCATCATTCCATTTCCCATATTCCAGGTTCGGAAAGCTTCATCTCGTGCAACTCCTCCAATCTCGATAGCATGTTTCATTAGGTCGCAAGGCTCGAATAAATCGGTAAGATTTGCGCCAAGGCCAGCACGTTTAAGAACTCGTCCAAGTTTGCCAGGAATTCCTCCACCAGTTATATGCGCAACTCCATGAACCTTACATCGAGGCTCTTTTTCAAGTCCGCCAAACATATCGCAAACTGCTGCCGAATAAATTGTTGAAGGAATCAGCGCAAGCTCGCCAATCTTTTTGCCATCAAGCTCCGCTTCGTGCCATTCTTCTCCATAATTGTCTTTCAAAATCTTTCTTAGAAGAGAAAGTCCATTCGAGCGGAACCCTTTTTCTTCAAGAGCAATAACCTTGTCACCAACATTGATTTCATCACCTGTAAAAAGCCGATCCTTGTTCGCAAACCAAGTCACAGAAGCTCCCCAACTGTAATTGAAGTCTCCATACCCACCAACATGCGATCCAAGCTCCGCAATTTCTCCATTTACAACTGCAATTCGTGCCGCTTTCGCAGCTTCAATATAACCAACTGCCATTTGTTTCACAGCATCCAGAGATAATCGATTTACATCCAAAATAGAGCCGATCAAAACAGGCTCGCCTCCACAAACCACAGCGTCATCACAAACCATCGCAAACAGATCAAAAGCAACTGTATCGTGCTTATCCATCCTTTGTGCAATCTCAACCTTAGTTCCCACGCCATCAAATCCCATATTCATCACAGTTCCAGCCGGTAACTCGCTAACATCAACAGCCCGTACCCCAGAAAAATCATCTTTCGGAGAAATAACCTCGCCAAGCATTCCTTTTCGATTCGCCCAAGTAGCTTTCGCCGCCTCGTACATAACCTTCGAAGCGTCGTCTCCAAGCTCGATATCAACCCCTGAGTCTGCGTATGTTGTCATAATAGAAAAGTATTAAGTATCATGTATTTGGTATCATGTATAACGAGAAAAAGCCAGATTAGACGTATGACATATGACATAAGACTTAAGATGAAAATTACTCAATGGTCTTATTCCGCTTGTTCCTCCCTCATCCCAAGTGGCATGAAGCACGATGGTGGAACCTCTTCGCGAGTCATTTCGCCTTCTCGATAAAGAGGGACGTGAAGCTTAGACTGATCAATGTTTCTCCAGAGTCCATTAGAAAATTCGCTCATCAAATCTCTAACTGCTTCATCGACAGTTTCGATACCCTCTTCGCTATTAACTGGCAATAAATCCATGACTACTTGGCCTGAATCAGTGTCTTCGAAATAATGATGAGTAGCAGTTACATCACCTTCCAGAACGCCTAAATGCAAAGCAGAGACTTCGCCATCGGCGCGATAAGAACATTCCCACTCTGGAGATTCTGTAATTATTCCTGCAGGTGTAGGGCAATAAGCAAATTCTCCAGGAACAACTTGTGTGTAGGTATCAGCGACGTTTGCTTCGCTATATGAACACTTGCAAGTTCCTTCTTCATCAGATACAGAGAATGTCATCCACAGCATACGTCTTGGCTCGAGGGCTCCGGTAGTATCAAAAGCCCACTCGATATGGCCAACAGTAGGGTTGTCTCCATTCAGTATTTCTTCGCACCGATCACTTACGACATATAGTATGTCGTTTTGTTCAGGTGTTAGCCCGTTATTATCGCATCCCGCCATCATAGCTCCAGCAACACCGGCAAGTAGGGCAGGACGGTTTTTAAGATTTTCAAGTTTCATTTTTTGGAAGGGTTACCATGTATTTGAAATCATTTTATTCACTCCTGAGGCTATCGCACTTCTTCTCTGTTCAAAAAACTCAGCTGCAGAATCATCATCCATAGTGCTAGCAATACCCAAAACTCTGTCAGCGCCTAAAATTTCAATAAGTTGAGACTCCAAAGCATTAGCTTCCTCTATAGAAGGGCTGTCAGCAGTTCCATCATCAACATGAACTATATTCAGATCTATATACTGAGCTCCATGACCTCCAGAGAGCAAATCTGCAAATTCCGACAATTCAATACCAAGTCTAGCCGCGACTGCAGGATCACCGTTTGCTTCCTCTGCTATGGTTTGAATCAAAGCATTTTTTGCATCCAAGTCAGGGTTTTCTTCCATCCTTTTAATACAATTACCGACAATTTTACCTGTAATCATAGAATTGGTCCCTGTTTGAACGTGCAATGCTAGGGTTTTCCTTTTCATCCCTTCTAGTGTTTCAGATAGGGCAGCGCACGAAAATCTGACAGGTTTGCCTTGTGCCATAGTAAGTTGGTTTAAATATCAGGATAGAATCATAATCCATCCACGCCTAAAAGCAATCAATCTAGCTTTTCAATAAGATTGAAAAATCGCATAATCATACGTCTTATGTCGTATGTCTTAAGCCCAGTATCAGCTAAAAAATCCAATTAACTTGCGCGAAGCGCTCCATCAGTACGTTAGGATTTCTTTGTTTAGCGAAAAAGTATCAGCAGTGCTCCTCGTTATTCGAGGCCGAACATGCTAGGCCGAGAATAACAGGAAACGATGCCACGAAAGAGCTAAGCAAAGAAATTCACTCCGTTTTTAAATATCTCCATCCCCTGACCTTCCTCAGAAACCTCAATTCCTTGCCTCTTAGCCTGTTCTTTTAGAAGAGGCCAGTTGTCTTGGTTGAAGAACGACAAATTTCGTTCAGGATGAGGCATGATTCCCATGATCTTACCTGTGTGGTCACAAACCGCAGCAATATCTTCAAGCGAGCCGTTTGGATTGTAAGGGAACTCTCCACCTGCAGATGACCCATCAGGTTTTATGTATCTCAAACATACTTGCCCTGAGTCGTTCATTTTTTTCAAAACATCTTCCTCCATGTAGAAGTTTCCTTCTCCGTGTGAGACAGGACACCTAAAAGTATCGATCCCTTTGGTCCAAACACATTTATCTGTTTCTGCTTTAAGATCAACCCACCGACATTCGAATCGAGCTGTTGAATTGTGCATCATCCCAATTTTTCTTTCTCCATATTCTCCTTCAAAACCTGGGATTAATCCAAGGTTTGCCAAAATTTGGCACCCATTACAAATTCCAAGAACAAGTTTGTCTCCTTCGACAAATTTCCGTACATCCTCCCAAAGATTGTTCTTCATTTTGTTCGCATAAGCGTTTCCACTACCCGTGTCGTCCCCGTAAGCAAATCCTCCTGGAAAAACCATGATTTGAAAGTCCGCGAGCTTCTTGTCACCAGCGATTACGTCGTTTACGTGCACAATTTCTGCAGCTGCACCTGCTCTTTCGAAAGCTACGGCTGTCTCCATCTCGGAGTTAATTCCGTAACCTGACATTATTATTACTTTTGGTTGCATATTTTTTTAGATTGAAGATTGAAAATTGAAGATCGAAGATTTTGAATTTTTATATTCCGCGCGATAGCGCTCCATGACTACAACTACCACCACTACTACCAACTACCAAAAGGTTTCCTATAAAACTCATTAAGAGTCTTAACATCTGTGTTCACCAGTCCTGATATCTCAAATTTGTCATCGCCACGAACTTCACCAATCAAATAATGAGGAACGTCGCTCATCGCAGCCTCGAAGTTTTTCTTTTTCTTAGGGTCGACAGTCACAACAAAACGACTTTGACTCTCAGAGAAAAGGATGTAATCACCACGAGTTGCTAGGTTTCCAAAATCAATATTCATACCAAGTCCTCCAGCAATAGCTTTTCTCATTAGTGAAACACCAAGTCCACCGATTGAAACGCTTTCACAAGACGAAATCAATCCAGCTTTAACAGCTTTGAGGTAGGCTTTATAAATTTTGATAGCATACTGTGCATCAACTTGAGGCACTCCATTTCCTACAAATCCAAGGGAGTCGAAATATTCACTTCCACCCAGTTCTTCTTTTGTGTCACCAATAACGTAAACAAGATCACCTTCAAATTTTGGATCAATAGAAACAGACTTTCTGTAGTCATGTGTGATACCAAGAGAAGAGACAAGAAGCGTAGGCGGTACAGAAATTTTAACCTGACATCCGGTGTCATTATAACCACGGAAATCATTGAACATACTATCTTTCCCAGAGATATAAGGAGTCATGTACGCGGTAGCATAATCGTAACAAGCTCGTGCAGATTCCTTGAGTTGTCCAAGGCGCTCAGGATCGTCAGAACTACACCAGCAGAAGTTATCCATAAGTGCAATTCTTTCAAAATCAACACCTACAGAAACAACATTCCTGATAGCAGTGTCAATTGCGCAAGCAGACATATGATAAGTATCGATATCGCTGTATTTAGGATTAATTCCTTGTGACATTGCCACACCTTTGGTCGATTCAAGCACAGGAGCCATAACGGTTGCCTTGCTGTTCACACGTCCTTTTCCTTGAAGTGGGCCAATGATGTGTCCACCTTGAACGACGTGATCGTATTGATGCGAGACAAAGTCATAACTGCATGTGTTTAGCCTGCTTATCATGCTGTGCATTGTGTCTGTTAGATCGGCAGGGCAATCTTTTGTAGGTTCTTCGTGAGTCTCTTTTGTGTAAGTTGTTTTGAGGAATTTTTTTGGAAGTCCGTCATGAAGGAAGTCCATTTCCATATCCATTGCAAGTTCACCTTTGTATTTGACCTCACACTTCCCTGAATCTGTAAATTCACCGATTACCATTGCTTCAACCCCACGTCTTTCAAAAAGATCGAGAAGTTGATCAACCTTTTCGGCAGGAACAGCAAACGTAATTCTTTCTTGCGATTCCGAAATCCAAATTTGCCATGGATCAAGCCCTGGGTATTTAAGAGGAACTTGGTCTAGGTCAACGCGGCACCCTCCACATTCGCGAGCCATTTCTGCTACAGAACATGAAATTCCACCGGCTCCACAGTCTGTGATGCTGCTATAAAGATCAAGGTCTCGAGCTTCTTTGACGATAGCGTCGCTCATTTTTTTCTGAGTGATTGGGTCTCCAATTTGAACAGCCGTTGATGGGCTGCCAGAGTCCATCACCTCTGATGAAAAGGTTGCTCCGTGGATTCCGTCTTGTCCGACGCGTCCTCCAGCAACTACAACTTTATCACCTGGCTGAGCTTTCTTTTCCCAGCTTGGTTTTCCGCAAACTTCGCGCGGCACAAGTCCGATTGTACCTACGAATACGAGAGGTTTTCCTTTGTATCGATCGTCGAAATACATCCATCCTTGTGGAGTTGGTATTCCGCTACAGTTACCTCCAACATTTACTCCTTCAATAACTCCTTCCATTATTCTTTTTGGAGAAAGCATTTTTTGAGTTTTGTTTTCTCCTTTATAAAGCGGTTTTAAATCGTTCGGATCTGCAAAACAGAATCCATATTTATTGATTACAGGCTTAGCACCTTTTCCAAAACCAACGATGTCACGATTCACACCAACGATACCTGTGATAGCTCCTCCAAAAGGGTCAAGAGCCGAAGGACTGTTGTGTGTCTCAGCTTTGTCAGCGATTACCCAGTTTTCGTCGAATATAACTCCTCCTGCATTGTCTTTGAAAACAGAAACGCAGAAGTCAGAGTCGCCTCGTTTCTCACGAATTTCGTTGGTTGCTCGCTTGATGTAGTGCTTATAAATCCCATCCTCTATCTCGTCCATGTGTGCTGCAAAGATTGTGTGTTTGCAGTGCTCTGACCAGGTTTGAGCAAGAGCTTCTAGCTCAACGTCAGTTGGTTTTCGTCCTACCTTTTTGTAATAAGCTTTAATAACATCAAGAGAGTCCTTATCCAAAGCAAGAGGTCCTCGACGAGTCCCATCTTCATTCGCGATTCCTTCTTTCCCAAGTTTAAGCAATTCTTCTTCGCTAACATCAAGATCAACTTCATCGATTTTAGGTTCATGGTGAAGGTCAACTTTTGGAACAATAGTGTCCATTCCTTTATCTTTTTTGAACTCTTCAGCGCTCTTAACATGAACTCTTTGAATAAGCTTGTTAGCCATAGCTTCTCCGATCATTTCTGCTTGATCACGAGTTATTTTTCCTTTGATAAAAGTTACCTGAGAGGTGTAAACCGCCTCACGTCCTTCAAATTTAGAACCAAAAAGATCTTGGATGATCTCCCGGGAAGTCGTACCGATATTGTCAGTAACACCAGGCAGATATCCCACTTCAATTGCAAAATCGAATTCAGGGACGTCATAAGCTTGGTCAACGCTATAGCCTTGCGTGACCGGATTGGTCAGTGACGAAGCAATTTGATCCAAATCTTTTTCAGAAAACTCCTTGTCGATTGTATAAACGTCAACAAGGAAAACACCGGAGATTTTATCGCCAAAATCCAGCTGGCTTAACTTGGTCTTTCTTACAATTGCTCTCGTGTCCGGCACAAGAGAACCAACTTCAATTCTATGAGCCATTTTTTAAGGTAAAAATTAAAAAAATAGGAGGCGCATCAAATTTAACCCAGCACACCTGAAAATACAAACTCAAGTTGCAAATCTCGGCATGACAAAGCCCTAAATAAGGTTTGCGGTATTAAAAATTTGACTCAAAACATATAGCTCCATCCTGACTCCACGGGTGAGACCATCTGCATTCAGTTATTGCTCCAAGTTCTCTAGAAGTACAAGCCTGAATTAAGCAGATTTCGATATAGTCCATAGAGTCACCCCTGTTCAGCTTTCGCTCAAGTACAGCATAATCTTCATCCGTAAGTTCGCCACTTTTTACATATTCAAAACAGTCATTTGTAATGTCTTGATCAACTTTTCCGTCGCATGCTGTACCCGCCATAAACATTAAGGCTGGTAAGGCAGTTCGTAGTTTTTGAATATTCAAACTCATTTAAGTGGAATTAGAAACAGGATGAGATCCTAAGATGATAATTGTTAGAAGTCAAATAAAAAGGCGCCACCTTTCGACGACGCCTCTAATCAATTCTATATTTCGTTTCGCATTAGCGAAACTCCATGACTACAACTACCACTACTCACTACAGCTACCTACCCAAACCCTCTCAACTTAATAGCAGCCTCCAGTTTCTTAAGCGCAGAAATAAACGCAGCTTGTCTAAGAGTACAGTTGTATTTCTTAGAAAGTGATTCCACGTCATGCCAAGCCTCGATCATAATTTTCTTAAGTCTTGTTTGTACTTCTTCGTTAGTCCAGTAGAAGTTAGCTTCGTTTTGAACAAGCTCGAAATAACTAACTGTTACACCTCCAGCGTTAGCTAGGATATCAGGTACAACTAGAATATTGTTCGCTCTAAGGATTTCATCTGCTTCAGGAGTAGTTGGCCCGTTTGCAAGCTCAATGATAACTCGAGTTTTGACGTTAGCAGCATTTCCTTCATGGACTTGGTTTTCCATAGCAGAAAGGAAAAGAACGTCACATTCAATCTCAAGAAGTTCTTCGTTTGTAACAACTTTGCAGTTTGGTTGAGTGTATTCAACAACAGTTCTTTTTTCTTGTTTGCAAGCAATAACAGCATCAACATCCAGCCCATCTTCACAATAGATTCCACCTTTTGAGTCAGAAACTCCAGTAACTTTGAATCCACGGTCATGTAGCATTTTTGCTGCATTAAGTCCCGCATTTCCAAACCCCTGAACAATTGCCTTTGTGTTTGCAGGAGAAAGTCCATATGCGTCGCACATATCTTCTAGGATGTAGATACCACCTTGGCTTGTAGAATCTCCTCGTCCTGCAGATCCGCCAACTTCTAGAGGTTTACCAGTAAGAACTCCAAGTACATTGTGGTGATGTAGTTTTGAAAACTCATCAGTCATCCACGCCATAATTTGTGGGTTTGTGTAAACATCTGGTGCTGGGACATCTTTTTTAGGTCCAACAGCAGGGGCAATAGCCCTAATATAAGAACGTGAAAGTCTCTCAAGCTCACCTTCAGAAAGTTCGCGTGGGTCAACAATGACACCACCTTTTCCTCCACCTAGAGGAATTCCAACTACTGAACATTTCATAGTCATCCATGTAGCAAGAGCTTTTACTTCTTCCATATCAACCTCAGGATGGAAACGAATTCCACCTTTGTAAGGACCGCGAGCATTATTGTGCTGAACACGGAATCCTTTGAACACCTTCATAGAACCATTATCCATTTTGACAGGAACGCTGACCTCAAGAATTCTGTGAGGAGTGCTTAAGATTTCCTCGACATTTGGGTCAAGTTGCATGATTGAAGCTGCCTGCTTCATCTGTCGGATAGTGTTTTCGAACAGAGACATTTTTTACTTTGGTTAAAGGTAAATAGACGAAGTGGAGTTTACTCGCAAAATAATTTTAGTGCAAATTGTCGGTAAAATTTACTTGTCCAAAATATGGCTTATATTACCGCCACTAATCCAAGTGCTGCCTCCATCTTCGTTGCTTCGATGGAAAAAAGAAGAAGCTTCAATGCTTAATTTATCAAGAACCGCTTGTTTGTCCGCCTCAGAAAGGTCCACAACTTTTTCAACAGTATCAAACATGCCCTCATGTAGTGCTCCCTGTATGCAAATATTAAACCATGCACACTGCCATTGAAGATCGTTGTCACAATGTGGCTGAACGTCACAAGAGTTACATTTGCGGGTACCATATCCTTTTGCCCAAGCCTCTTTAAGAGTAGTTGCGCCTACAGCGGTGATTGCCTTAACTGCATTTGCCGCCTTTTCTGTGGACTCTTTTGTAATAGATGCCATTTGTTGTGTAAGGGAAGGTTGGTTTGGTGTCATGATTTATATGTTTATTAAATGCTAGGAATTAAAAATATCACAACATTGGCTTTTTAAAAAAACTTACAGTAAATTGTAGGCATGAAAACAAACAAATTACAGCCTCAAATACTTCAGATGCTTTCACAAAAAGGCACTGAGGCGTTTTTTCCGTCACAAGGCATCTTGGCGCAGACAAATGAAGCTCGCAAAACCGAATTTAACGCAACGATTGGCGCTGCAAAAGAAGAAAACGGATCTGTGATGTGCCTAAACTCAATCCGCGGGAAAATTTATATAGACCCAGAAAAATGCTTTCCATACGCTCCAAGTTTTGGGCGCAAAGACTTGCGGGAAACCTGGGAGAAAATGATTAGAGAGAAAAACCCACGCTTAGGAGATACAAAGATTTCGTTACCGATAATTACGAGCGCATTAACACATGGATTGAGCATAATTGGGCATTTATTTGTAGAGGAAGGAGAAGAGGTAATTTCACCAGACCTGTTTTGGGGGAACTATAAGCTGATTTTTGAACATTGGCATTGCGGAAAGATCAAAACATTCAAGACCTTTTCAGAAATTGGTTTCAATCTGGAGGGGTTGCGCGAATCACTTCTGTCAGAAGGAGAAAAAAAGATCGTAATTTTGAATTTTCCAAACAATCCATCAGGCTACACTCCAACCCAGGATGAGGCTCAGAAAATCGAAGAAATAATTTTAGAGGCCGCTCAATCCGGCAAAAAAATAGTAGCAATAATAGATGACGCTTATTTCGGACTGGTTTACGAAGAAGGAATAGAAAAAGAGTCGATTTTCGCGCGTCTAGCCGACCTGCACGAAAACGTGCTCGCAATAAAAATAGACGGTGCAACAAAAGAAGATTACGTTTGGGGCCTTCGCATTGGATTTATAACTTACGGATTCAAAGGAATGACAGATTTAGATGCGGAAACGCTTGAAAACAAAACCGCAGGAGCAATAAGAGGTAATATCTCAAATACATCAAACTTGTCTCAGTCATTGGTGCTTGAAGCTTTCTCGTCGCCAACATACAAGCTGGAAAAATCTGAAAAATACAATATTCTCAAGTCCAGATACGATGAGATCAAAGCGATAATTGACGAAAATCCTCGCTTCTCAGAACAATTCGAGCCACTTCCGTTCAATTCTGGTTATTTCATGTGTATTGAACTCAAAAACAGCGCTGCTGAACCTGTTAGGAAGATTCTAATTGAAATGTACAGCACAGGCGTCATCGCGATGGGAAATACGATTCGAATAGCTTTTTCATCAATTCCAAAAGCAAAATTAAATCAACTTTTTCAAAACATATACCTGGCCGCATCCGAAGCCTCCAGGGATCACCAGCCACTAACTAAGACAGATGCCAAATATACACAAAAACCTCAGCCAAGAAGAGCTATATAATCTAGCGGTCTCGCGCAACGAAGCACGAGTAAGCAACACAAAATCTCTCGTAGTCGAAACTGGTAAATACACCGGTCGCTCACCAAAAGACAAGTTTATAGCCGATACGCCAGACATACACGACGAAGTGGATTGGGGTGATGTTAATTTCGCAATTTCAGAAGAAAATTACAAAAAACTGTACAATTTGATCCAGGACTACATAGGTTCATTAGAGGATATTTTTGTGCAAGACGTATCAGCAGGTGCTGACCCGGATAGTTCAATGAGTTTTGAAATCACACATCAATATGCATACCAGGCGCTTTTTAGTAGTTATCTATTGCGAAAGCCTTCAGAGGGGTTTGTCCCAGACTTTAAGGTATATGTTGCCCCAGGATGTAAATGCCCAAATCCACCCGAATACGGGCTGAATTCAGAGGCATTCATAGTTGTAAATATGCAAGAAAAAGTTGTTCTGATTGGAGGATCGAAATACTCAGGGGAAATAAAGAAGTCTATTTTTAGCATCATGAATCACCTAATGCCAAAAAAAGGAGTTTTACCAATGCATTGCTCAGCAAATATGGGTGATGACGGTCGGACGGCGCTGTTTTTTGGACTGTCCGGAACAGGGAAGACGACCCTGTCTACGGATGAAGATCGAAAATTGATTGGTGATGACGAGCACGGATGGGGCGATGACGGAATATTTAATTTCGAAGGTGGGTGTTATGCGAAATGCATAGATCTTTCAAGAGAAAAAGAGCCTCAAATATTCGATGCGATTAGGTACGCAACTGTCATAGAAAACGTGATAATGAGCGAGAAGGGAGAGTTCGATTTTACAGATGTATCTCTGACTCAAAATAGCCGTGCCGGATATCCTATCGATTACATCTCAGGAGCGGTAGAAAGTGGTATGGGTGGACATCCATCAGCTGTAATTTTCCTTACTGCCGACGCATTTGGCGTGATGCCTCCGATCAGTCGTTTGGACAAGACTGAGGCGATGTACCATTTCATCTCTGGTTATACGAGCAAGCTTGCCGGAACAGAGCGTGGAATCGATGAGCCCCAGGCTGTATTCTCTTCCTTTTTTGGAAAGCCGTTCATGCCACTCAAGCCAATGGTTTACGCAAGGCTTCTTGGGGAAAAACTCGAAAAACACGGCTCAAGGGTTTTCTTAATCAACACTGGCTGGACAGGAGGACCTTATGGGGTAGGAAAGCGAATGGAGATCAAGCACAGCCGCGGAATGGTTGCAGCCGCCCTTAACGGCGATCTCGACAATGTGGAGTACGATACGCATCCAATTTTTAATCTAAAAATCCCAAAATCTTGCCCAGGCGTCCCAAGTGAAATCCTAAACCCGCGAAACACTTGGCAAGACAAAGAAGCCTACGACAAAAAGGCAGGCGAACTGGCCGATGCGTTCAGAAACAACATCTCCAAGTTCCCAGGAGTTACCGAGGAAATCAAAAACGTTTTGTGAAACAAAACACCACAAGCAACGTCATAGATTTTTTATAGACGAATAAACGTATATATTAGTGCATGAGTCTGTAAAAAATCTACCTCCAGAATTGCCACCACTTTTTAGGTGCGCTCAATTGAACAAGTTGTTGCTCAAGAGACTCAACTCGTTTTTGAAAGAGAGTAATAATCTGAAAAAGTTTCTCTTTGTCTGATTGATGTTGCTCAAGTAGCTTGTCCATAATCTCGTTGTAATCCGGTCCTTTTGCAACTTCCTTTACTACCTGTTGAGCAGGTACGTTTTGAGGAGTTGGCGCATGGTAAGTGTCCTGATGAGAAGAGACCGGGGTTTCTGTAACATGTTGAACGGTTTTTGGGTAGTCATAATCCTGTTGTGGAGCCTGTTCGGTTTGAGTAGGCAAAAGACCAAACTGGTCGAGCAAACTTGCCTTGTCGATCATGTAATTGAAGCCCTGAGCAGTCTTTTTTCGTCTATATTTTACCGCGCCAGCCTTGATTAGTCGTCTAATCGTTTGTGTTGATTTGTTGACTAGGTCAGCCGCTTCCGTTATCGAGATGAGTTGATTAACCATGAATATGTTGTTTGAGTAGGGAATTATGCATCAAAAACAATGATTAATCAAGTCCAAGTTTGTGGCTTGTTTAAGGCGAATGTTAGCTGGACAATGTGAGGAGAATAGCTTTTGTTGTGGCGGACACTTTGTTGCGTCCAAAAACTTCTTCTCTCGCAACGCACTCTTGCCACGAGCACCCTGTTATTAAAGCATCCAGTCTTAAAGAAATAGCCTTTTCTTCTTCCGGGGATACGCCTGCTGCAATTCGAGCGCAAACAGCGTCAATATCAAATTCTGTAGATGTTGCGCTTGCTGAATCTGCAAAAGTGCCAAAATTTGGCGTAGACATTTGCGAATTGTTAAGTTCCATATGTTTTGCCACTGCAGCAGCAAAAGCTTTATTTTTGAAAGGTTGGGGCATGTGTTCGAGTATAGCTCCAGCATCATCCCGAAGTTGTTGGTTTGCCGGAAGAGACATGTCGGCGTCATAGAGGGCTTCGGCTAATAAGGTTAGATAAGACGTCTGCAATTCCATATTAGCTATAAAATCTTCTTCGATATTGGAAGGGATAGATGCGTTTAACTCAGCAGTGTGTAGGAATTCTACGAAGCATGCTGAGCACCTCATGTGTGGATCGTTATCAGGGCGGTCATTTGCTGTTTCAGGAAGGAATTCGTTGAGAGCGTCAAGCGTGCGGAGGTGCATGTTTTAAGGTTAATAAAGGACCTCAATCTAATAAATAAACGTGGGTTTGTCAAAAAGAGCTTATCGAGTCAGCTGGGATGATGCCACTCAATAGCCGTTTCCGCAAAGCGGAAACACATTTCGAGAACCACGAAAAATTTTGTTAACGACTAAACGTATATATTAGTGCAGGAGCCGTTTCCGCAAAGTGGAAACACAAATCGTAACAACAAATTTTGGCGATAGGCGAAAAAACGTGTCTTGACTAGTGTAAGAGCCTATCGACCAAAATACCATTCTGGTGGGTCAGCTGGGATTCGAACCCAGGACCGTCAGCTTAAAAGGCTGCTGCTCTACCAACTGAGCTACTGACCCTAATTTTCAATGCATCCGAAAAAGGAGCAGGCCTATTCTATTCATATTGCCCCCAGACTGCAAGGGAATTTTACTCTGCCGCCTCAGCAATACTAATTCCAACAAAAGCAATGGCTGGCAATGAGAACCAAACATTGTAGTTATCTACCATCAATCTAACCAGTTCTGACTCCTGATAGAGGCTGGTAAAAGACATCATTCCATAAAAGCCATTCACAAAAGAAAAGCCCGAAATAAACACCAAAATAGTACTAACAATAAGTCCAGCATTTAATACTCCAAATACAAAAGTCGCCATAATTCGCGCCATCGTCGACTTGTCGTCCATCACATGGACTGTGAATCCTCCTTTTATCGTAATCAGTACAATAACAACAATAAATACGATTATTTTCATCAAAATTAGAGCCTGATCGCCATCTTCGCCCGATAGAGAAGGGATTGTAGGAAGAAGGTACTGCTCAAAAAGATTACCAAGGCCGTCAGAGGTCAGGATCGCTAGGTAGGTGCCGATGATAACTTTTAAGGTCCGATCTTTCCCTATAATAAAGCTGTAAGCGATAATGACGGAAAAGAAAACGATAATAAATAAATCCCAAGAAAGTCGTACGTCCATATATTTGTTTTAATTTCAAACTAAATCCTATTACATTTGTGGTGTGATGACAACTAAAAACACAATTGCTACAACCACCACTACTATCTACCACTACTTAAGTATTTTCTTCAAAATCCCCGTTTGTTCATTAAGCTGAAGGCCTTTCGTCTCTGCAAGCTGCTTGTATAGGTCTTTTTCTTTGCCAGAAAGTTTTTTAGGGACCTTGACGTGAATTTTCACCTGGTGAACCCCTTGAGTGTTTCGATTTGCAGGGGCTATGCCGTATCCTTTTAGGGTGAAAACATGCTCATTTTGAGTCCCCGCAGGGATTTTGAGATCTACATCGCCATGTACGGTAGAGACTTTGATTTGATCTCCTAATACGGCTTGGAGTAAGTCGATTTCTTGAACCGATTGGATGTTGATTCCGTCACGGAAAAACTTTTTGCTTGGCAGTACGCGGACGTGTAGGTAGAGATCTCCATATCTTCCTCCGTTGATACCGGCCTCTCCTTTCCCAGAGAGTTTGATTATGGCATTGTTTTCGATGCCTGCTGGTACTTTGACGGTTATTCGTGATTTTTGACGTGTACGCATTGATCCATGGCACTTCGAGCACTGTTTTTCAGGTATGCGGCCCTCTCCTCGGCATCGGTCACAGATTCTAGATGTGCTAACTTGGCCTAGCATGGTCTGTTTTACGGCTCGAATATGTCCTGTCCCGTTACAATTTGTACAGGTGACTATCTTGCTGCCTGGCTCGGCCCCGTTTCCATTGCAGTGTTCGCATTTGTCAGCTCTCACGACTTCCAATGTTTTTTCGCACCCAAATACTGCTTCTTCGAATTTCAATGAAAGTTCAAATTCTATATCTCCTCCTCGTATAGCGCGTGGTCCTTTCTGTTGAGGTCCTCCTCGGAAACTGCCACCAAAAAAGGTTTCAAATATATCTGCAAATCCATTTCCTCCAAAGCCTTGCTGGAAATTGTTGAAATCAAATCCTCCGCCTCCTGGTCCTCCTGTTGATCCAAATTGATCGTACTGAGATCTCTTTTGCTTGTCACCAAGTACTTCATAGGCTTGGCTTACTTCTTTAAATTTAGATTCAGCCTCTTTGTCGCCCTTGTTTTTGTCAGGGTGGTATTTCTGAGCCATTCGTCGGTAAGCCTTCTTGATATCTGAATCAGAGGCATCGCGAGAAACTCCAAGTATTTCGTATAAGTCTTTCATAGTAGGCCAATATTAAGAACTGACGCAAAAATTAGCAAGTTTTAAACATTCGAACGAAATAATACAACAAACGCGCGGAAAGTAAAGCTCAAGTTTGTTGATAACCCGGCGGGCTTTAAAAATGGCATGCATAAGGTTCAAAGCAGGGGTTGTATAGTCGAAATGTATAGCCGAAAGGTAGTCAGGAGGCCGGTGACTAGTCAACTTATGAACATCAATGTGCAAAAGTCGTTCATAAAAGGTGTAAAAGCTGTGCGCAAAGTGTGTAGTCAATTTTGAACGGCTGAATGCAGGCTATGTATAGTCGAAATATAGGCTTATTCATTTTATTGGTCTGTTATTGACCTGGGATGTGCTGTTTTGGTTATTCGCGATGTGTAGGTTACACGAAAATGTCAAAACAAAAAACCTCGCTATCGGCTTGTGTAAGCCAAAAACAGTTGAAATAGGGTTTGGGTTCTCGTACAATCCACGAGGTTTAGCAAACCAGAAAAATCAACGTAGGAAGCAGAAGGTCAAAACAAGCCAAGTCTGCCTCCCGTTGCGTAGTGAGTATCTAGGTCCCATCGTCTAGTGGTCTAGGACATCGCCCTCTCACGGCGAAAACACGGGTTCGAGTCCCGTTGGGACTACCATAAACCCTAAATTATACACGACGACGCAACAGGTTGAAAAGCGAAAAAATAAATTGACACAACAAAGCAGAAATCTGTCACTCGAAAGAGTGAAACAACAGTAATGAAAAACAGTTTAAAATAGTGATACGCACAACAACCTTTATATAAGCCCTTTGACAACACGTAGAACGGAATAGAACGGACAAAGTTAGAAAACAAAAACAATAACTAACTTTAATATATATATTTCTTATAAATTATCCCTTAACCGGAAAAACCGTATGGATATTTCTTTGAATCTACGATCACTTCGTAGGTCAATTGCGGTTCTTAGCATGGTTGCATTGCTCGCTACAATGAGCTTCGCAGGTATCGCTAAAGCGCAAACTTTCCCAGACGTTGATGCGGACGCGTGGTACTACGCTGACGTAGAAGACCTAGCAGCACAAGGTGTTGTTTCAGGTGACGACGACGGAAACTACAATCCTGCTAACTACCTCAACAGAGCTGAGGCAGCTAAGATGATGGTCTTGGCTTATCTAGGAGAGGATGCTCTAGATGAAGAGTACGACGCTGGATTCACTGACCTAACAGAAGGTGCTTGGTACGTTACTTACGTAAACACAGCTGCTAAGCATGGAGTGGTCAATGGATATACAGACGAAAACGGTGACCTAACAGGTGAATTCGGTCCTGGAGACTACATCAACCGCGCGGCATTCGCGAAAATGGTTGTTGAGGCTGCAGCACTAGAAATGAACACTGATGGTGCACCACACTTCAGCGATGTCATGGATGACACAGCTTGGTACTACGAATACGTTGAAACAGCTTACAACAACAGTGTTGTAAACGGTTACGATGATGGTACATTCGGTCCTGGCGACAACATCAACAGAGCTGAAGCAGCTACAATGCTTGTTAACGGTCAAAACCCAGAGCTAAGAGAAGAGACAACTGAAGAAGAAACAGAGGAAGAGACAGAAGAAGAAGTTGAAGAATCAGACGCTGGAACTTTGACAGTTGAAATGGGTGACGAAGTTGCAGGTGGAACAGTTCCAAAAGGAGCTACATCTGTTGACATGCTTAACCTAGTATTCACAGCTGACGGAGGAGACGTAGAGCTTGACGGAGTTACAGTTCACAGAACTGGAGTCGGAGCATCTTCAGACTTCTCTAACCTATACATCTACAATGGAGCTGAGCGTCTAACTAGCGGTAAAACTATCGCAAGTGACGACAACGAAGCTACATTCGGATCTCTAAACCTAG
>CAZRWH010000002.1:15995-28604 GCA_964603905.1 uncultured Candidatus Peribacteria bacterium | reverse complement strand
GTAGTTGACGGTACTTACGACTGTGATGACTACGGTTACACAGCAGACGGATTCTGTATCGGAAAAGGTAACTCTAAAACCTTCAACGTTACAGCTGACATCGGAGCAGGAGCTGATCCTGATGATAAAATTAAAATCTACATCGAAGAAACTACAGATCTAGTAGCAGAAGGACTTGTTTACGGATACGGAGCTCAAGTTGATGACACAGGATACGACGGTGGTACATGTACTGGCGGAGGTTCTGACGAATGTAACTACTCTACAGTTCTAGGTGGTCAATTCACTATCTCTCACGACGGTCCAGCTGCGACTGACGTTGCTATCAACGCAAAAGACGTCATCCTAAGCAAAATGACTTTCTCAACTGAGAGAAACGTTGAAATCCGACACCTTGACCTTTCAGTTACAGGTACAGATCTTGATACTACTACAGAAGCTTACTACACAGACTTCAAACTTGTTGAGCTAGATGAAGAAGGAAACATCGTTCAAACACTGATGGGGCCACAAGAGCTAGCATACAACGACGGTTCTAACGACCAAGATCTAGACTTCACAGATACATGGACAATGGATGCTGGAGAAAGTATCATTGTTGCATTTACATGTGACGTTGCTAACGAAGCAACTATTGCTGACGATACAATCACAGTTAGCCTTGATGCAGTTGACACATCAGCTGGAATCAAAGATACAGATACAAACGAGTACATCACAGATATCGTTCCATCAGCAGCAGTTGGTGGTAACGCAATGACTGTAAAAGCTGCAACAGTAACAACTGCTCTAGCTTCTACACCAGTATCTGACACAATCGTTAAAGGTAGCGAAGTTAACCTTGCTACATTTGCATTGACTACAGGTACAGCTATGGACGTTAACGCGTCAGAGATCGTTGTAACAGGTTACATCGATGCTAACGTGGACAACACATACGCAGCAGGAGAGGAAAGCAGTGTTCTAATCAAAAACGTTGTAACAAGCCTATGGCTTGAAGACGCTGACGGAACACAAATCGGTTCTACAGAATCATTCTCTAGTGCAGGTCTTGCTACATTCTCAAGTCTAAACTGGGATCTAGAAGCAGGAAGCACAGAGCTTCTATACATTTACGGTAACGTAAGTACATCAGCTCCATTCGGAGGAACAAACGATGCAGTTTATGTCGACTTGGCAGATTCTACATCTACAATGACTCTTACTGATGAAGAAGGTAACTCAGTTACTGCAACAGGACTTGCTGCAAATGATGCAGACGGTACTGTTACTAACGCTCCAACAGTTGCAATGACAATTGCTGACTCAGGAACTCTATCAGTTGTTGAAAACACAGCTACTTCTATCAGCAACCAAATCGTTGCTACAGGTGAGGAAGACGTTCTAGTTGGACGACTAAAATTCTCAGCTGCTGACGAAGCTTGGACAGTTAACGACGTAACACTAACAGCTGACGGTAAGGAAGCTGGTGTTGCTGCAGATCCTGCAGACGTTGTTGACAACATCTACTCAGTTAAAGTTAAATACCCAACTTCAGCTGACGCTCCATCTACTCTAGACGGAGAAGAAACAATGGTTATGTCTAGTACATACGTAACATTCCAAGACCTTGGAATGGCGGTTCCAAAAGATGGAGACGCAAACATGGAAATCTACATCACTGTTAACGATCACGCCCTAGAAGGAAGTGGTCCTGCAGATTCAGACGATCAACTATGGATGATCCTTCTGACAAAAGATGCAGATTCTAACGGAGAGTTCGAAGCACAAGGTGTAAGCTCAAACGAGGTTGTATCAGAAACAAGTGTTGCAGACGTTACAGCTACAAACGTAACTTACGTCTACAGAACAATCCCAACTCTTGCTAACGCAGGATCTCTATCTCTAGTTCCTGGTGAGGATTCAGAAATCTACAGATTCTCTGTAACAGCTCACGAGAACGAAGACGTAGTTCTACAATTCGTAACTCTAGATATCTCTGCAGTAGGTCTTTACACTGGTGGTAACGCTGGAAACAGTCTTTCTAACTCAGCGGATACAGCAGTTACATCTCTATACATTTGTAACGACCCAGGTAACTACACTTACAGCACAGTACCTCTATTCATCAAAGAATACGGTGAAGACTCAGTTATCGGTACTGGTTGTTACGTAGATGGAAACGGAACAGCTAGGTTCTGGCTAAGATCTGACGACGGTGCTACTACAAGTGGTCTAATCGTTGGAGCTAACAACACCAAAACACTTTCTGTTTACGCTGACGTTTACGACTCAGACGGATCTACAGCTAACGAGTCTCTAAGTGTAAGAGTTAAACCAGATACTTCTTACCTTGGATACAAAACAGTAGCTGGATACGTTCACGATGCTTACATGTCATCAGTTGAAAACGACGACACATCTACAGGTCTTGTATGGTCTGACTACGGTGTACAGTCTGGAACACACGGTGAAACAAGAGCAGAGTGGCTAAATGGTTACAAAGTTCCTGGAATGCCAGTTTCTTACGTAACTATCAGCTAGTTCTGATCCTTAGATTCTTAAGTTAAATTAAGAACTTTAATTACCCCCCGCCTTCACGGCGGGGGGTTTTTTGTTTATTAGCGAGCAACGCTCGCGAGAGCACCATTACAAATAAATGTTTATGCTTAAGCAGAAACACCAAGGCTACCACTACAACTACTGTCTACCAACTACCCTAAGGTATCCATCAGCGATAGTCTTCCAGTCGTATTCTTTTGCGCGGGATGTCGCATGTTTCTGGAATGAACTATAGGTCTTTTCATTGGTTTTGAGTTCCAATATTTTGCTAGCTAAGTCATTAGCATTTCCCAACGCAAAATTAAGTCCATATTTGCCGTTAGACGTGAGCTCCAATAGCGGAGCTATGTCTGAGCATATTACTGGGATATCGGATGCCATAGCCTCTACAACGGTTATTCCAAAGCCTTCAACTGCTGAAGGGAGGCAGAAAGCATGAGATTGCTTGATTTCACTGATTACATCGGCGTTGTCGAGGATACGGCCACGGAACTGTATATGCGAGGCTATGCCCAGCTCTGTAGCCATATTTTCGAGCTTTCCTCTTTGGTCACCGTCACCAACGATTACGCATTCGATGTTTTCATCTTTTAATATGCTAATAGCTTCGATAAGAGTGTCGATTCGTTTCGTTTTAACGAGACGCGATACGGAGATTATGCGAAATGTCGGTCCTTTTTTTGAGGGGATATCTTGAAAATTTGAGAGAGTAACCCCGTTGGGAACGACGTGTAGTTTTTGTGGGTTGACGCCAACAGCCTGCAAGCGATTTTTTGTAAAAGTTGAGACTGGGAGTATTTGGTCCCAGTCAAGATTGAGGGCTTTACGCTCGAGAATTTCTCCAACTAGACCTGTTGCCAGACCTTTGTTTGAAATCCAGTTGCCAATCCATGTTTCATGGTAAGTGGCAACAGCCTTGGCACCTATTTTGCGAGCACCGCGGTAAGCTGGGATGTATGATGTAAAATTAAAGGCATCAACAACGTCAGCTTTTTCTTGAATGAGAGCCTTGTAAATTGCTCGAGAAAAACGAGCCCGCGAAACGAAACTTCCTTTGTTTGAGTATCCGTGATGTGGGCCAACACGAAGAACCTCTATGTCACCAATTTTTGAAATGCGATCTTGGCCACGTTTCCAGGAGGTGATGATTTTAATCGAGGCTTTTTTGGCGATTTCACGCGCCATATAAAAAGCTCTTGCTTCAACTCCACCAGAAATATCGCCATCTTCTGATGTCGGGAAATATTCTGTAACAAAAATAATTTTACTTTTCTTTGAATTCATTAAGAGCCTCGTTGCGAACAACCTTGGTGATCTGTTGATCTAGGTGTTCAATTTTTACATAAGATCTATAAATCAGATAGAAAAGCAGAACGATTGAAAAATAAACAATCGCGTCAATTCCACGTTCAATACCAAGAAACTCAGCAATTTGTTGAGTAACGCCAGGCCAAAAAGCTATGACTCCAACCAAAATCCAATTTATCATCCAAAAAACGAATGAAAGCGTATTCATATTGCCTTCTTTAAGTCGCAAATATGTGCGACTCATAGCGAAGATAACGAAAACTGAAATAATGAAGTGAATTGATGTCATTTTAATGCATTAAACGGTGCAAGATTAGCTTAAAAAGGGTTTTGACGCCAGTAAACAGACTTTGCCCTTTTGAGAGAGAGTAGTCTGTATAAATAGCCTTAATTGGCACTTCTTTCATATTTAAATTACGGCGTCCAATTTCTCTAATGATCTCTGAACTAACTTCCATTCGGTTTGTCCGTATCTGAATTTGTCGTGCAGCATCAAGAGAAAAAGCACGCAAACCAGACTGAGTATCCGAGCACCAGATTCCAAAAAGAGCATAAGTAATGAAATTCCCAACCATATTCATCATGACACGATACCAAGGCATTCCATCATGGTTTTTTAGTCGAGAGCCAATCACAACGTCATATTTCCCTTGCAAAATTGGAGCTGCAACACGTTCGATATCCGCAACAGCATGCTGTCCGTCAGCATCAAAAGTTATAACGACATCATAACCTTTGCGTACACCTGCTGCTAAACCTGTTCCAAGTGCTCCACCAAGCCCACGATTTATGCTGTGTTGAAGGACATTAACGCCTGCATTCTTGGCAATTTCATAGGTGTTATCTGAACTCCCATCATCAATTACGATTATGTTGTCATAGCCATTTTTCTTGAGGTTCTCAAGAACGGCACCAATAACCTTGCCTTCATTGAAGGCTGGGATGACAAGACCGATTTGGGATTTGTTTGTTTTCATACAACGCAAATAATCCCATTTCCAGGTTTGAAATGCAAGCCTTAACAGGCACTAGTCTTCCAAAAGTTGGTTTACAGAGATGGCAGTCTCTTCGAACGATCTTACTTTATCGTGGAATTGAGTATCCGCATTGCCATTCATTATCCACTCTCCAACTCTATCAACTGTCGGCAAATCCGGCAAAGGAGGTCCATCATATGGAGCTGGATTGTCGATATTCATACTTTCAGAGGAGTCAAACCATGCAGATAACTTATCAACCATTTGTAAATATTGTTTTAAAGGGGAGCATAATGGCATGTTTACAGGCGAAAATCAAGCAGCAAAATTTGACAAGAACAGGTTAATGATATAAAAAATACAACTATTTCGAAATTTGTACATGAGGGAAGCACCGCAAACACCACAATGGGCCAGGCAGATAGACGACCTGTTTGAAAAGGCAAAACAAGAAAAGAGTATTAAGACAATTCGATACGATAGCATAGTTGTGCCATATCTGTTAATCAACAGCGCAGACCTGCCAGCAGAACAATCGTATCAGAGAGGGGCATTTGCAGTTTATGAACCTGAGGTGCTTGAGAAAGTGCAACTTTTGTATAGCTTCGGGAATAGAGACCTGCTTAAATCTGCTTTAATAAGTGGAAGCATAATAATTTGCATTATTGAAGATCAAGTGCCAGAGGAGTTTAGACGCCCTTGTGTAATCCATGAGTACGAAGAAATCGTACGCGGCTCACACCAAAGAGCGCATGAAATAGAGTTCCTAATAGTGGAAAGCAACGGCGCAAACTTCGCGAAGCGATACAAAGAATGGTATGAAAATACAAAAAACAGCTAACCTATGACTTTAGACAATTTAGAATCAAGGATGGATTCATTAAGAGCGAATCTTGAAGCACGCGATGCTCTTCCAAAAGACATTGATGAAGCAATCCAAATGTACAGAGAGTTGATAGTGAAACTCCACATTGATGACCAGCGAATGGTTCGTCTATGCCAAGTACTTACAGATCACGGGCTGGTTACTTTTGGAGGATGCGAAGGACATGGTGCGTATT
Organism: uncultured Candidatus Peribacteria bacterium; assembly: GCA_964603905.1. Taxonomy (GTDB): domain Bacteria; phylum Patescibacteriota; class Gracilibacteria; order UBA1369; family UBA12470; genus CAZRWH01. Next base: position 22,717 of record CAZRWH010000002.1, on the reverse strand, counting down.
TGCCAAGAATATTTTTTCACCAACCAGCGGATCATGGGAAGTTAATAGATTTGACACATACATTAGACGATCTATCTAGAACAACAAATTTTAACTGGGGAGTAAGGGTTGTTGGCAATTGGAACGCAGGAGTTACGCTATATTACTCTTTGGAGCCATTTCATGAGAGAGGTCCAATCGATCCAAAAGAGGATTACGAAAAACTGCTAGAAGATATGGATCTCATAGCAATGTTCATGTTATACGATTCGGCATAGGAGAAAGGCTTGACTAATTCGTCAAAACATGTAAAATACCCTTCTTTGTCAATAATCAAATTCAAAATGACACCAGAAAAAAGAAGCGTCAGTAGGGACAAAAATTTTATGTCAGCTCAAGACCACGCAGTATTGATCGCCTTAAAAAGATTTAAGGGTGAAATGCCAGAAGGCGGACTTGAAAACGAAACGTTCACAGAAGGAGATGCGATCAAAGCAAGGGTTGCAGATGTATTGAACCGTATTAGTACGGGAGATCCTTTTGGTAACTTCCCAAGTAGAACTGATAGCAAATTAACTCTTGAAGAGTGGGCGGTATGGATTGCTATGGAAAGATTTGGAGGAGATATGCAGCAATACATCAGCGCTACAACAGAGCACAAAGCGCAAGGAAATCGTAATCCTCTAATCCTAAATCCACTTAACGAAAGGGACAATGAGCCATTAGACAGTGCAGTTGTAAATAAATTAACAGACATGCATCTAGAGAAAATGAGTGCTTAGAAATACAGTAAACAAAAAAGCCCTGCCTTTCGGCGGGGCTTTTTTTATATAAATACTTAACGTCTAAAATAGAGGACAGTCCCAAAATGTTGTCTGTAGAAACGACCAATATAAGATTTCAAGGAGCCAAGTATTCCAGAGTTAGGGCCCGAGAGAATAGGCTGTTTAATAAAAGTAAGTCCAGCGTTTTTGGCCAAAGTCTTTAATGACGAATGAGTAAAACAGTTAATATGTTCTAGGGGATGAATAGCGTTTTTCGAAGCCTTCCAGGTTGATTTTTTGCACTCTCGTTCAATGTCCGCTCCATTTGGTACAGATATGCGGATAACACCGTCTGGATTAAGAGTTTCAACTAAGTCCTTCAAAGTTTGGAGCGGATTATCGACGTGTTCAAAAACTTGTTCAGCATTAATAAAGTCGAATTTTTTATTTGCTAAATCTAAAATAACCTCAAGGCCATTGTTTTTTGCGAATTCAATGCGCTCTTTAGAAACTTCAAACCCACTAACATTGTACCCAAATAGTTTTGCCGTCATCAGCCAATAACCCCAGCCCATTCCGAAATCTAGAACGTCAATACTTGAAGGGGCCTTTTTGATTAAAGAGGCGATAGCTGATGCCTCTGCAACATAACCAAAAGCAAATCCATTTAGGTTGTTTTGTTTTTTTGCAAGACTATCTTTTGTGGAAATCCATGAGCCATATAATTCAGACATTAATGCTTCATTCAAATGACCAGCCTGCCATATAAATCCACAATTTTGGCATTTAAAAATTTCAAAAACTTCCCCTTTAAAAATTTCTTTAGGAATACGATTTTCGTAATAAGTTTCCAAAAAGTTCCAAACTGATTCATCAAAGAAAGGTTTCGACAATAAAGAAGATTTATCGGTGCTTCCACATAAAGAACAAGCATGCCTTTTGATTAAATTTGTCATAAAAAATTCTTCTTAAATAGCTGACTTAAGAACTTCAACCATATCTAATGCTTCCCAAGTAAAGTCCGCATCATTACGACCGAAATGTCCATAAGCTGCAGTTTTTTCAAATATCGGACGACGCAACTGATATTTCTCGATAATTCCTGCAGGGGTAAGGTCAAACTTGTCACGAATGAGATTCGCAATAATTTCGTCAGACACTTTTCCAGTTCCAAAAGTCTCAACAAAAATAGAAAGAGGCTCCCTGACACCGATAGCGTAAGAAACTTGAACCTCACATTTGTCAGCTAGACCTGCTGCTACAATGTTTTTCGCAACGTGACGACAAGCGTAAGCTGCACTTCGATCAACTTTTGAAGGGTCTTTCCCAGAGAAAGCTCCACCTCCGTGACGTCCCATTCCTCCGTAAGTGTCAACAATAATTTTTCGTCCAGTTAGACCGGCGTCACCTGGAGGGCCACCGATGATGAACTTTCCAGTTGGATTGACGTGGTAGATTGTGTTTTCATCAAGAAGATCACCGCAAACAGGTTTGATCACATGTTCAATAATGTCAGATTTGATCTGTGGTTGTTCAACTTCAGGTCCATGTTGAGTAGAAATTACAACTGTGTGGATCCTTTTTGGTTTGCCATCTTCGTATTCAACTGTGACTTGGCTTTTTCCGTCTGGGCGAAGGTAACCAAGTGTTTTTGATCGCCTCACCTCAGACAATTTCATAGTTAGTTTGTGTGCATAGGTGATCGGCATTGGCATGAGCTCATCTGTTTCGTTTACAGCAAATCCAAACATCATTCCTTGGTCTCCAGCTCCTCCGGTATCAACTCCCATCGCAATATCTGGACTTTGTTCGTCGATAGCTGTAATTACGCTGCAGGCTTTGTGGTCGAAACCATAAGTCGCATCGTCGTAGCCGATTCTTTCTATAGTTTTTCGGACAATTTTCGGGATGTCTGCGTACCCTTTTGTGGTGATTTCTCCAAACAAAACTACAAGTCCAGTATTAACTGCAGTTTCGCAGGCTACTCGACTCATAGGGTCTTGACGGAAAAGATCGTCAAGAATCGCATCAGAGATTTGATCCGCAATTTTATCCGGATGTCCCTCTGTGACGGACTCTGATGTGAATAGGTGTGTTGCCATTTTTTTGGTGGTTAAGAGCTTTAATTTAAAACAGTCTCCCTGCGAAGGAAGACTTTTAGCATTAGCTGTGTCATCTTCCCCTACATCGCAGGGACGGATTTAGCACCTTTGCGCTTGCGCTGGTTGCTGTAGCTTCATCGGGCCGTTTCCCTCTGCTACTCATGATGATTTTTACGCGCTCAATCGTACATAGCCAAAAGGGTTTTCGCAAGCTAAAATAAGCAAGAAAAAATCAAAAAATTACGTTATGCAAAAAAATCGAGATCTTCTAGTGGTACTGATTATAGGGATGATATTAATATCAGTAACAAATTTTGAAGGATTGAAATATCTGAGATGGATGATAGGAATACCTTTTATTTTCTTTTTGAGTGGGTACCCTTTGACGGTTGCACTTTTTCCAAGACAAATAGAGATAAAATGGTTTGAAAGAGTTCTGATGAGCGCGGGATTTAGCATATTAATGACATATCCAGCAGCAATAATAGTTGCAGCGATAGAAGGTAATTCAGCGAAGATGATATATGGCCCTCATCTGATGTTAGGAATGTGTGTGTTGACGGGTCTTACAGCGCTAACGATATTGATAGCCTTGATTCGAAGACGAAAAACTCAATGGTTTCGAATGCCAAGTTTGGATATTTCAATCGAATCTATTTTGGTAGGTACGATTCTTTTTGTATCAACAATAATGAACTTCCTTAGCCTGGGGCGTGCAGATCTCAACGGTGACGAATACGATATAGGTTATAGATCTTATTATTTAGTTGATGGTTTTGTTGCTGGGCGGAATGGGTATTTACTTTCATTTCAGGATCACACGCCATTATCATCATTTTTGAATCATTTTTCGATGCAGATTCTCAATCCAAATGGTTTTGAAGGTATGTCGGAGTCGATTGTGCGTTTTGGCCCAGCGTTTATTGGTGTTCTTTGCGTTCTGGCGCTGTATCTGTTAGGCCGCGAATTTTTTAGTCGACGAATAGGGTTTATAGCTGCGTTAATAATGGCAGTTTCTAACTATCATATATGGACAAGTAGGATCTTTCTTAGAGAGGTTTTTATTACATTTTTTGTAATTCTTGCGATTTATTTCTTATTAAAATTAATAAAATCCAAAGAAAATCGGTACGCATATATTTCGGGATTATTTCTGGGAGCTTTGCTTTTGTCAAAGATAGTAGCTGGATTTGTTGGAGGCGTTTTTCTAATTTTTATTCTGCTTAGATCGCGAAAGTCATGGCCGCAACTTATTAAAATTTACGCAGCAGCAATAGCCGTATTTACACCTGTGATTTTTTATAATGTCGGTGCCTATATAACCAGAGGTAATTTAGATATATTTTTTGCAAGGATTTTCGGAATTTATCATCCATATGGATATACAGCAGAGAAGTCTCATAGTGCAGGATACACATTATTGGACAGCATAAGGACGATGTTCGAACTTCTTATAGATCAATATTCGTTATGGATATTTGGAGTTTTTATAGTTGCAACGATTTACGCGATTTTGAAGCTTAAGAAATCAGAAATAAAAGATGCAGTCACAATACAGTTAATATTTTTGATGGTGTCTCTAGTGTTCTTCTCATACAGCGGAGTGAGGGCTTACTACTTGCCGTTTCTAACAATACCGTTCGCTTTATTTACAGGAGTAATGCTTGAGAAACTTACACTGAAAAGATCAATCGTATTGCTAGCATTAGTTTCGTACAGCGCGCTTTTTGCATTTAATACAAACATATCCAATACATATGCAGTAGCAGACAAGTGGGGAGATAGCGGACGTAACAAGGGGGAAACTCTAACAATCGAACCTTTGGATTATCATTATTCACGATCGACACGACCATGGGTTGAGAGTTATGGATGGCAAGAACTTGCAGATTATGTAGAAGCCTTGGATAACCCTACACTGATTTTGGATCTGGATAACTACATGAGTTCCGAGATGTTGGTTCAGTACTATTTGGATATTCAACACACAGTCAAACAAAGTTATTTCGAAGGTGAATACGAAGAGAAATATACAAGTATGAAACTTGATGAATTTTTAGAGAGTCCAACTGATGGATATCTCATAACAAAACACCAAATAATTCCGGGGATATCACCGGTCTATACGATCCAGAATGCCTCTGGAGTTGTGAGGTTTAATATTTACGAAATAACAGCCGAAGACGCAGTTTTATTAGATCAATTAGGGTCGTAATATAGTCAGTCATTTTTAGCTTGCTGTCTTCCATTGAGTACCAAATAACAGGCACTTCTTTGATTTTGAGACTTAGCTTGTTCGCAGAGTGAAGAATTTCGAAGTCAAAACCCCAGCGTTCAATCGTGAGTCCGCCAAAAAGTCTTCTTGCAACATCGCGCTTAAAAAGTTTGAAGCCACATTGGCTATCATTTATGTCGCCGAGCAAAAAGAATTTAACAATTTTTTTGCCTGTAGTCCCAAGAAGGGTGCGTATAAAAGGTTGTTTTAACTTTATTTCAGAATCAGGGAGCATTCGTGATGCGATCACAACGTCAAAGTCATCAGCATACGGGACAAACCTTTTGATCTCAGAAACGGGTGTTGCAAGATCGGCATCCATGAAAAGTACATGCTCGTATTTAGCCCTAAAAACACCTTTCTTAACAGCGTAGCCTTTCCCTCGGTTTTTTTTGTATGTAACAAGTTTTGCTTTCCCAAATTTTCTAACTTCATCGGCAGTTTTATCAGATGAACCGTCGTTTACAACAATAATTTCGTGCTTATCAAAATTCCTTTTTAAATAAGATTCAACTTGCTTCAGGTTTTTAAAAATTACTTTTTCCTCGTTGTAGGCCGGTATGATGACCGAAAGCTGTTTCATAACAGGTAATTAAAACGCGAGTATTATACTTGAATTACCAAGAAAGACCACATTTGATCTATGGACAGAAGTGAGGTTGTGAGGTAAATTCTCCACGCTTAATAACAAAAATTAAATATGAAAATCTCAGTAATAGGAACAGGATATGTTGGGCTTGTGACAGGTACTTGTTTGGCAGAATTGGGAAACAACGTTGTCTGTGTTGATATTGACGAAGAGAAGATAGCAAAACTAAAAGAAGGGATAATTCCTATCTATGAACCAGGATTAACTGAATTAGTAAAACGAAATTACAAAGAAGGACGGCTAACTTTTACAACAGATGCAAGGCAAGCGATACAGGAGACAACAGTAGTTTTCAGTGCTGTTGGTACACCTCCAGACAAAGATCACAGAGCTGATCTAACAGCGGTTATGAAGGTTGCGGAGACTGTTGGAAAGCACATTAACGGATTTAAAGTTTTCGTTAATAAATCAACAGTACCTGTTGGAACAAGTGAAAAAGTAAGGGATGTAATTGAAGAAGCATCAGGAGGAAAACAAGAATTTGACGTTGTAGACAATCCAGAGTTCTTGCGTGAAGGGACTGCTGTAAAAGACTTTATGAATCCAGATAGAATTGTAGTTGGAGTAAGAAAAGGGCACCAAAAGACTCGCGAAATAATGGAGAAAATTTATCAGCCACTAGTTCGTGCAGGAAGACCTCTCCTTTTCACAGACGTACATAGTGCAGAGATAATCAAATACGCATCTAACTCATTTTTGGCAACAAAAATATCGTTCATTAATGAAGTTGCTAATTTCTGCGAAATGGTAGGAGCTGACGTTACAGAAGTTGCTAAAGGGATTGGATTAGACGACAGAATCGGTCCAAGATTCTTGCACGCTGGGATTGGATACGGAGGAAGTTGTTTCCCAAAAGATGTACAAGCTTTCATTCAAACAGGGAAAGATAACGGATATGAATTCTTAATACTTGAGGCAACCGAAGAGGTTAACCAAACTCAAAAACTAAGACT
>CAZRWH010000002.1:0-15895 GCA_964603905.1 uncultured Candidatus Peribacteria bacterium | reverse complement strand
TGTGATGGACGAAATATATACAAACCGGCTGAAGTCAAAAAACTTGGCTTTAAATATAGGTCGATTGGAAGGTAGAATATACGCATGAAAATTATTGTAACAGGTGCGGCTGGATTTATAGGTTCGCATACATCTTTAAAACTGCTCGAAGAAGGACACGATGTTGTGGGTGTTGATAATTTTAATGATTATTATGATCCAAGAATAAAAGAAAAAAACGCAAAAGAACTTAACGTTATTAAGGCAGATATACGTGACGAAGATCGTATTAACAAGATATTTAAAGAACATAAGCCAACACACGTAATTCATCTGGCAGCAAGGGCTGGAGTTAGGCCGTCAATAAAAGATCCTGAGCTTTACAACGACGTGAATATCAATGGAACGCTTAACATGCTTTCAGCGGCACGTGACGTCGAGAATTTTGTGTTTGCATCAAGCTCGTCAGTTTATGGAGGGTCAAAAGAAATTCCTTTCACCGAAACGCAATGGCCTCTTAAGCCTATAAGCCCATATGCGGCTACAAAACTTGGAGGTGAAAATTTATGTAGATATTTCCATGAGCAATTTAACCTAAACACAACTTGCTTAAGGTTCTTTACAGTTTATGGTCCGTCAGGCAGGCCAGACATGGCACCTTATTTATTTACAGACGCAATCGCTAACGGAAGGCCGATTAAGAGATTTGGAGATGGAAGTACAAAGCGTGATTACACATTCGTTTCTGACATAGTCGATGGCATTGTTGCTGCAGCAAAAAAACCGCTTGGATACGAAGTTATAAACCTAGGGAATAACCAGCCAGTAATGCTAAGTGATTTTATCTCAACAATTGAGAAGATACTCAATAAAAAAGCAGAAATAATACAGTATCCAGACCAGCCGGGGGATGTGCCGATAACGTACGCCAATATAGACAAGGCAAAAGAACTTTTAGGATACAGTCCGAACGTGTCGATTGAGGAAGGAATGCAAAAATTTATAAATTGGTACTCAACAAAATGATAAAAACTCTCCTAAAAGAAACATTAAGAGGAAAAACAATTCCAAGAACTCTAATGAACTTGGAACTACAAAAATATACCGGGAAGAATCCAATCGTAGGCAAGACAATCGACCTAGGAAGCAAATCTTCAGGTATGAGTTACAACAGATTCATGTCTACGGGTGGTGGATGCGAAATTACATATACAGACTTAGATCCGAGTGATGACAAAGTAGTAAAACTGGATTTAGAAGAAGAATTCCCAATAGAAGATGAAAAGTACGACACAATAATTTGCCTAAATGTTCTGGAGCATATTTACAGATACGAGAATGTTATAAAAGAGGCGGCAAGGATTTCCAAGCCAGGAGGAGTTTTTATTGGATCTGTGCCATTTTTGATCCCTTTTCATCCAGATCCAAACGACTATTTCAGGTATACCAAGTCTGCAATTATTAAGCTGTTTGAAGAGAATGGATACGAAAAAATTAAGATGAAAAGCATGGGGATCGGGCCATTTACTACAGGCTTATACAACATAGCTATGCTGATGCCAAAATGGTTGAGAGTTATAGCTGTTGTGAAATTGATTTGCATGGACAAAATTTTAAACTTATTTACGAGAGGAAGACACAAGGGGAATAAATACACGCTTGGATACTTCTTTGTGTTTAGGAAAAAATAAATGTTTCGCCAACGGCGAAACTCAATAACTACAACTACCACTACCAACTACAACTACCTATGAAATACTTAATAACTGGAGGAGCAGGATTCATAGGGTCTCACATAGCGCAGAAGCTTGTCGCTCTAGGCGAGCAGGTTATTGTATTCGACAATTTCAGCACAGGAAAAAAGGAGAACATAGCACATATAGCAGACAAGATTGAGGTTGTGGAAGGGGACATAACAGATTTAGAAGCACTAACGAAAGCAACAAAAGGGGTAGATTACATCGCACATCACGCAGCGCAAATATCGGTCCCAAAGTCTATCGAAAATCCACAAGAGACTATGGCCGTAAATGGGCAAGGAACACTTAATGTACTTATGGCAGCTCAAAAAAATGGAGTCAAAAAAATTACATTCGCAAGTTCGAGTGCCGTATATGGCGATACAGAAAACTTGCCAGTCACAGAAGAAGAACCTATTAAGCCTCTATCCCCATACGCAGTTTCAAAAGCGCTAGGAGAGTATTACTGCCAAGCCTATTCACATCTTCATAATCTTGATGTGACAGTATTTCGATATTTTAATGTTTACGGAGAGAGGCAAGACCCAAATTCTCCGTATGCAGCTGCAATTCCAATTTTTAAAAAACTTGCCTCAGAAGGCAAACCACTAAAAATATTTGGCGACGGCAGTCAGACCAGGGATTTTGTAAATGTATCTGATGTTGCTGATGCCAACATCAAAGCCTTGTGCACAAAAACAGATAGCTTCCCCGTGAATATAGGTACGGGGCAAGCAATAACAATAAACGACTTGGCAAGACTGATAAGTGCCAACGTTGTAAATGAACCAGAAAGGCCTGGTGATATCAAACATTCAGTTTCAGACATCTCCAGAGCTGAGAAAATTCTGGACTTCAAACCAAAAACAAACTTGGAAATATGAACATCTTAGCAATAATCCCGGCCAGAGGAGGGAGCAAGGGGATAAAAAACAAGAACATTAGAGATTTCGGCGGTAAGCCGTTGATAGCTCATACAATAGATCACGCAAAACAGTCTAAACAAATAACAAAAATCGTTGTTTCGACAGAGTCTCAAGAGATAGCGGAAGTTGCTAAGCAGCATGGCGCAGAAGTTCCATTCCTGAGGCCAAAAGAGATGGCTGAAGACAAAAGTCCAATTATGGATGCGCTTGTGCACATGATTGAGAATTTAGATCAGAGGCCTGACTATATTGTTCTCCTGCAACCAACATCACCGTTTAGATTGCCGTCGGACATCGATGCAGCATTAGATCTAATGTTCGAGAGAGAGGCAGATGCTGTGGTTAGTGTTTGTCAAACTGAACAGCTTTTATTTACAAAAGATGAACGTAGCAGGCTGAGTCTTATTAGCAGTAATGAATTCTTAAAGTCGAGCAACAGACAAGAATTAGAAACAACTTACAAACTAGATGGTTGTATGATTTACGGGATTAAGACAGATGTTTTGCTGGAGAAAAAGACATTTCTTGTTGATGGAGTGGTTGGGTACGAAATACCGAGATGGAGAGCAATTGATCTTGATGAGCCGGAAGATTTTGTGGTTGGGGAGGAGCTTTTTGCAAAATTAAATACTATTTCAAATAAAATTAATAATTTCGAATAAATGAAATTTACAGAAACAAAAAAACTGAGAGAACTGTCTCACTCATTGGTGCCTGGTGGAGCTCACACATATAGCAAAGGGGATGATCAGTTCCCGGAATTATCTCCAGGATTTATAGTCAAAGGGAAAGGGGCTTATGTTTGGGATCCTGATGGGAACAAATACATAGACTGGGGAATGGGACTGCGATCCACGACACTAGGGCATGGATATAAAAGGGTTGCAGATGCGGTAAAAAAACAAGTAGACCTTGGAGCTAATTATACGAGGCCAGCTACATTGGAAATCGATTTGGCAAAGTTAATCAAAAAAGAAGTTCCATGTGCTGAGATGGTAAAGTTCGCAAAGAATGGATCGACAGTTACAACAGCTGCTGTAAAACTGGCGCGTGCTTACACAGGGCGAGACTTGGTTGCAATCTGTAAAGATCATCCATTCTTTAGTTATGATGATTGGTTTATTGGAAGCACAAATATGAAGGCAGGAGTACCAAAAGCAATTCAAAAGCTGACAGTTTCATTTCGATTCAACGATATCAAGAGCGTCAAAGATATGTTCAAGAAGCACAAAGGCAAGATTTCTTGTGTGATTTTGGAACCAGCAACAGAGGTAGAGCCAAAAGACGATTTCCTAAAAAAACTTCAGGCAGAATGTAAAAAGAATGGAGCGGTGTTCATTTTGGACGAGATGATATCTGGGTTTAGATGGCACTTGAAAGGCGCTCAGCACGTTTACGATGTTGTGCCCGATCTTGCAACTTACGGGAAAGGTATCGCAAACGGATTTTCATTGGCTGTATTGGCTGGAAAAAAAGAGATAATGGACAAAGGATCAATATACGGTGATCACGAGAGAACATTCTTGATTTCCACAACACACGGAGCAGAAAATCATGCTTTGAGTGCCGCAATCGAAACAATCAAAGAAATAAAAGACAAGAAAGTAGTAAAACATCTGTACACTATCGGAGGACAGATTCGTAAAAGGCTTAATAAAGTAGCAGAAAAAAACGGATTGGCCGGTATAGTTCATGTGTTTGGTGACCGGGATTGCAGATTGGCATGTTCCTTCGCAGAGCAAGGGGAATACTCAATGTGGCAAGTTAAGACATACTTCTTGCAAGAGATTATAAGCCAGGGGATATTGTTCAACGGTTATTTTGCGCAAAGTTTATCGCATGGAGAAAAAGAGATAGCAAAAACCGAAAGAGCCTGGGATTACGCATGCAAAAAACTCAAAAAAGCTCTCGAGAACAAGGATTTAGAAGAAAAATTAATAGGAGAATGCGTTAAACCTGTATTTAGAAAATACAATTAATAATGGAAAATCTGAAAATTGCCTTAGCTCAGCTTGATATAGATTGGGAAGACAAACCAGCGAATCGAGAGAAGTGTAAACATCTAATTGAAAAAGCCTCAGAAGAAGGTGCGGGCTTAATTGTGTTCCCTGAGATGACGCTGACAGGATTTTCAATGAGCATAAGTGATGTAGCTGAACATGAAAAATCCAGTGAAACCGTAAGCTTCTTCAAGGAACTTGCCAAGAATTACAAGTTGAACATCATTTTTGGAGTTACACTGGAAGGTGGCACCCCCAATAAAGGGCGCAATATGGCAATGTGTATAAATCCTCATGGAGAATTAACCGCAAAATACCAAAAAATACACACTATTAGTTTTCTAAATGAAACAGATCATATTGAGCCAGGAAATAAAATAACGACCTTCGAAATATCAGGATTCAAAGTAGCGTTGGCTATATGTTACGACCTCAGATTTCCTGGGCTATTTGAAGCGCTGAGCCAAGAAAGGCCTGATATCACAATAATAATAGCCAATTGGCCTGAGTCTAGAATTGATCATTGGGACAGATTACTGAGCGCTAGAGCACTAGATTTGGCAGGTTATGTCGTGGGGGTCAACAGGACTGGTGAAGGTGGAGGATTGTCGTTTGTTGGGCATTCTGCAGTGTATCTTCCTGGTGGCGAGCTGCTTGTTAAGATGGGGGCGGATGAGGACTTTGGGGTTGCGACTGTAGACAAAAGTACGGTAGAAAGTTTTAGGGAGGCTGTACCTGTTTTAAAAGATCACAAAAATAATCTTTATTCTGAGTTATGAAATTCTTGCAAATAGGATTGGGGTCGATGGGGAAAAGAAGGATCAGAAACCTGTTATTTTGCGGAGTAAAAGAAGAAGATATTGCTGGATTTGATTTGTCAAAAGAGAGATGCAAGGAAGCAAGCGATAAATATGGAGTAAAAACGTTTACTTCTTATCAGGAAGCGAAAGCAGAATGGAACCCAGACGTTTACGTTATTTCAACTCCACCAAATTTGCACCACATGTATTTTTTGGATGCTGCGAAACAGCGCAAGCATTTTTTTGTTGAAGTTGGAACGACAGACGAAGGGTATGAGGAATTATTTGAGATGATGGACGGATCGTTCGTAGCGGCGCCATCTTGTACTTTTAGATATTTCCCAGCGATTAAAAAGATCAACGAAATTGTAAATAGCGGAGAGATTGGAGAGACTCTTTCGTTCCATTATCACATGGGGCAATATTTGCCAGATTGGCATCCTTGGGAAGATTATCGTAAGGTTTATTTCGCTCAAAAAGAGACTAGTGCGTGTCGAGAGATGTATGTGTTTGAGTTGATTTGGTTAACTCATATTTTGAAAGCCATGCCGAAAGAAGTCCTAGGATATGCAGCAAAAGTTTCGGACCTTGATATGTCTGCGGACGACCTATTTTCTTCGGTAGTGAAATTTGATAATGATGCCGTAGGGACTTTCACAATCGACGTTATATCAAGAAATCCTGTTCGCACACTTAGACTTGTAGGAACAGAAGGCTCACTGGACTGGGAATGGATGGATTACAAGATAAAAGTTTTCAATAAATCAAAAAACAAATTTGAGACATACGAATTGCAAGAAGGAGAAAAAGAAGAGAACTATGTTACGACAGAAGACATGTACAGGGAGGAGATGCAACTGTTTTTGGACGCAATAAATGGTGGAAAACAGTACCCGCATTCATTTGCAGATGACCAGAGATTAATAGATGCATTAAAGGCATTGGAGGGGCGAAAAGTGCAGGGCACGCAAGATGTTTTCATTATCGCAGAGGCTGGAGTTAATCATAACGGAGACCTGGAAACAGCAAAAAAAATGATCGAAATTGCCAAGTCAGCAGGAGTTGATGCAATCAAATTCCAAACATTCAATGCTGATAATTTGGTTACAAGAGATGCAGAAAAATGCGAGTATCAAAAAGAAAATGATGGAGTAGAATCACAATACGAGATGCTAAAAAGGCTGGAACTTTCAAAAGAAGATCACAAAACTTTGAAAAATTATTGTGAAGAAGTAGGTATCCTATTTCTCTCAACCCCTTTTTCTGAAGAAGATGCAGATTTTTTGGAAGAGATAGGCATGCCAATTTTTAAAATTCCATCAGGAGAAATAACCAACATTCCATACCTGAAACACGTCGCGAAAAAAGGGAAGCCGATGATAGTTTCTACAGGGATGTCAGACATGGATGAAGTGAAAAACGCTGCATCTGAGATTTTGAAGATTAATAGTCAGCTTACACTCTTGCATTGCACGTCAAATTATCCGGCAAGTCATGACTCGCTGAATTTGAGAGCGATTGAAACGATGAAGAATGAGTTGCAACTGCCGATAGGATATTCAGATCATAGCGAGGGAATTCTAGCTAGTTCATTAGCGGTTTCTCTGGGTGCTTGTGTGATAGAGAAACATTTTACTTTAGACAAAAATATGGAAGGTCCAGATCACAAAGCTTCAATCGAGCCGGCAGAGCTTACAGCCTTAGTAAAATCGATTAGAAATGCAGAAGAAATGCTTGGATCATCCAAGAAAGAAATACAAGTAGAAGAGACAGAGGTTAAAAATATAGTAAGAAAGAGTATAATCACGTGTGAAGAGATAAAAGCAGGTGAAATTTTTACAAAAGAAAACCTCACAATAAAAAGACCGGGGACAGGAATGCCTCCACAGGAGATAGAAAACATAGTCGGTAAAAAAGCAAAGAGAGACCTCAAAAGAGATACTCTAATCACAAAAAAAGATTATGAATAAAGTGCTAGTAGTAACAGGTACGAGAGCAGAGTATGGGCTACTTAAGCCTGTTGTACTGGCGATGCAAAAGAGCAAAAAACTAAAAGTAGAATTGCTCGCTACCGGGATGCATACTCTAAAAAAATATGGAGACACGATTAAGCAGATAAAATCGGACAAGATGCCTCTGAAGGAGGTTGTAAAAGTAGGGTCAAGGGACGATATGCTCACAGCTTTTGCCAAGGAGATAAAAGGCATAAAAAAATATTGCGAGAAATCAAAGCCAGACTTGATTTTGGTACTTGGAGATCGCGACGAACCTTTTGCGGCAGCAATTGTAGCCGGTCATCTCAAGATACCGGTGGCTCATATACATGGAGGGGATATTACGGGTTACGTTGTTGATGAATACATAAGACATTCAATTACAAAATTCGCGCATCTTCACTTTGCAGCATCAAAAAAAAGTTTTGATCGTATTTTGAAACTTGGCGAAGAAAAATGGAGAGTATTTAATACAGGAGCTCCGGGTATCGACAGCATCATGAGTATCCCAAAAATTTCGAAAAAACAGCTTTCAAAAGAACTCAATCTGAATCAAGATAAAAAATGGTTCCTAGTGGTTCAGCATCCGGAAACATTATCCAAAACAACCATAAAGAAACAGATAGAACCTACACTGAAAGCAATATCGAAATTTGATGCAGAAAAAATAATAATTTATCCAAATTCAGACACAGGGAACGAAGTGATAATAGATGAAATCAAGGGTGAAAAGAACGTATTTAAAAACCTGAGACGCGAAATTTATATTAATCTAATGCGGCACTCAGACGTTATGATTGGAAACTCAAGCTCAGGAGTAATAGAATCAACATGCCTTAAATTGCCGACAATCGATATAGGAGACAGGCAAAAAGGGCGTGAAAGAGGCGAGAATGTTATAAGCGTTCCTTATGATGCAAAAAAAATAGAAGATGCAATAACAAAAGCACTCAAAAAATCTTTCCGTGAAAAGTGTAAAAAAGCCAAAAGCCCATATGGCCATGGCAAAACAGCAGAAAAAATAGTATCCGCAATCGAAAAGAACATAGAAAAACCGAATCTAATACTTAAAAAACTGACATATGCCTAAAATAATAATTGTCGGGAAAGGAGAACAGGGGTTGGTTACAAAAAACGTACTTGGAAAAGATCCACAAAATCAAATAGAAGGATTCCTGGACGACAATAAAACAGGAGATGATGTGCTTGGCGGAATAGCCGATGCTAGCAAATACAAAGACTCAAAGTTTATTGTCGCAATTGGAGATAACAAGGCAAGAAAACAAGTCTACATCGACATGAAAAAGGAAGATTTCGAGTTCGTAAATGCAATACATCCTGCAGCAGTTATCGAGGATGATGTAGAAATAGGAGAAAACGTATTCATAGGTGCGCTAACGTACATAAACATCGGAACAAAAATTGGAAATAACACAATAATCAACAATGGGTGTGTCATCGAGCATGACAACTTTCTTGGAGACCACTGTCATGTTGCGCCCAAAGTAGCAACGGCTGGGAGAGTGCAAATAGGCAATGAATGTTTTATTGGGATAGGATCAGTGTTAATTGACGGAGTTGATGTTAGAGACAACGTAACAATAGGGGCCAGCTCAAACGTTATAAAAAACGTTGAAGAAGAAGGTGTATATTATGGAAACCCTGCAAAACAAATAAAATAACCCTGCAAAATGACCAAAACATACCCAATTGCAAAACCGCATATTACGCAAAAAGAAGTTAAATATGTAACAGATGTAATTAAATCTGGATACCTGAGTCTGGGGCCAAAACACAAAGAGTTTGAAGAGAAATTTGCAAAAAAAGCAGGAGCAAAATACGCCTGCTCAGTCAGTAGCGGAACTGCAGGATTGCACCTTTCACTAATAGCGGCAGGGATAAAAGAAGGCGACGAGGTGATAACAACTCCATTCTCATTTGTCGCATCTGCGAACAGCATACTTTACGTCGGAGCCAAACCGGTTTTTGTAGATATTGATCCAGTTACATACAACATGGATCCAGCCCTGATTGAGAAGAAAATAACCAAGAAAACAAAAGCGATTTTGGTTGTGCATATATTTGGCCAGTCGACAGACATGGCGCCTATCATGAAATTAGCGCGCAAATATAAATTAAAGATAATCGAAGATGCATGCGAATCGATACTTGCAACTTACAAAGGCAAACCGGTAGGGACATTTGGAGTAGCTGGGGTTTTCGCTTTTTATCCAAATAAGCAGATGACGACAGGTGAAGGTGGGATGATTATAACTAACAGTAAAAAGACATACGAACTCTGTAAAAGCTTAAAAAATCAAGGACGAAGTCCAAATATGCAGTGGCTTGATCACAAGTACCTAGGCTATAACTACAGAATGGATGAGATGAGTGCGGCTGTCGGGCTAGCGCAACTTGAGAAACTAGACTTTCTAATAAAAGAACGTCAAAAAATCGCACAATATTACGAAGAAGAGCTCTCAAAATACGGAGATATGCTGTCCGTGCCTAGGACCGCAAAAGACAATAACAATACATGGTTTGTGTATGTCGTTAAGTTACTAAATAAAAAAATAAAACGCGACAACGTCATAAAAGACCTAATCAAAGCAGGGATAGGTTCGAAACCATACCTTCCATCAATACATCTATTCGATTTTTACAAAAAAATGTTTGGATACAAAAAAGGTGACTTTCCTATCTGTGAAGACGTGAGCTATAATGCTTTGGCTCTGCCTTTTTACATTGGGCTTACAAAAAAAGACATAAAGCACATAACGAAAACACTAATAACAATACTGAAAAAACATGAAAAACGAATTTAAAGATAAGACAATATTGGTAACAGGTGGGACAGGGTCGATAGGGTCGAAAATTGTTGAAGGATTACTTCAATATGAGCCGAGACAAATTAGAGTTTTTAGTCGAGACGAGAGCAAGCAATTTGACTTAATGCACAGACTAGGGAACCGCAAAGAAATAAGTTGGTTGATAGGGGACATAAGAGACAAAGAAAGGCTTAGCTTGGCTATGGAGGGAGTGGATATTGTTTTTCATGCTGCTGCGCTCAAGCATGTTCTCGCTTGTGAACAGAATCCATTTGAAGCTGTAAAAACAAATGTTTACGGTACTCAAAACGTGATCGATTGTGCTTTCGAGAACAATATCGAGAAAGTAATCGGAGTATCTACAGACAAAGCAACTTCGCCAACGAATGTAATGGGATGTACAAAACTTCTTGCGGAAAAAATAATGCTAGCTTCATATTTTTACAAAGGGAAAAAGAAGACTAAATTTGCCTTTGTCAGATTTGGGAATGTGCTTTTTTCACGAGGATCTGTTCTTCCTCTTTTCATGAGGCAGATAGAAAAAGGAGGGCCAGTAACAGTTACAGATGAAGAGATGGCACGGTTTGTCATGTCGACTGGAGATGCGGTTAAACTGATATTCAAGGCTTGCACTATGATGCAGGAGAGAGAGATCTTCATACTAAAGATGCCAGTTCTGAGAATCATGGATATGGCTCAAGCATTGATAGATTTATATGCCCCACAAGCTGGATACAAGCCGGAAGACATCAAGATAGATATCATTGGTAAAAAAATGGGAGAGCGAATTTATGAAAAATTGCTAAGTGCAGACGAAGTTGAGTATGCATTAGAAACGGATGACATGTTTATAATCACGCCAACTTTGGGTATGGAAGATTATAAATATGAAGCGACCTACCCGGGAGCCAAGAATACTGTGAGGTCAGAATACAATACAAAAGACCAAGAAAAAGCTTCGATTGAAGAGATAAAAAAGATTTTACTTAACGAAGACATTGGCATAAATGGGCAATAAAAAAACAGTTTTCGATAAAACAATCGATGGCGCGAAATGGATGTCTTATGGATTAATAGTACAAAGGATAATCAATATAATCACCTTTGTAACTTTGGCGCGGATACTGACGCCGGAGATGTATGGAATCATGATTGCGGCGACTTTGGTAGTTGGGATAGCCACCACATTTTTGACATCAGGTTTTTCAACGGTATTAATCCAGGAGAAAAAAGATGCAGCTGATTATATAGATACGATTTGGACCTTTGAAGTGATAAAGGGGCTCATACTATTAATACTTGTGGTTGCATGTACGCCGTGGATAGCTCAGTTTTTCCAGGTTGAAGGATATGAAGCAGTGATATGGTTCGGTGGATTTTTCTTGTTCATAATGGGGTTCGGGAATATAGCGCAGTTATATGTTTTTAAAGAAATTGAATTCAAAAAGATTTTTGTAAGAGATATGGTTTCACAAGGATCGTTCTTGGTCGTGGCACTAACTTGGGCAATTATAAGTCCATCGGTTTGGGCTCTGGTTGCAGGAAACACAGCAATGTATGTGTCTAGTACGATTATGTCTTATGTGATCTATCCGTACATGCCAAGATTTAATTTTCAATTTGGAAAACTGAGATCATTAATAGGTAAAAGCAAATGGATAATGGGGACAAACGCGGTAACGTATTTATCTAGCATTATAGACACAACATTTTTGGGGTATCTTTTGGGGCCGGCAAGTATGGGTATATATTCAAAAGCTCGTGATGTTGCAATAATACCTTCATCCACGATATCGCAAATAACCAAGAAAGTTGGATTCCCAGCAATAGCAAAAATACAGGACAAAGAAGAGCAGCTTGAAGACGGACTTTCCAAAATGATAGATATGACACTTTTGATTTCATTACCGTTTTTATTGGTACTACTATTTGAAGCGAACAGAATAGTGCCACTGTTTTTAGGGCAACAATGGGTAGAGATGGTTGGCCCTCTAAAACTTCTTGTAGTAGCGATGACAATAGGCGTGTTTAGCAGGTTGGCAGATCCTATTTTTACAGGAATAGGGAGGTTTGATATACAGTTCAAGGTTACATTAATTCAAGTGATCGTAACTGCAGGGGGGCTAGTATATTTGGTTCCAAAATATGGAGCAGATGGAGCGGCAATCGCAGTAATTGCAAGTTTTGTAGCAATATTTTTGTACGTGATAGCAAACATGACCAAGGTCGTAAAAGTTAAAATTACCAAAACCATAAGCTCGTTAGCTATAACTGTAGGATCAGCAGCTCTAACTATTGGAATGGCTATACCGTTTCATCATTATCTCAGGAGTATGCACGGGATTTTGTACCTAGTTATGTTGTCGATGCTAGGTTTGGTTTACCTAGGGTTTGTGTTAGGATTTGGTCGAATCACAAACAGAGGACCTTACGTTACAATTAGACGGGTTCTGCAATCATTGAAGAAATGAAAATAGTTTTTATAACAACCAAACTCAACCTCGTTAATGGAGGTGGGTCCAACATAAACATAGACTTTAAAGCTCGCTTGATGCAGCAAAGAGGTCATGATGTCAAAATGATAACTACATCAAGACCTGTTGCTGGGATCGAAAACTGCAAATACAAAGTAATCCAAGAGGACATAGGGTCGTCTAACTATTTTAATGTTAGAAAACAGACAGCGAAACTGCTATGGAAATATGAAAAAGATGCCAATGTATTCCATTTAGATGGGCATTATTTCCTCTTTGGAGGAGGGCTTTACAAAAAACAAGGAGGAAAAACACCAATTACTGCACATTTCGATAACTACCTGCTATCGATGGGCATGACGAGAGCAGGGCAAGACACATTGAGGGGGCAAACGATGTTGTTTCTAATAAAACAATGGGAGCGTCTGATAGGATTAAAACAGGCGAATAAAATAGAACAATTTACATGCGCATCAGACACGCTCAAGAGAATTTATACGAAGCACGGAGTTAACATGGAAAATGCAAAATTCATGCCGGCATTTGTAGACGTAAGTCGTTATTTAGACCTTTCAGAAGATAGGGGGCGCAAACCTACGAACATATTATATGTTGGTAGATTGACCAAAGATAAAGGAGTTGACCTGCTTGTAAAGGCAGCCCAAGGATTAAAAGAATTGAAATTTAACATAGTAGGGCAAGGTGAAGATGAAGACGAGATAAAAAAAATGGATAAAAG
Organism: uncultured Candidatus Peribacteria bacterium; assembly: GCA_964603905.1. Taxonomy (GTDB): domain Bacteria; phylum Patescibacteriota; class Gracilibacteria; order UBA1369; family UBA12470; genus CAZRWH01. Next base: position 2,416 of record CAZRWH010000002.1, on the reverse strand, counting down.
TGGAGTAGTTAAATTTTATCCATGGCAAAAGCAAAACGATCTGCGAGAGTTTTATAAAAAAGCGGACATTTTTGTTCATCCTGCAAGATGGCCAGAGCCTTTCGGTATGACAGTGGTGGAGGCAATGGCATCTGGAGTGCCGGTTATAACAACAGAGGGGACGGGATCGTCAGAGATTGCTTCAGAGGGAGGAATAATTGTCAAAAAAGATAGCGTAGAAGACATTAAGGAAGCTATAAGCAAGCTGACAACCAACATTGAATACTACAAAAAATTACAGATTCAAGCTGTAGCCAAAGCGAAAGAATTCCATTATAAAAATTGGGAGGACTTTTTTGAAAAACTAATTACCAATCAAATACAAAAATGAAAATTTGTTTATACCTGCAAAGAAGATGGGCGTTTCTAGGGCATGCACTTGCCAAGGAACTTAAGAATAAATATGGCGTTGAAGAGTTTTGCTGTTACTCATATGCAAAATACGCAACAACATTCTTGCGAAAACAAGAAGATATAAAATACACAGCAATTTTATCGGAATATGAACTGCATAACGAAGCGGAAAAAGTGGATCTTGATTTGGACTATATCAAAAAGTTTGAAAAGGAGTACGGAATGCCAAATGCATGGCAATACATAGGAGTTGATAGGCATTTAATGATGAGTGTGCCGAAAACAAATTTCTCATTTAAACCAATGTGCTCACATGAACAAATGATGAAGTATTTGCAGGTCAAATCCAAGGCAATAACGAAGATGTTTGAGCAGGAAAAACCTGACGTTATAGTATTCTCGGCAATAGGATCGATGGCGGGGCTATTGATGTACGGGATAGCAAAAAAGATGGGGATAAAAACAATAAATATAGACGTAACAAGGTTAGAGAATTACATGATACTTTCGGATAACTGTTTTGACAGTTTTAATAGTGCATATGAAATTTTTGAAGAAATACAGACCGGTAAAAAAAATAGCGATTACAAGGAGAAAGCAGTCAAAATGATAGAGGACTTCAGAGAGAAAGAAAAAAGATATGGATGGATGGAAAGCTACATGGAAGAAAAGAGTAAAAAAATAGGCAAATTGAAATTCCTCATGCTGGAAATAGGAGGGTTAATAAAGAAGACCCGTGAGTATTACCGAGACTCAAAAGGGGACTATGTCATAAGTTCTCCATTCTGGTTTGCATATAACAAAATACTAAGGCTAGGAAGGATGATTCGCGGATACAAACACCTTTACGACAAACCGAATTGGGAAGAGGATTACGCGTTTTTCCCGTTGCATCTTGATCCGGAGATCGCAACATTGCTTCACGCTCAATTTCATGTCTACCAGATCAGTGCTATCGAAAGCGTAGCAAAATCTTTGCCGGTGCACTTTAAGCTTTATGTTAAAGACCATCCGCAAATGATTCACTCAAGACCATATTGGTACTACAAACGAATAAAACAGATCCCAAACGTTAAACTGATCGATGCAAACACAAGTTCAATAACAATTGAAAAAAGCGCAAAACTAATAACAACAATTACAGGGACAGTTGGATTGGAGGCAACAATGTTAAAGAAGCCTGTCATCACGTTCGGTCACACATGGTTTAATAAGCTTTCAATGGTGAAAAGGGTAAATGATGTTTATGAGTTGCCAAAATTGATAGACGAATGCTTGAAAAATCATAAGCATGACGAAGAAGAGTTGATTAACATGGTATCAGCAGTGCTGGAAAAGTCAGAGCCTGTAGACTACAAAAAATTATGGGAAGATATGGAGCACGAATCGGAGGAAATGGGACAATTAGCGAAGCTTTTTGCAAAAGAACTTGGACTTTCAAAAAAATAGCTAACTAGGTAATATTGACCTGTTATAAAAAAATAAAAATGAAAAAAGCATTAATAACAGGAATTACAGGACAAGACGGTTCATATCTCGCAGAATTACTCCTAGGAAAAGGGTATAAAGTTTATGGATTGATTAGGCGTTGCAGTACACCGAATTTCGGTCGCATTCAACATATATTGGACAAAATCGAAATCATCGATGGTGATCTTTCTGACACAAGTTCTCTTGTGAGAGCGATAAAACAATCAGATCCAGACGAAGTTTACAATCTAGCAGCACAATCTTTTGTGTCATCTTCATTCCGAACTCCGATAATGACCGGAGACGTCACAGGACTTGGAGCTATCAGGATGCTGGAGGCTGTAAGAGAGGTGAAGCCGGAAGCAAGATTCTATCAGGCATCATCAAGTGAAATGTTTGGGAAAGTACGTCAAACACCACAAACAGAATTAACTCCATTTCATCCACGTAGCCCGTATGGGGTAGCAAAAGCATATGCACACTATGCAACGATGAACTATAGAGAAAGCTACGACATGTTCGCTTGCGGAGGAATATTGTTCAATCACGAATC
>CAZRWH010000001.1:68672-78763 GCA_964603905.1 uncultured Candidatus Peribacteria bacterium | reverse complement strand
GAGACCAAGAGAAAATGAAAGCTCTGCTAAAAGAGAATATTGAGTTTATAAAGAAGTATGCAAAGTAGCGAGGACAGCGGTCCGTAGTGGAGACGATTCCGCGCAATCGTCGAAACGCAGGAGCATTTTCAAGAAATAAAGAGATTTTTTGAGATAGCAAACAAATCGAGTTATTTCACAGAAAATGAAGCTGGCCCCTATTGCAAGCAAAGTAGCGAGGATCACGGTCCGTAGCGAAAAACACGCAAGACGACAATCGCGCGCTTTTGTCAACTCAAAATCCTACTCCCGTTTGACTTCGAGAGATTTATCCGTATAATCCCCCTGGTGTCAAAACACCGCTATCAGATTTATGAATGAGTTATGGAAGATAGTAAAAGCAACCAGAAAACCATGCTTTTACTGATGCCATAGCTCCTTTTTTATTTAGTCAGCAAAGAGCAAGGGGCAGATAGCAAATAACTAAAGCTACTCCTAATTAACCCGCTCGAAGAGCTCAATGACTACCACTACAACTACCAACTACTAACTACAAAAAATATGCCACGAAAATTCCTCCAAAAAAGTCCGTTCACTTATCCTCTGCCGAATCTTATTGAGATTCAAACAGATAGCTATGACTGGTTCCTGCAAACAGGAATCCGAGATCTTCTAGACGAAATCTCCCCTATTACGGATTTCTCCGGGAAGAAACTTGAACTGCACTTCCTAGAACACTCGATAGGAGAGCCGAAACATATGCCATCGACATGTAGAAATAAGAACCTGACTTATGAAGCGCCTTTGAAAGTTCATGTACAGCTTATCAACAAAGAAAGTGGAGAGATCAAAGAGCAAGACGTTTTCCTAGGCGGAATTCCTCTAATGACAGACAAAGGTTCTTTCATTATCAATGGAATCGAACGTGTAGTAGTTAGTCAGCTGGTTAGATCTCCAGGAGTTTTCTTCTCAAAAAACTCAGCTTTCCCAAAATACCACTGCGCAAAGATCATTCCGAAAAGAGGTGCGTGGCTAGAGGTTGAAACAGACAAGAAAGGGGTTATAACAGTGAAAATTGACCGAAAACGAAAGATCCACATCACAAGCCTTCTTCGTGTATTTGGATACGACACAGACGAAAAGATCCTAAAACTATTCAAGCACCTAGTAAAAGACCCAACAGAAGACTTTATCTTCCTAACGCTTCAAAAAGACCCAGCAAAAACTGTCGACGAAGCATACAAGAGCATTTACAAGAAGATCCGACCAGGAGACCTTGCGACACCAGAAAACGCAAAAGCTCTAATCGAATCAATGTTCTTCGACTACAGGAAATACGACATGGGAGAAGTTGCAAGATACAAACTAAACAGAAGATTTGGACTTACAACACCAAACAAGAAGAAATACCACACTTTCCAAGTAGAAGACCTTATCGAAATCCTAACTCACCTAATCAAACTAAATAACGGTGATGGGGCACCAGATGACATCGATCACTTGGCAAACAGAAGAATCCGGCCAGTTGGAGAACTTGTACAAAACAAGTTCAGAGTTGGACTTCTAAGAACAGACCGTATCGCAAAAGACAGAATGACTGTAATGGACCTAGATACAATCACTCCAACACAACTTATCAACTCAAGGCCTATTACAGCTGCGCTTCGTGAATTCTACGCAAGCTCACAGCTTTCACAGTTCATGGACCAAACAAACCCACTTGCTGAGCTAGCTCACAAACGAAGACTATCAGCTATGGGTCCTGGAGGCCTATCAAGGGAACGTGCATCGTTTGATGTCCGTGATGTACATGCATCTCACTACGGAAGAATTTGTCCTATTGCTACACCGGAGGGACCAAACATTGGTCTAGTTGTTCACTTGGCAACATACGGTAAGCTAAACAAATACGGATTTATCGAAACTCCTTTCCGAAAAGTAGCAAACACATGCCCTAACAAAGTCAAAGAACTAGTAGGACGAACTGCAGCAGGAGAAATCAAAACAGCAAGAGGAAAATCACTAGCAAAATCAGGAGACACAATCACAGAAAAAATCGCAAAAGAAATTGAAAAAATCAAAGACCTAAAAGAAGTAAGCGTAAGACCGTACGTTACAGACAAAGTTGTCTATTACGATGCTGAAGACGAAATGGAATTGGTAATCGCTCAAGCGAACTCAGAGCTAAATGAAGTTGGAGAATTCGTAAACAAACGTGTTGCAGCTCGTGCACAAAACGAAGCTACACTAGCTCACCAAAAAGATGTAACTCACATCGATATCTCTCCAAAACAGATCATCTCTGTGACAACATCATTGATTCCTTTCCTAGAGCATGACGATAACACTCGTGCATCGATGGGATCGAACATGCAACGTCAAGCTGTACCACTACTTAAGCCACAATCACCTGTGGTAGGAACAGGTATGGAGAAAATCACAGCAGAAAGTGCAGGACAAGTAATCACAGCAGAAAGAGCTGGAACAGTTACTTATGTTGACGCGAATGAGATCACAGTAATGTACGACAACGGTAAAAAGAAAACTTACGAACTAGACGTATACCAAAGATCAAACCAAGCTACATGTTTCCACCAAAGAGCGGTTTGTAAAAAAGGAGACAAAGTTAAAAAAGGAGCTGTCCTGTCTGATGGATCAGCAACAGAAGATGGAGAACTAGCTCTAGGACAAAACCTTCTTGTAGCCTACATGAGTTGGCAAGGATACAACTTTGAGGATGCGGTAATTATCTCAGAAAAACTTGTGCACGATGACCGATACAGCTCAGTTCACATCGAAACATTCACAATCGATATCCGTGATACAAAACTAGGACCTGAAATTGTAACTCGTGACATTCCAAACGTCGGAGAAGCAAAACTAAAAGACCTAGACGAACAAGGTATCGTAAGGGTCGGTGCTGCAGTAAGAGAAGGAGACATCCTTGTAGGTAAAATTACTCCAAAAGGTGAAACAGAACTTACAGCAGAAGAAAGACTTCTAAGAGCAATCTTCGGCGAAAAAGCTAGAGACGTAAAAGACACATCTCTTCGTCTTCCAGGTGGAGAAGGAGGAAAAGTTGTAAACGTACAAATCTTCGACAGAAGCGCAGGTGACGAACTTCCTACAGGAGTTAACCAACAACTAAAGGTTGATGTCGCACAAACAAGACGTGTTTCAGTTGGAGACAAAGTTGCAGGACGTCACGGTAACAAAGGTGTAATTTCAATTATCGTTCCAGAAGAAGACATGCCTTACCTACCTGATGGACGACCTGTAGACATCATCCTAAACCCACTTGGTGTTTCAAGTCGTATGAACATCGGACAAATCCTTGAAACTCACCTTGGATGGGCAGCAAAAGAGCTAGGATTCAAAATCGCATCTCCAGCTCTAGAAGGTGTACCAAATGAAGACATACTAAGACTACTAAAAGAAGCTAACCTACCAGAATCAGGTAAAGCTCAACTATTTGACGGACGAACTGGAGAAGCTTTCGACCACGAAACAACAGTTGGAATCACTTACATCATGAAACTAAACCACTTGATCGAAGACAAGATCCACGCTCGATCAGTCGGACCATACTCTCTAGTAACTCAACAACCTCTTGGAGGTAAAGCTCAACACGGAGGACAAAGATTCGGAGAGATGGAGGTATGGGCACTAGAAGCTTATGGTGCTGCTCACACTCTTCAAGAGATGCTAACAATCAAATCGGATGACGTTTACGGACGTGCAAAAGCTTACGAATCTATCGTAAAAGGAGAGTCTATCAAAAAACCTCGAACTCCAGAAAGTTTCAACGTCCTTGTAAAAGAGCTTCAAAGTCTTGGACTTGATGTCGACCTTATGGAAAGAGAACCACAAGATATCGACGAAGAAGAAGAGTACACACCAGACGAAGCCGAAAAAGAAGATGAAGCTATCGCTATCTCTGCTGATGGAAACGTTGAAGAGGTAGTTCCAGCACCAGCAGAAGAAGAGGAAGAAGAGAGCGAAGAATAATCAAAAACAAGACTACTCAATACTCATTACTCACTACTAACTAAACTATGCGAAGCGTAAACAAAGTAATACTAATCGGTAACGTAACAAGAGACCCGCAAGTACGAAAAACTGACAACAATCAATCAGTATGCACATTCGGACTTGCAACAAACAGAAGATGGACAACATCTGACGGACAACAACATGATATGGCAGAATTCCATGAACTAGTTGCATGGTCTCGACTATCAGAAGTTTGTGAAAAACATGTCCGAAAAGGAAAACTTCTTTATATTGAAGGATACCTAAAAACACGCAGCTGGGACACGCCAGAAGGTGTGAAAAAATTCAAGACTGAAGTGATCGTACAAGATCTAATAATGCTTGAAAAACGCGGAGACGGGACATATGAAGAGCGAAAAATAGATGACAGTGAACAGATGACAGTGAACAGTGACAAGAAAAACAAAACTATTGAAGAAGACACCACCGAAGAGATGAAAGAAGAGGAAGAAGAAAAAGAAACCATAGAAGAAACACCAGCAGAAGAGTCAGCAGTCAGCAGTCAGCAATCAGAAGAAGAAACAGAAGAAGAAAAGGCACCATCCGCAATTGACATGGACCTTGGACTATAGACATGCGACTTGAGACCTGCGACTCGCGACTAGCGCGACAGCGCACAACCCTACCACTACCACTACCACTACTACTACAAACTACTTAAAATGGACCTATCACTCACAATTTGGATCGGAATAATGATCGTCAGTCTCGCTGTACTGATTAAATCAGCCGACTACTTCACGACTTATTCCGAAAAAGTAGGACTAATACTAGGTATTTCACCATTTATAGTCGGTGCAACCATTGTTAGTGTCGGTACTTCCCTGCCTGAGCTAATCACTTCATTAATAAGTGTATTCAAAGATCAGCCAGAAATCGTAGCCGGTAACGCGGTAGGTTCAAACATCACAAACATTCTTCTTGTGATTGGAGCAGGAGCACTTCTATCAAAGAATGCACTGAACAACAAAAGGCTGGATGCAAACCTAGACATACCTATCTTAGCAACTATCACAGCGCTGTTAGTTCTGATGCTAAGAGATGGGGCTTTCACTTTCATCGAAGCGGTAATCATGGTTTCGTCTTACGTAATATATACAGCTTACCTACTTCACGATCACAAAAAAGGAAAAGATGTAGAAAAGAAAGTCAAAGAAGACACAAAAGACGTGAAGAACAAGATACATTGGTACATCCCTGCAATCATTGTTGCATCAGGAGTTGGAATATACTTCGGTGCGGAATGGACTGTAGAGTCAATCATACAAATATCATCAAAGCTTAACATTACAACAGCAGTAATAGCAGGTACGGTAGTTGCCCTTGGTACTTCCCTACCAGAGCTTGTTGTTTCGATCCAAGCAGCAAGAAAAAAACAAGCTGGGATGGTACTCGGAAACGTATTTGGATCAAACATATTCAACAGCACAATGGTAATGGGTATACCAGGACTGTTCGCAGTATTGCCTGCAGCAGAACCTGTATTCTCGGTAGGACTACCTTTCTTGGCGGTCGCTACTTTCATTTTGCTTTACTCAAGTTTAAGCAGACACATTTCAACATTTGAAGGAGCGCTTTACATACTGTTTTACGTTTACTTCATACATCAATTTGCAACATTCATACTTTAATTAATATTTAAAACTAACCAAAAACCATGAAATACAAAACTTTCGATGCAGTTGCGCTATCAATAGCGTCACCGGAAACAATCCTCTCGTGGTCACACGGAGAAGTAAAAAAGCCTGAGACAATCAACTACAGGACTCAAAAACCTGAAAAAGACGGACTTTTTTGTGAAAAGATCTTTGGACCAACAAAGAACTGGGAATGTTATTGTGGAAAATACAAAAGAGTAAGATATAAGGGTGTAGTTTGTGAAAAATGTGGAGTTGAAGTAACAAGATCAATCGTAAGAAGAGAGAGAATGGCGCACATCAAACTTGCCGTTCCAGTAACACATATTTGGTTTTTGAGATCGACACCTAGCCGTATCGGACTTCTACTAGACCTTCCTGTTAAAACAATTGAGCAAGTTGTTTACTTTGCAGCGTACATCATTACAAACGTTGATGAAGATGCTAAGACTGCAGCAGAAGAGCAACTAAAAGAAGAGTTCAAAACTTACAAGAAAAAGATTCAAAAAGAGTTCAAAGACCAAGAAAAAGCTCTAAAGAAAGATAAAGAACTAAGCGAAGAAGAAAAGACATCTAGACTAGCAGACCTAGAAAAAGAGACAGCATTGAAAGTTGAAGAGCTTCAAGAGCAACACGGACAAGCAAAAGACGATCTAGGAACAATGAAAGTTGGATCTATTCTTTCAGAGATTCAATTCCGAGACATGTCGATGAAATTCGGACACATCTTCAAAGCAGGAACAGGTGCTGAATCTATCAGAGATATCGTAAAATCGATCGACCTAGAAAAAGCTACAGAAGAACTTCAAGAGCTAGCAAAAAAAGCTACAGGACAAAAGAAGAAAAAACTTATCAAGAGAGCAAAACTTGCTGGAAGTTTGAAACAAGCTGGAATCAATCCTGAATGGATGGTGATGACAGTTCTTCCAGTTATACCACCGGATCTAAGACCAATGGTTCAACTAGACGGAGGAAGATTTGCAGCATCAGATCTTAACGATCTTTACAGACGTGTTATCAACAGAAACAACCGTCTTAAAAAACTTATGGCAATCGGAGCTCCAGAGGTAATCTGCCGAAACGAGAAACGTATGCTTCAAGAGGCTGTAGACACTTTGATCAACAACTCAGCAAGACAAGGACGAACAGTATTCAACACTGGAGACAAGAGGAAGCTGAGATCTCTTTCAGACATGTTGAAAGGTAAACAAGGACGTTTCAGACAAAACCTACTTGGTAAACGTGTAGACTACTCAGGACGTTCGGTAATCGTAATCGGACCTAAACTTAAACTACATCAATGTGGTCTTCCAAAAACAATGGCTCTTGAGCTTTTCAAACCATTCGTAATCGGAAAACTTATTGAGGACGGATACGCTCACAACATTAAGAACGCAGAAAAACTTATCCAAGTCGGGAAAAAAGAAGTTTGGGACATCCTAGAGGACATCACAAGAGAACACTACGTTCTTCTAAACCGTGCTCCAACACTTCACAGACTTGGTATCCAAGCTTTCCAACCAGTACTGATCGAAGGTAAAGCTATCCAAGTTCACCCATTGGTTTGTGCGGCCTTCAACGCCGACTTCGATGGTGACCAAATGGCGGTACATATCCCTCTTTCAAAATCTGCTCAAAAAGAAGCAAAAGAGATTATGGCGTCAACAGTTAACCTACTAAAACCATCTGGAGGTGCACCTATTACAACAGCATCTCAAGATATGGTACTTGGATGTTACTACCTAACTCAAGTACACGAAGGTAAAAAGGGAGAAGGACGAATTTATGGTAGCGAAAAAGAAGCTATCCTAGATTACGAACTTGGAAATGTTCACCTACAAGCCCTTGTTAAAGTTAGAATCGACGGAGAAATACACGAAACATCTGTAGGACGTGTACTATTCAACGAAATAGTTCACGAAAACCTTGGGTACGTAAACAAGGTAATGAAAAAAGGAGACCTTAAGAACCTAATCTCTGAATGTCTAGAAAAATGTGGACCTGAAGAAACAGCTCTACTTTCTGACAACATCAAAGAAATCGGATTCAAATACGCAACGCTTTCAGGATTGTCGATTGCAACTTCAGACATGACTATCCCGAAAGAAAAAGAAGAACTAGTAGATCAAGCATCTGAAATCGTAAGAAAGATCAACAACCAATACTGGAAAGGTCTAGTTACAGAGGATGAAAGATACAACAACACAATCAAAATTTGGTCACGAACTAAAAACGATGTAACAAGTGCGATGGTCGACAATTTCGAAGATGAAAACCACATCTTCTACATGATCGATTCACAAGCTCGTGGTAACTGGGGACAGGTCACACAGATGTGTGGAATGAAAGGTCTAGTGGCGAATCCAGCCGGACGAACAATCGAGCTACCAGTTAAATCGAGTTTGAAAGAAGGATTCTCAATTCTTGAGTACTTCATCGCGACACATGGAGGACGTAAAGGTAAATCAGATACGGCGCTAAAAACTGCTGAGGCTGGATACCTAACAAGACGTCTTGTGGATGCTGTTCAAGACATCATCGTTAAAGAAGTAGATTGTGGACACAAACACAAGCACTACATCACTACTGAAGAAAGTGAAAAGATTGGTGAGGCTTTTGAAAACAGAATCTACGGACGAACACTTGCAGAAAACGTTGTAGACGAAAAAACAGGTGAAGTCCTACTAAAAGCAGGTAAAGAACTTGATAACGAAGCTCTTCGAACAATCGTAAACCACGACATTGGAAAAGTTGCCGTAAGATCAATCATGACATGTAAAACTCAAGGAGGAATATGTCAAAAATGTTACGGACGAGACCTAGGTTCAAACCAAACAGTAGAACTTGGTACAGCAGTTGGAATTATAGCTGCACAAAGTATCGGTGAGCCTGGTACTCAGCTTACTATGCGTACATTCCACATGGGTGGTGTAGCTGACGAATCAGATATCACACAAGGTCTAACTCGTGTTGAAGAATTGTTTGAGGCAAGAAACCCAAAATCACCTGCACTTATTTCAGAGATCGCAGGTAAAGTTAAAGTCTCACACAAACAAGACTGCAACGAAGTAAAAATCTCAAGTGACGAACCAATCGATCTGCTTTACCACATCAACAAAACATACGAAGTTGAAGTAAAAGAAGGAGACAAAGTTAAAGAAGAACAAGTTCTTGCAAAAGGAAAAACGCGAAGACAAACAGTCAAAGCAGAATATAACGGTGTTGTAAAAAAGATCACAAAAACAACAATCGTTATCCAAAGCTCAGGAACAATCGAAAAAGTATATCCAGTACCTCTAAACAGAACTCTAAAAGTTAAAACTGGAAACATGGTATCAATTGGAGATCCTCTAACTTCAGGTCACATCAACCTAAGAGAGCTTCAACAACTAACAGACATCTACCCTGCTCAAAAATACATCATGTCTGAGGTACAAAGCATCTATGCGTCACAAGGACAAACGATTAACGATAAACATATCGAAATCATCATCCGACAAATGTTCTCGAAAACAAGAATTTCAGAACCAGGAGACACAAGGTTCCTACCAGGTGAGGTTGTCGACGCACTAGCTTTCGATGAAGAAAACGCAAAAGTTTCGAAAGAAAAGAAACGACCTGCTGAAGGAGAAAGACTTCTTCTTGGTCTAACAAGAATTGCTTTGCACACATCAAGCTGGCTATCTGCAGCATCTTTCCAAGAGACAATTCGAGTACTTGTAGAAGCGTCTACAACAAAACGAATCGATGAATTAAAAGGTCTCAAAGAAAATGTAATCATCGGTAAGCTAATTCCAGCAGGAGCTATTTATCGAAAAAGACTAGAGGCCGAAGAATCATAATTTGGCTTGCAAACAGCAAAAAACTAGTATAATCTGCATCAGCCCAGGGCGCGCCGAAGGCGCACAGCCCCCTATAAACATTACGTTTTCGCCCCGCGAAACACCTAGCGCCCAAAAGGCGCAAAAACTAATCTGCCCGAAGGGCTCAATCACTGCTCATTGCTGATTGCCAACTGCCCCACTAAGAACTACTACTAACAACTACATATAGTATGCCAACAATCAACCAAATCATCCGTAAAGGAAGAAAGAAGAAAGTGCGACCAAATAAATCTAGAGCACTTCAAACAATCTTCAATACACTAAAAAACAAGTCAACAAAGCTTAGTTGCCCACAAAAACGTGGAGTATGTGTAAAGGTTACAACTAAAACACCTAAGAAACCGAACTCGGCTCTTCGTAAAGTTGCAACAGTTAGACTAACAAACGGTGAAGAAGTGATTGCATACATTCCAGGAGAAGGACACAACCTTCAAGAACACTCGGTTGTTACAATCGAAGGAGGACGTGTAAAAGATCTACCGGGTGTGAAATATCACATCGTACGTGGAACAATGGACACACAAGGAGTAACAGACAG
>CAZRWH010000001.1:65255-68572 GCA_964603905.1 uncultured Candidatus Peribacteria bacterium | reverse complement strand
AATACATGCCAACAACATACATACCTGCGGGATCAACTCCCCTACAAGAAAAATTCATCAACTACATAATGCAACGGGGTAAGAAAACCGTCGCTCGAAAAATCTTCCAAGACACTCTTGAAGAAATCAAAAAGAAAGGATCTAAAAATCCTGTACAAGTTTTTGAAAGAGCTATTGAAAACGTAAAACCTTCAATGGAGGTTCGACCAAAAAGAATCGGTGGAGGTGTTTACCAAATCCCGATTGAGGTAAAACCGAACAGACAACTCATGTTGGCATTCAGATGGATCCTAGGAGCTGCAAAGAGCAAAACAGGAGCAAGAATGGCAGTTAAACTAGCAGGAGAACTAACAGACGCTGCAAACCAAACAGGAGCAGCAATGAAAAAGAAAGAAGACACTCACAAGATGGCAGCAGCAAACAAAGCATTTGCTCACTACGCAAGATACTAGACAGCCCAAGAAAGCAAATCAGAGAAATACCAAAGCGCATCCAATCAAAGGGTGCGCTTTTTTTGACACACTTAAACAATCATTATAAAATACTACATATAAACAAAAAAACAAAGAGCCATGAAAAAATTAATATCGACACTGACCATATCCATTCTATTCATCACTGGATGCCAACTTACCGAAATAGAATACAACGACCAAATAGCATCTTCAATCAACAAGAGTTCAGAAAAAATCGAATCAACAATCCTTCAATACGACGAGTCCGTGCCGGACACAGTAACAGAACTTTCAGAAATTGAGACCGAAGAGATGATCATATCTCTCAACGCAGCCAAAACCGCACTTGAATCAGCAAAGACGTTAACATTCCTAGAAAGCACCAATCTAGAACAGAGCACAGCAGTAAAAGCTGAGCTAGATAACTACATCGCTTTGGCCGAGACATACCTAGGGAAATACGAAGAAATGATCGAGTACTACAGACAAGATATCTACCTGGAAGACCTAACATTAGTAAGCCAATACGACACAGAAATATACGAGTCTTGTAACGCTTTTATCGAATCAAACAACACCCTCGTAGAGATTTTAGAAAGCTACACCTAGCCAACAATTCAGGATTAGACTTGATTTTCCGAGAGATCTCCTTATAATTTCTGCGCTTGCTTTTTTCGCATGCAAATTATGGTAGTAATAACTCGCCCGAAGGGCACCAATACTACAACTACCACTACAACTACTAACTACATAACAAATGTCGACACCACAAATTACCGACCTCAACAAGTTGAGAAACATCGGTATCATCGCGCACATCGACGCGGGTAAAACAACCGTTACTGAGAGAATCCTTTTCTATACTGGACGAACTCACAAAATCGGAGAAACTCACGATGGAGAATCTCAAATGGACTGGATGGAACAAGAACGTGAAAGAGGTATCACAATTACTTCTGCGGCAACAACATGTTTCTGGGCAATCCAAGGAACAGATGATCAACACAGAATCAACATTATCGATACTCCAGGACACGTTGACTTCACAGCTGAGGTTGAACGTTCTCTACGTGTACTTGATGGTGGTGTTGCTGTATTCGACGGAGCGCAAGGTGTAGAGCCACAATCTGAAACAGTTTGGAGACAAGCTGACAAATACAACGTTCCTAGAATCGCTTTCGTCAACAAAATGGACAAGATGGGAGCAGACTTCTTTATGAGTATTGATACTATCTGGAAAAGACTTACTCCAAACGCCGTTGCTATCCAGCTTCCAATCGGAGCAGAAAGTGATTTTGTCGGAGTAATCGATCTAGTTGAGAAAAAAGCTTACAAGTTCGAAGGATCACACGGAGAAAATGTAGTTGAGATCGAAATCCCAGCTGACATGGTCGACAAAACAGAAGAATTCAGATCAATTCTTATGGAAAAAGTTGCTGAAAACGACGAAGAGCTAATGGATGCTTACCTAGAAAACGGAGAACTTACAGTAGAACAAATCAAAAAAGGTATCCGAATCGGTACAATCGGAACACACATCTACCCAGTAATGTGTGGAACAGCACTTCAAAACAAAGGTACACAACCTCTAATCGACGCTGTTGTAGAATACCTACCTTCTCCACTAGACGTTCCAGCTATCGAAGGAACTATCCCTAGAACAGAGGATACAGAAACAAGAGAACCAAAATTTGATGCACCATTCTCGGCACTAGCTTTCAAAATCGCTACAGATCCATTTATCGGTAAACTAACATTTATCCGTGTTTATTCAGGAACTCTAGACGCAGGAAGCTACATTTTCAATGCAAGCACAGACAACAAAGAAAGAGTTGGACGTCTTGTACAAATGCACGCTAACCACAGAGAAGAAATCAAACAGGTAAAAGCTGGAGATATCGCTGCTGTTGTTGGTCTAAAGAAAACACTTACAGGTAATACACTTTGTAACGACAAAAACCCGATCATCCTTGAGTCAATCGACTTCCCTGATCCGGTTATCCATATCGCTATCGAGCCAAAAACAAAGGCCGACCAAGAAAAGATGGGTGTTGCACTACAAAAACTTGCTGAAGAAGATCCAACATTCACAGTTAGAACAGATGAAGAAACAGGACAAACAATTATCGGAGGAATGGGAGAGCTTCACCTTGATATCATCGTTGACCGTCTAAAACGTGAATTCAAAGTAGAGGCTAACGTAGGTAAACCACAAGTTGCATACCGTGAAACAATCCAAAAAGAAATCGACGTAGAAGAGAAATACGCAAAACAATCTGGTGGACGTGGTCAATACGGACACGTACTAATGAAGATCAGCCCAAAACAACCAGGAGAAGGATACGAATTCGTAAACTCTATTGTTGGAGGTAAGATCCCAAGAGAATACATCCCTGCAGTAGACAAAGGTTGCCAAGAAGCAATGTCTCGTGGAGTTGTAGCTGGATTCCAAATGGAAGACATCAAAGTCGAGCTTTACGATGGTTCTTACCATGATGTTGACTCGAATGAGATGGCCTTCAAAATCGCTGGATCTATGGCTTTCCAAAAAGGTGCTAAACAAGCTAACCCAGTACTTCTAGAGCCGATCATGAACGTTGAGGTAACAACTCCAGAAGAATACATGGGAGACGTTATGGGAGACCTTAACTCTCGACGTGGACAAATCCAAGAAATGGGAGACAGGGGTATGACTAAGTTCATCAAAGCTCTAGTTCCACTTTCTGAAATGTTTGGATACGCGACAGACGTTCGATCAATGTCTCAAGGGCGTGCCAACTACTCAATGGAGTTTGGTCACTATGAGAAAACACCTAGCAACATTGCTGAGAAGGTAAAAGAAGAACGTGGAATGAAAGAGTA
>CAZRWH010000001.1:3145-65155 GCA_964603905.1 uncultured Candidatus Peribacteria bacterium | reverse complement strand
CCTATGCCACCAAACACCCCATCAGGAGAACCAGAAAGAACAAACTATTGCGTAATAGGAGCAAGAATGCAGGGACTATCACGCCACATACTTGGTGTTGCACCCGACCTAACCCCATCTAGCGCAAGAAGAGAAGAGCCATTCGATTGGAACTTTTATTTCAGGAGACACACAACAGTACCAATCCAAACTTATTCAGAGAGATACGCAGACGAACCAGAAGTCCTAGAAGCCAGCAACCCCGAGATGGTTGCACAAGCCGACGCAATACTTGAACAAATGAAAACAACAATCGCAGAACGCGACATAGAGGGCACCAAGTACCTGATATTACAACTCCGCGCATTATTCCCTTAAGCGTATCATAACAAACACAAACATACGCAACAGAAATACTCTTGCATTCAAAACGGATATAATCTAGAATCTTCCGCGCTTGTGTTTAAAAATGCAAATTTTAAAATATCAAGTTCTAACCCTAACCCAATAAACAATATGGCAGAAGGAACTTTTGATCGCAGCAAACCACACGTAAATGTTGGTACTATTGGACACGTTGACCATGGTAAAACAACATTGACAGCTGCAATCACAACTGTAGCCGCAACAAAGATGGGCGGTAACAACAAAGTCGTTGCTTTCGATCAAATCGACAACGCACCAGAAGAAAGAGAAAGAGGTATCACAATTGCCACTTCTCACCAAGAGTACGAGACAGAAACAAGACACTACGCTCACGTTGACTGTCCTGGACATGCTGACTACGTCAAAAACATGATTACAGGTGCAGCTCAAATGGACGGTGCTATTCTTGTAGTATCTGCAGCTGATGGACCAATGCCTCAAACACGAGAGCACATCCTTCTTGCACGTCAGGTAAACGTACCTTACATCGTTGTTTTCCTAAACAAGATGGATATTGCAGATCCAGAAATCGCAGAACTTTCAGAGATGGAGGTACGCGAACTTCTAACAAAATACGAATTCCCTGGAGACGATATTCCAGTGATCAAAGGTTCAGCTCTTAAAGCTATGGAAGATCCAAACGGAGCAGACGCAGAGCCAATCGTAGAACTTCTAAAAGCTCTAGATGAGTACATTCCAATGCCAGAGCGACCACTAGACAAACCATTCCTAATGCCTGTTGAGGATGTATTCTCAATTAAAGGACGTGGAACTGTTGCTACAGGTCGTGTTGACCAAGGTATCATCAAAGTTAACGAAGAAATCGAAATCGTCGGTATCAAAGAAACTCGAAAAGTTGTTGTTACTGGTGTTGAGATGTTCCGAAAACTTCTTGACCAAGGTCAAGCTGGAGACAACGTTGGTATCCTACTTAGAGGTATCGAGCGTGAAGAGATTGAAAGAGGACAAGTTCTTGCTAAACCTGGATCAATCACTCCACATACTAAATTCGAATGTGAGGTATACGTACTAAGCAAGGAAGAAGGTGGACGACACACTCCTTTCTTCAAAGGATACAAACCTCAATTCTACATCCGTACAACTGATGTAACAGGTTCTATCGAACTTCCAGCTGGAGTTGAGATGGTTATGCCTGGAGACAACATCAAAATGGACGTCGTACTAGGTGCTCCTATCGCTCTTGACGAAGGAACACGTTTCGCGATTCGTGAAGGTGGACGAACAGTTGGTGCTGGAGTTGTAACAAAAATCCACGAATAATCTTTTTGATTTAAATTGCCTGGGCAAGCGCCCGTTTGCCCAGGTTTTCAAGCCAGAAAGAAAGTCCAAGCCGTTGCTTTTAACGCCTTGGCCCCACAAGGGAAATCCCATTTATATTAATTAGGTGCTAAAGAAATGCACCCGGGGTTCCCTCCGGGTGGCTTAAGAAATTTACAACTAATCATTAACAACTAAAGAAATGGCAACAAACCAAAAGATTAGAATCAAAATCATGTCATTCGATCACAAGATCATTGACGAAGCTGCAAAGCTAATCATCGAGACAGCAGAAAGAACAGGTGCAATCATTGCTGGACCAATCCCTCTTCCAACAAGAATTGAGAAATTCACAGTTAACACCTCTACTTTCGTAAACAAAGACGCTCGAGACCAATACGAGATCAGAACACACAAAAGACTAATCGACATCCGCGAAAGCACACCAAAAACAATCGAATCACTATCTAGCCTTGCACTTCCTGCAGGTGTAGACATCGAGATTAAGATGATCGCTTCAGAGTAAACTGCAAACAATTTTAACAAGAAATTGTAAAAATTAGATGAGATACGCAGTTCACAGATAGCCTCTTTATGACGAGACGTACTAATGGTACGGCGAGTTATAAGGGCTATCGAAGAACAAGCCTAACAGGTTAACTTGGCAGAGTTTCTAGCTCTGCTAGAAAGCAGGCCAAGTTAACAGCTCGCTAATTTATATAATTTCTTTAAAATTGGCTTGACGAAGGGCAATCTAATCTATAGACTGCCGTCGCACATTAAAATCTGTACGTTAGAACAGGGAGCGGCTCCTCTCGAAGGAATTAAGACCTATCCCCTGCTAGCTAAGGATAAATATTAATAGCTACTAACCTATCACTATTATGCCTGGAATATTAGGCAAGAAAATCGGCATGACACGTCTGATTAAAGACGATGGTCGCGTGATCCCTCTTACAATCATTGAATGCGAACCTAACGAAGTGGTTCAAGTCAAAACGGTTGAGAAAGATGGATATCCGGCGGTAGTTCTAGGTCTTGGAAAAATGAAAAGACCTACGAAGACTAAAAAATATCACTACCTTAAGGAGTTCCGCGTAAGCGAGGACGACGCCCTCAATACAGGGGATGCAGTAAAGGTAGATCTTTTTGAAGAAGATGACACTGTAAAAGTGACTGGAACTTCAAGAGGTAAAGGTACTCAAGGTACAATCAAGAGACACAACTTCAGCAGAGGTCCAATGACTCACGGTTCACACCACAAAAGAGAACCAGGATCTATCGGAGCCTGTGCGAAACCTGGAAGAGTACACAAAGGTAAGAAGATGGCGGGAAGAATGGGTAACGCAGCAGTTACACTACGAAGCGCTAAGATCGCATACGTAAACGCTGAGAAAAACCTCATCGGTATCAAAGGACCTGTCCCAGGCGGGAAAAACAATCTAGTAATCATAAGGAAAAACTCATAATCATGGCAACAAAAGTAAAACTATACAGTCAGAATGGAGCAGAAAAAGGAGATATTACTCTGAATAAAGATATCTTTGAGGCAAAGATCAATGAAGACCTAATGCATCAAGCAGTAGTAATGATTCAAGCCAACCGAAGACATCCTATAGCTCACACTAAAATTCGAGGGGAAATCAAGTCTACAACAGCTAAACCTTTCCGACAAAAAGGAACAGGACGAGCAAGACAAGGTTCTAGAACAAACGTACACCACAAAGGTGGTTGTGTAGTTTTCGGACCTAGGAACACTCGTAACTTCTCTAAGAACATGCCTAAGAAACAACGCAGAGCAGCTTTGTTCTCAGCGCTTTCACTTAAGGCAAAAGACGGGAAGATTCTAGCAGTAGACAGTTACGACAAAGGGGCAAAGACAAAATCAATGCAAGAAATGCTAGGGAAACTTCCTCTAGATAAAACTTTCTTGATCGTCACAAAAGAAGACAACGGAGATGTTTCAAGAGCTGCAAAAAATATTCAATACACAGAAACTGTTTCAGCAAGGAACCTAAACACAGAAAAAGTACTTCGATATCGAAGTGTTTTGTTTGTAGGAGACGCTTTCAGCGCACTTGAAGACACATTTCTGAAAAAAGCTACTGCTACACCAGCAGAAGAAAACTAACTTCTCACTACTTACTAAATTATGGATTTTTCAAAAGTAATCAAAAGACCGGTAATCACAGAGAAAAGTTCGCTAACAGAGCAACTAAATAAACACACATTTGTTGTTCACTCAAAAGCAACAAAGATCGACATCAAGAACGCTTTCCGAACTCTTTACGGAGTAGAAGTCGTGTCTGTGAATACAATCAAGACTCCTAGCAAAACACGTCTAGGAAAAGGACGACGACCAATCGTTAAACGACCAGTTAGCAAAAAAGTCGTAATCACTCTTAAACCAGGACAAAAATTCGACTTCAACAAGATCAAAGAGGTTAAATAGAGATTCTAAAATTCTAAAATTCTAAAACTCTACATAAATGGCAGTTAAAAAAGTAAAACCAGTATCAAACGCTAGAAGAAACTACAGTAAATATACCTTTGAAGAACTAACAAAAGGTAAAAAACCTGAGAAGAGACTTCTACGAGCGAAAAAGGAAAACGCTGGAAGAAATTCACAAGGTAAACTTACGGTCAGACACAGAGGTGGAGGCCACAAGAGAAAATACAGAGTTATCGATTTCGACCGAACAGCTAAGCTGAACATCGAAGGTAAAGTTACTTCAATCGAGTATGATCCAAACAGAACATGTTACATCATGTTGGTAACATACAAAGATGGTGACAAGAGATACCACATCGCTCCAGGTAAAATCCAAGAAGGAGACACGATAATCTGTGCAGAGCGAACAAAAGCAAAAGTTGGAAACAGACTACAACTTAAAAACATCCCACCTGGATTCTCAATTTACAACGTAGAAATGTTTGAGAAAAAAGGAGGACAAATGTGTAGAACTGCTGGATCAAGCGGAAAAGTTGTCTCTCTAGAAGGTAAATACGCACAAGTAGAACTACCTTCAAAAGAGGTTCGATACGTTCCAAAAGCATGCTACGCAACAATAGGACAAGTAAGTAATTCAGAGCACAGCAACCTAAAAATTGGTAAAGCTGGAAGAAAAAGATGGATGGGTAAAAGACCTCAAGTAAGAGGTAAAGCTATGAACCCTTGTGATCACCCACATGGTGGTGGAGAAGGTGGAGCTTCAATTGGTATGAAGCACCCAAAAACTCCATGGGGACTACCTGCTCTAGGATTCAAAACAAGAAAAAGAAAAACGACCAACAGATGGAGGGTAAAAGATAGAAAAGGTCGTGACGTAATCTCTAAATAAATCAACTAATAAGCTAAAGAAATATGTCAAGAAGTTCAAAAAAAGGACCATTTATAGATCCAAAACTGATGAAAAAGGTTGAGAAGATGAACGCATCAGGAAGTAAACAGGTCATCAAAACATGGGCAAGGTCGTCAGTAATCGCTCCTGACTTCGTAGGACACACATTTGCTGTCCACAACGGAAAAGAGCACGTACCTGTCTTTGTATCAGAGAACATGGTCGGACATAAGCTAGGAGAATTCTCTTTCACTAGAAAATTCAAAAGCCACGCCGGCAAGAAATAAACTTACTCATTACTCACTATTAACTAAATAATGAAAGCAGTACTACGACAAACACGGATATCACCAAAAAAAGCTAACTTAGTAGCTGGATTGGTGCGTGGAAAAGACGTTCAAGATGCTCTAGACATACTAAAGTTCACTCCTAAGAAAGGAGCACAAATACTTTACAAAGTGGTCAAATCAGCAGCATCAAACGCAGAGACAAACTTCAAACAAGCTCTAGACAATCTTTACATCAAAGAAATCATTGTCACCGAGGGAATCACTTACAAAAGAAGTACATCTTGTTCAAGAGGAAGAATGCACCCAATCAGAAAAAGAAACTCTCACATCACAGTAAAAGTCGACGTAAAAGAGCAAGAAGAGAAGAAACAAGCGCCAAAGGCTGAGAAAAAAGAAGAAGCAAAGGAAGAGAAAAGCCCAACTAAGAAGGCAACTACTAAAAAATAATAGTTACAATACTACAACTACTACTATAACTATAACTACAACTACCTAATATGGGACAAAAAGTTAATCCAAAAATCCAGAGAATAGGAATCATCAAGCAATGGGATTCTAGTTGGTACACAGGAAAAAAACAGTACACTGCTACTTTCCACCAAGATCTTAAGCTTAAAAAATACGTACAAGACAAGCTAAAAGATTGCGGAGTATCAACAATCCAAATCCTAAGAAGCGCGAACGAGACAACTATCAACATCCACAGTTCTAAACCGGGTGTTATTATCGGACGACAAGGAGAGTCAATCGACGGATTCAGGACAGAGCTAGAAAAGAAATTTGGAAACAGGTTCCACATCAATGTAACAGAGATTCAAAAACCTGACCTAGACGCACAACTTGTTGCAGATTCTGTAGCGAAACAAATCGAAAGAAGAATTTCTTACAGAAGAGCGGCAAAAATGGCAGTACAAAAAGCTATGGAGTCAGGTGCAAAAGGTATCAAAGTACAAGCTGGAGGACGTCTAAACGGAGTAGAGATCTCAAGAAGTGAGTTCTTCACACAAGGGAAAATCCCTCTACATACATTCCGTGCAGATATCGACTACGCAACATCAAGAGCAAACACAACTTACGGAGTAATTGGAATCAAAGTTTGGATTTATAAAGGTGATGTGTTCAAAAAGAACCTAAGCACAACAGTTAATCCATTCTCAAAACCACTAGCTGAGAAAAAAGAAGAGCCTAAAGAGGCTAAGAAAACAGCACCAAAAAGAAAACCTGCTGCAAAAAAAGCGGCTTAGTCACTAACTACATAACAAGTTAAAAACAATGTTACTACCAAAGAAGCAAAAATATAGAAAAAGTCATCGGCTAAGAGGAGCTTTCAAAGGCGTAGCTCAAAAAGGCCACAGAATCGCATTTGGATCTTACGCAATCAAAGCACAAACAACTGGAGAAATCACTTCAAGACAAATCGAGGCTGCCAGACGAGCAATGACAAGATACATCAAGAGGGGTGGAAAAATCTGGATCAGAGTTTTCCCTCACAAACCTGTCACTCAAAAAGCTGCTGAGGTACCTATGGGAAGTGGTAAAGGTAACGTTGAGAAGTACGTAGCACTAGTAAAACCAGGAACTGTACTATTCGAGATGGAAGGAGTTGAAGAAGATATTGCAAGAGAAGCTATGAGGCTGGCATCACACAAACTGCCTGTCAAAACTAAATTCCTGACAGCAACAGAACTTAACTAACACACTAACAAGTAGAACAACATGCTTTCAATAAAAGAACTACGAAAACTCAAAGCTGAAGACCTAGACAAAGAGCTTAAAAAAGCACGAATCAACCTTACAAAAGCAGAAATCGTGCTAAAAACAGGTAAAGACCGGAAATCGCACATGGCAAAGGAACTAAAAAGATACTGCGCACAAATCCTAACGATCAAAAGAGAGCTAGCAAGCGCAGAACCACAAGAATCATAAACTACTCATTACTCATTACTCACTACTCACTAATTCTATGAGAACTAAAACAGGAACAGTCACAAGTAACAAAATGAAAGACACGGTCGTCGTGACTGTACATACATACAAATCACACCCTAAGTACAAGAAAAAATATAGAACTACGAAAAAATTCTACGCACACGACCCAGGCAACACAATCCAAGAAGGAGACACTGTAACTATCTACGAGACAAAACCTCTTTCAAAGCTAAAAAGATGGACAGTCGTTAAGCCAGAAGGAGTAACAGAGACTGAATAAAACAATTTCCTACAATCTACACTTTAAAATCTACACTTTAATAAAATGATTCAAGCACAAACATTACTACAAGTAGCCGACAACACCGGGGCCAAAGAGGTCATGTGTATCAAGGTCCTAGGAGGATCTAAAAGAAGATACGCAGGTATAGGAGACGTAATCGTAGTAGCAGTAAAAAAAGCAACTCCTAAAGGTGTTGTTAAGAAAAAAGCTATCGAGAGAGCGGTTATTGTAAGAACAAGAAAAGCACAAGGAAGAAAAGACGGATCATCAATCCGATTCGACAACAACGCAGTAGTAATCATCAACAAAGAGAACCAGCCAAAAGGAACACGTGTATTCGGGCCAGTTGCAAGAGAGCTAAGAGAAAAAGGATTCCAAAAGATCATCTCTCTAGCACCAGACGTACTATAAACCAACTAACTATCTCATATAATGAAAATTAAAACAGGTGACAACGTAGTAATCATACAAGGCAAAGATTCTGGTAAAACCGGAAAAGTAATGCGTGTTATGAAAAAAAGAAACGCTGTTGTAGTCGAGAAAGTAAATGTTAAGAAAAAACACATCAAGAAAACAACAACTCGAGCTGGAGATATTATCCACTTCGAAGCACCAATCGATGCATCCAACGCAAAAGTAGTATGCCCACACTGTAAAAAGGCAACAAGAGTTGGATACGAAATCGGAGACGACAAGAAAAAACGAAGAATGTGTAAGAAATGCAACACTACTCTAGACCAACCAGTAGAAGCAAAATCTAAGAAGAAGAAATAAGCAATCTAAACAACTAAAATTCTAAAATTCTAATATGTCCACTAAATCAACTCTACAAGAAGATTACGAAAAAAAGATTAGTGCATCACTAATGAAAGAACTTGGAGTAACTCCAATGGCCACACCAAAGCTAGAGAAAGTACAGCTAAACGTTGGTATTGGAACTTATATCAAGTCAGGAGGTAAAGACTTCTCTCCAATTATTGAGAACATCGCAGCTATCACAGGTCAAAAACCTGTAGTAAAAAATGCTAAAAAAGCGATATCTAACTTCAAACTAAGAGCAGGAATGCCAGTAGGAATCACTGTAACTCTAAGAGAAAAGAAGATGTACGACTTCGTTAACAAACTAGTAAACGTAGTACTACCAAGAACAAGAGACTTCCGAGGTATCACAGTCAAAGGATTCGACGGGAATGGGAACTTCTCACTAGGAATCAAAGATTGTAGCATCTTTCCAGAAATCAAACCTGAGAACCTAGACAGACCACACGGACTGCAAATCACAGTCAAAACAAACGCAAAAGATAACTACTCAGGATATCTACTACTAAAAGGCCTAGGCTTCCCTTTCAAAGACGAAGTAAAAGCGCCAGAAACTAAATAATTTACTACAAACTAATTACAAATGGCTAAAACATCACTCATAACAAAGTGTCTAAAGAGAAAGAAAGCTCATACAAGAGCAGTTAAAGCTGGCAGAAAACCAAAGATGCCGACACGAACATACAACAGATGTACAAAATGCGGACGTCCAAAAGGATATATGAGACGATTCGGAATATGTAGAATTTGTTTCCGAGAACTAGCCCAAAAAGGAGAAATTATGGGTGTAAGAAAATCATCTTGGTAAGCCAAACACTACTCACTAATAACTACTCATTACTCACTAAATAATATGAACACAGATCCAATAGCAGATTTACTAACAAGAATACGAAACGCTTCAATGGCTTCAAAGGAGACACTACACGTCCCTTACTCGAACCTGAAGAATGAAATCTTGAAAATAATGAAGAAAAACGGTTATGTAACAGATATCAAAGTTGTTAAAAACGGACGATGGAGATCTCTTGAAGTTTCATTACCAGAAACACAAGAAACGCTAAACCTAAAAAGGATTTCAAAGCCAGGACAAAGAATCTACGTAGGTAAAAATGATATCCCAAGAGTTCTAGACGGACTTGGAATGGCAATCATCTCTACTTCAAAAGGTTTGATGGACGACAAAGAAGCTAGAAAAAACCAAGTAGGAGGAGAACTAATCTGTGAAATTTATTAAAATAATCTGCCCAAAGGGCACAATTACTACAACTACCACTACAACAACTAACTACCTAAAATATGTCACGAATAGGAAGACAACCCGTTAACATCCCAAATGGCGTAACTGTCACTCAAGACGCAAACGGTGAAATAACAGTAAAAGGATCAAAAGGTGAACTAAAGATGACACCACATGAAAAAGTGAACGTTGAAATAACAGAAAACGAAATCGTCGTAACAAGAAAAGAGGAAGATAAATTCTCTAGAAGTCTCCACGGACTTACAAGATCTCTACTTCAAAACCTTGTAACAGGTGTATCTGAAGGGTTTGAAAAGAAACTAGAGATCATAGGAGTTGGTTACAGAGCTCAAATGCAAGGTAAAAAACTTGTACTCAACCTAGGATTCTCTCATCCAGTTGAATACACACCACCAGCAGGAATTGAAATCGAAATCGACCAGGACAAGAAAAACATTCTTTCAGTAAAAGGAATCGACAAAGAGGTTGTAGGACACGTTGCATCAATCATCCGAGGATACAAGAAACCGGAACCTTACAAAGGGAAAGGAATCCGATACCAAGGAGAATATGTAAGAAGAAAAGCAGGTAAAACAGCGGCAAGCTAAACCATTAAAAATAACCATATTTAAGAAATGACTTCAGAAAAAACAACTAAACGACTTAAACGACACGGCAAAATTCGAGCCAAACTGTCTGGAACATCGAAAAGGCCACGTCTAATCGTATTTCGAAGCCTAAACGCTAATTACGTACAACTAATCGACGATTCTAAGGGAGTAACGCTATGTGCAGCTTCAGACTTGAAGATAAAAGAAGGAACAAAGATCGAAAAAGCAAAACAAATTGGACTTGAAATCGGGAAACTAGCAGTAGACCAAGGAATCAAAGAATGCGTATTCGACAGAAACGGATACAAATACCACGGTCGCGTAAAAGCGATTGCCGAAGGCGCACGAGAAAGTGGCCTAAAATTCTAGCACCGCAAGGAAGCAAGGCGGTCCTAGCGGCATCAATAACTTGCTCGAAGAGCTCCACAATCAATCATCAAATATTAAATTCTAAATTCAAACTATAAATGGCTAAAAAACCTTTCAACAAAAGACGAGGACGCAAAGCAGAACCAAAAGAGTTCGACGAAGAAGTAATACAAATCGACCGTGTAACACGTGTAGTTAAAGGTGGTCGAAGGCTACGATTCCGAGCAACAGTAGTAATCGGAAACAGAAAAGGAAAAGTAGGAGTAGGAGCTGGAAAATCTGTAGAGGTACAAGGAGCAATTAAAAAAGCGGTAGCTAAAGCTAAAAGAAACCTTATCACGGTAAACCTATACGGAGACACAATCCCTCACAGAATCCAACACAAATTCAAAAGTGCAGAGGTTCTACTAATCCCTGCGGGACCAGGTACTGGTATTATTGCTGGAGGACCTGTAAGGAAAGTTGTTGAACTAGCAGGAATTCACAACATCCTAAGTAAATCACTAGGTTCAAACAACAAACTAAACTGTGTAAAAGCAGTTCACGAAGCACTATCAAAACTACGATACAAAGAAGATCCAAATAAGAAGGTAAAAGAGGAGGAAGCAAAGAAAGCAGCTCCAACAAAGACAGAGAAAAAACCTGCTGCAAAGCCGGCACCAAAGAAAGCCGCACCAAAAAAAGCAGAGAAGAAAGAAGAGACAAAGAAACCTGCTGCAAAAAAAGCAGCTCCAAAAGCAACTAAAAAAGAAGAAAAAGCTACTACTAAAAATTAATTAGTACTACAACTACCACTAATAATTACAACTACCTAATATGGCACTAAACACACTTAAAAAGCCGGCTACACAAAAGACCAAAAAAAGAGTTGGTCGCGGCAATGGGTCTCAACGAGGAACCTACTCAGGAAGAGGAATGAACGGACAATCTTCTAGAAGTGGAGGAAAAAGAAGGCCAGGATTCGAAGGAGGACAAACACCTCTGATCCGAAAAATGCCAAAGCTAAAAGGTTTCAAAAACCCGAACAAAGTTCGATACCAAGTTGTCAACCTAAGCCAACTTGAAGAGATCAAAGGTGCAAAATTCGACAAAGACGCTCTTAAAAAAGCTGGTCTAATCGATCACGCAGACAAACCTGTGAAAGTACTTAGCCAAGGAGAAATCACAAGAAAAATCACAATAACAGTTGAAAGCGTATCTAAAGCTGCTCAAGCAAAAATAGAGAAAGCAGGTGGTACAGTAGAAGCACTTGGAAATCCAAACAGAAAACGTAAAGAAGTGCTGATTAAGAAAAAAGAAGAAGCAAAAGCAAAGAACGCTAAAAATTCTAAAAAAGGCTAACCACCTAACTAAACAAATAAATGTTCAAATACATCGGCCAAATCTGGCAAGCAAAGGATCTTAGACAAAAAATCCTATTCACTTTATTCGCAATAGTAATCTATCGTTTACTGGCTCATGTAACTATCCCAGGAGTAAATCTTGAAGCGTTACAAGCTGTATTCGACAGGAATAAAATACTTGGAGCTTTCAGCCTACTTACAGGTGGAAGTGCAAGGAATTTCTCAATCGTATTGATGGGACTATCTCCTTACATCAACGCTGTTATCATCATGCAGCTACTTCAAGTAATCGTTCCTAAACTAGATCAACTTTCGAAAGAAGGAGCACAAGGAAGACAAAAGATAACATCTTACACACGATGGCTTACCTTCCCTCTTGCGTTCCTGCAATCTTACGGAATGATCTTGCTTATCAATTCACAAGCACAAGCTGACATAATCACAAACATTCACGATCCATTGGTTATACTTCCTATAATGGTAGTAATATCAGCTGGAGCAGTTTTGATGATGTGGCTTGGTGAAATAATGACAGAGAAAGGAATCTCTAACGGTATATCAATTCTTATCTTCGCAGGTATCCTATCAGCGGTACCAGGAGTAGCTGGTCAATCACTAGCACTTGCATCAGAAGATCCTACAAAGCTAATTTCTTTTGTAGCAGGAGTAATTGGAACAGTTATCCTAACTATCCTTATCGTAATGGTAGGTGAAGGACAAAGAAGAATTCCAATTACATACGCAGGACACAGAAAATCAAACAAAGGAGAACAAGCATCACTACCAATAAGAATCAATCAAGCGGGAATGATCCCTATCATCTTCGCAGTTTCAATGATCACCTTCCCTTCTGTACTTGGACAATTTATGGCAAATGGTGAGTCAGGATGGACAGTTTCACTAGGAGAATGGATGCAAACAGCATTCATGGTTGGAGAGCCTCTATACATGGTTACATATTTCCTCCTAATCATTGGATTTACATTCTTCTATGTATCAATCACTTTTGACCCTACTAAAATTGCAGATAGCATTCAAAAACGTGGAGGATTCATCCCAGGAATTCGACCGGGGAAACAAACTGCTGAATATCTTGCAAAGGTGTCAGACAGGCTAAATCTTTTCGGTGGAACATTCCTAGCATTCATCGCTGTATCCCCTATCCTGATGCAACAAATGCTTTCTGGAACAAGTGGAGGATCTGTGCCAATGCTAATTAGTGGAGCGGGAATGATTATCGTTGTAGGAGTTGTACTTGAGCTAATTAGACAAGTTAACTCTCAACTGATCATGCACAATTACGAGAAATTCTATTAAAAAGTCATTTCTTAGTTGAAGCTAAGTTAATTACATGCTAAAAGGTGTTTCGATGAAACACCTTTTATTTTATTTCATAATCAAAACTAAAAATGGACTTAGTACTATTTGGAATGCAAGGCTCGGGTAAAGGAACTCAAGGGAAACTTATTTCCAAAGAGTACAACCTACAAATTTTTGAAACAGGAGCTGCACTTAGAAAGCTTGCTCAAGAAGATTCAGAGCTAGGGAAAAAAGTTAAGTCCATCATTGAAGCTGGAGCACTAGTTTCAAATGAAATCGTAATGGAGATAATCGAAGATTTCATGGCAAATCTACCGGAAGGTACAAATGTACTTTTTGATGGAATTCCAAGAAAGATGGAACAGTCAGAAACATTCGATGCATTAATGGTAAAAATGGGCAGAGAATTTACAGGAGTTTTGATAGAAATCTCTGAAGAGGTTGCAATGCAAAGACTCACAACTCGACGAATATGCGGCAATTGCAAAGAGGTTTACCCAGCTAAATACACAGAGGAAAAGTGTGAAAAATGTGGAGGAGAACTTGTAGTAAGAAAAGATGACAACGCAGATGCCATCGCAACAAGAATCCATGCTTACACAAACGAAACGATGCCAGTAATCGACAAATATGCATCAGAAGGCAAAATGATCAAAATAAACGGCGCACAAGACATAGAAAACGTAGATAAAGAACTAAAGGAAGCTATAAAACATCTATTTTAATGGCGATTATCATCAAAACTGAGGCAGAACTTCAAGCAATGCGTGAAGGAGGAAAACTTTTAGGCACGCTTCTTCAAAAAATCAAAAAAGCCACCAAGGTTGGAACAACAACCAGGCAACTTGATGATATAGCCAGAAAATATTGCGAAAAACACAACGTCACGCCCTCATTCCTGGGATATCATGGTTTTCCTGGAGCTATATGCTCTTCCGTAAACAATGAGGTCGTACACACCATTCCAAACGACAAGCCTATCCAAGAAGGTGATCTTGTAAGTATAGACTGTGGAATAACACACAAAGGATTAATCACAGACTCAGCAATATCTTATATCGTAGGCGGGAACGACAAAAATCCAGAAGCAGCACGACTACTAAAAGTAGCAGAAAAAGCACTAGCAGATGGCATCAACGCAGCTATACCAGGTAACAAAATAGGAGACATCGGGAACGCAATACAGTCAGTAGTACATAAAGCCGGCTACCATATAATCAGAGAATTAACAGGTCATGGAGTAGGAAGAAACCTGCACGAACCTCCAGCAATCAACAATTTCGGCAAAAAAGGAAGCGGCCCTACCATAAAACCCGGGATGACATTCGCAATTGAACCAATAATCGCAGTCGGAACCAGAAAGACGAAAACATTAGCAGATAAATGGACCATAATAACCGCAGACTCCTCTCTGGCAATACAAGTCGAACATACGATCGCAATAACGCCACTAGGCAACGAAATACTAAGCCTGTCAAGCTAATCTGAAAAAAGCCGAAAAAGGGCTTGCAATAGGGACTCTCTTCCTATAAAATCCAAGAGCTCTGTATACCAGAGCCCTGTTTTACAGGTTAGACGTATAAAAAATTTCCCATGGGTGGTGACACAATTCAAGTTGAAGGAGTCGTAGTAACTTGTCTGCCTAGCACGACATTCGAAGTTAAAATCGACGACCCTAACTACCCTGCGGATCATTCAATCAGAGCCCATCTATCAGGTAAGATGCGCAAGAACTACATCCGAATCCTACCTGGAGACAAGGTAACAGTTGAACTAACGCCTTATGACCTAACTCAAGGCCGAATCGTCTTCCGTCACAAATCATAAATTTCATTCAAAATCATGAAGGTACGACCATCTGTAAAGAAAATGTGTGAAAAATGTCGCATCATCAAGCGATGTAACATCGTCAGAGTCATCTGCGAGAACCCTAAGCATAAGCAAAAGCAAGGATAATTTAACTTAATTTAACCATGGCGCGTATTTGCGGCGTAAATTTGCCCAAAGATAAAAGAATCGTTATCGCCCTTACCTACATCCACGGTATCGGCAAAAGCGTAAGTCAAGAAATCTTGACTGATCTAAACATCAACGGAAACACGAAAGTGCACGCACTTTCAGAAGGAGATGTTGCAAAGCTAAGAGAACGTATCGACAAACTAACTACAGAAGGAGACCTTCGAAGAAAGGTTGCTCTAGACGTGAAACGTCTACAAGACGCTGGATCTTATAGAGGCTACCGACACAGAAGAAGACTTCCATCAAGAGGACAAAAGACTAAGACAAATGCACGAACAAGACGTGGAAAGAAAGTAACCATGGGAAGCGGACGAAGAAAAGAAACTAAGAAATAAACTACTCATCACTCACTACTAACTAAGTAATAATGGCAACTTCAACTAAAAAACGAAGAAGTATAACAAAAGGACAAGTATATATCAGCGCTAGTTACAACAACACAATTGTGACAATCACAGACGAAAGCGGCGACGTGATCGCATGGAGTAGCGCAGGAGCTAATGGCTTCAAAGGTTCTAAAAAATCTACACCTTACGCAGCTCAAGTAGCTGCAGAAAACGCAGTAACAAAAGCAAAACTATTCGGACTTGAGAAAGTAGACGTTTTTGTTAAGGGAGTAGGAACAGGAAGAGAGCAAGCAATCAGAGCATTGGTTGCAAATGGTCTAGATATCGAATCAATCTACGACAAAACACCAATCCCACACAACGGATGCCGAAAACCACGTCCAAGAAAAGTCTAGAGCTAATAATCTAAATACGAAATTCTAAATTCTACATAATCATGTCAAGATACACAGGTCCAAAATGCAAACTATGCCGACGAGAAGGAGAAAAACTCTTTCTGAAAGGTGCACGATGCGAAGGACAAAAATGCGCAATCACTCGAAGAAATTACGCTCCAGGACAAGTAGGTAAAAACACTTTCAAGAAACAATCTGAATACGCAAAACAGCTTCGAGCTAAACAAAAAGCACGAAGAATTTACGGAATCGGAGAAAAACAGTTCAAGAAATACTATTCTGTAGCTGACCGCAAAGACGGACCTACAGGTGGAGAACTTCTAAAACAACTAGAAGTCAGACTAGACAACGTTGTTTACAGAGCTGGATTTACAGAATCAAGAGACCAAGCAAGACAAGCTGTAGGACACGGACTAGTGAAGCTAAACGGACGACGAGTAGACATCCCATCTATTCAAGTAAAAGTTGGAGACAAGATCGAAGTACGAAAAGCAAGCCAAGGAAGCGAGCTATTCAAACCAGCGAAAGAGAATAAGAAATTCAAAGCTCCAAAATGGCTAAACGTTGACCTTTCAAACCTGAAAGGAGAAATCATCAACATGCCAGAAGCAGATGACGGCGAAAGCAGCATCGACACTCAGCTAATCGTTGAGTTCTACTCTAAGTAAAACTAAAAATTATATATTCCCTCTTCATCCCCTAATTCTTCTCACATATGCACATTATCCAGGAAGAAATCGGACTCCCAAAGTTCGTTATCGACAAAAAGGATGACTTTCATGCAGTCATCACTCTGAGCCCACTACCATCAGGATATGGTATGACTTTAGGTAACGCTCTAAGAAGAGTTCTACTTTCGTCACTACCAGGATCGGCAGTGGCTGGAGTAAAAATCAAAGGTATAACACACGAGTACGCAACCTTGAAAGGGGTTAAAGAAAGTGTTTTGGACATCATCCTGAATCTAAAGAAACTGGACGTAAAGAAAGAAACAACAGAACCATCGATCATCAAGCTATCTGCTAACAAAGCAGGAGAAGTAACAGCAAAGAAATTCGAAACTCCAAGCGACGTAAAAATACTGAATCCAGATCTATACATCACAACTCTAGACAAAGGAGGAAACATAGAGATGGAAGTAATTCTTGAAAAAGGAGTTGGATACAAACCATCAACTCTAGACAAAAAAGAAGGACAAGACGCTGAACTAATCGAAGTAGACAGAGTATTCGCACCCGTTAAAAAAATCAAATATGACGTTGAGGCAACTCGTGTAGGAAACATGACAAACCTCGACAAGCTGATCATGGAGATTGAAACAAATGGTTCAATCGACCCTGAAGACGCAATCAAGTTCGCTGCAAACGTACTTGAATCTTACTTCACGCTATTCGACAAAGCTGACACACCTGTTGAAGCAGAGTTCCTAAGTGACTTCGAGACAATCGCTAAGAAAAGCGCCGCAGAAGAAGCGAAAAAACCTGCTCAAGAGATGTACACACCGATTGAGATTCTAGGTCTATCACCAAGAACTCTAAACTCTCTTATCAACGGAGGAATCGGTTCAATCGAACAGCTTACAAAATGCACAGAGGCTAAACTGAACAACCTAAGAGGATTCGGTAAAAAAGCTCTGACAGAGGTAAGATCAGCACTTCAAGAACGAGACCTAGATCTATCAGAAGAAGAGTAAAACCACCCTCAAAATTCATAATTCAAAATT
The DNA here is from genome assembly GCA_964603905.1 of uncultured Candidatus Peribacteria bacterium. Taxonomy (GTDB): domain Bacteria; phylum Patescibacteriota; class Gracilibacteria; order UBA1369; family UBA12470; genus CAZRWH01. Next base: position 47,443 of record CAZRWH010000001.1, on the reverse strand, counting down.
CCAAATTCTAATATCATGAGGCACCAGAAAAAAAGACGACTGACGCTCCCAAAGAGCAGAAGGGAAGCACTAATGAGAGGACTAGCAGAATCACTTGTGCTTCACGAACAAATTAAAACAACTGAAGCAAGAGCTAAGCTTCTAAAAGGCTTTATGGACAAACTGATTAACAAAGCAAAAGGAACAGACAAGATGCTATCAATCAGAGCTGTAAACCAACACCTAAACGACAAGAATGCTGCAAAGAAGCTAATCGAAGTGATTGCAACTCGATACGCAGACAGATCGTCAGGATACACAACTAGCGTAAAAGCCGGCATGAGAGCTGGAGACGCAGCACCAATGGTAATCGTAAAGTTTATTTAAAATGACATTCAAAACATACTCACCAAAACTTGAAGACGTCGATAAAGACCGTAAATGGCTCCTAGTTGACGCTAAAGATAAAACAGTAGGAAGACTAGCTACAGAGATAGCTGTAATACTAAGAGGAAAAAACAAACCAACATTCTCACCTCATATCGATTGTGGAGACCATGTTGTAATAATCAACGCTGACAAAGTTAAGTTCTCAGGAAAGAAATGGGAACAAAAAGAGTACTACTCTCACAGCGGATTCCCTGGAGCACTTAAGACTACAACAGCCGAGAAAATGCTTCAAAAGAAACCTGAAAACATTCTATTCGAAGCTATCAAAGGGATGATTCCAAGAAACAGACTAAGAACACACGTTCTTTCAAAACTAAAGATCTATGCTGGAGAAGAACATCCACACACAGCACAGAATCCAGAAAAAATTGAACTTTAAATTAATTATTCATGCCTAAAAAAGACGATAAACAAGCTGACCAAATCAAGCTAACTGGTAAATACCACTACGCTTGCGGAAAAAGGAAAAGAGCGATCGCAAGAGTACGTCTCCACAAAGGAACAGGAAAAGTAATTATCAATGGTAAAGACTCAAAAGAAGTTTTGAAGCCTCAGTCACTACTTGGAGTACTAAAAGCACCTCTTAAGCTGGTTAAAAAAGATAAAGACTTTGATGTTTCAGCACTAGTAGTTGGTGGAGGATCAACAGGAAGAGCAGAAGCTATAAGACACGGTATTGCAAAAGCGCTACTAGAGTTCGACCCAGAACTAAGAAGCGCACTTAAAAAAGCTGGATACATTACAAGAGACGCAAGAATCAAAGAAAGAAAGAAACCAGGACTACGAAAAGCGAGAAGATCTCCACAATGGAGCAAACGTTAAGAACATTGTGTTACCCTTCCTAAAAACCCCTCTGAATGAGGGGTTTTTACTTAGTATAACGCACCACCATCATTATTTCATTATTCATCATTCTAGATTCAATTCCCGAGCAACAAATCTCCAGTTTACAGTTCACACTCTAACCTCTAGAATACAAACCATGAAATACGACATACTTACAATTTTTCCTTCATTCTTCTCAGAGAACCCTTATTTCCAACATTCAATAATTGGAAGGGCTATCGAGCAAGGATTAATCGAAGTAAACGCACACGACATCCGGAATTACACAACCAACAAACACAACAAAATAGACGATATACCTTACGGAGGCGGAGCTGGGATGGTAATGCAGTGCCAACCTCTATTTGACGCGATAGAGGACATCAAAAAGACAAACAAAGGCCCTGTAATATTCCTAACTCCACAAGGAGAAAAACTTACAGACTCCAAAACACGCAAACTAGCAAAACTTGATTCAATGATACTTCTTTGTGGAAGATATGAAGGAATAGACCAAAGAGTACGCGACACATTAGTAGACGAAGAGATATCAATCGGAGATTACGTACTGACAGGAGGAGAATTACCAGCAACTGTTGTAATCGACTCAGTAACACGACACATACCAGGAGCTTTACACGACGAAGAATCGGCGCTAGAAGACTCTTTTAGTGAAAAACTCCAAGGCAAAAAGGAGTATCCTCATTACACTAGACCAGAAGAATTCCGTGGAATGAAAGTGCCAAAAGTCCTACTTAGCGGGAATCACGCTGAGATTGAAAAGTGGCGAATGGATCAGCTAAAATAACCTCGGCAACCAACCCACCAACAGATACCCAATGAGTAATAAGCCCTTTCATAATAGGGTTTCTATTTAAACGATCATAGTCAACTCCACGCCCATAAAAAATACTCCAAAGACGCTGTTCTATACATCCCCTCAAATCATTTGCCAAATTTTCAGCCTCAAGTGAAATCATATACAAGTCTCTTGCTGCATAAAAAGCAAAATAGCCTTGGATTGCTTCCCAAAGGACTCTGATTTCAGATTCAAGCCCCCCAGCAGTAACAGATTTCATCCCCACTAAGAAATACTGCCATTGGCCAGAAATATCCAAGTATTCATCGAGAACCATTTGTATTGTCGCGACCGGATCAGACGTCTCTGGAGAATGCATTTAAAAACGTAAATTTTAAGGTATAATTATGCCTGAAAAATAGAAAAAATCAACCCATACATGCATCGAAAGACCAAAACCCAACTTTTCAAAGAGTTTAAAACCCAAGAAAGCGGACTCTCCTCCAAAGAAATCAAAGATCGACAAAAGAAATACGGCAAGAACCGGATAAAACCAAAAAAAAGAAAACCGTTAATAATCCAGTTCCTCGAGGAATTCAAAGACTTAATGGTCATAATCCTTATTATCGCAGCAGTACTTGCAGGGATAGCAGGAGAAATGGTTGATGCGTCAGTGATATTATTCATTGTTTTGTTGAACGCAATAATAGGATTCGCACAGAAATTTAAAGCAGAAAAAGCGCTGGAAGCTTTGAAAAACATGATCCAGCCTCACGCCAAAGTAATTCGAGACGGCATAGAAAAAATAATTGACGCCAGAGATCTAGTACCAGGAGATATTTTGATTTTGGAAGAAGGAGACCAAGTCAGCGCAGATGCACGCCTAATAACCGAAATTGACCTTGAAGCAAACGAATCAACTCTCACAGGAGAATCCCAACCTGTAAAAAAGACTACAGAGTCAATCGACAAAAAGCACCTAAACATGGATGAGCATCAGAATACCGTGTTTATGGGAACAACCATCACAAAAGGTCACGGAAGAGCGATCGTTATAAAAACAGGAATGGACACCATGTTCGGAAACATAGCCCACCTAACAACAGCAACAAAAAGTGACAAAAGCCCACTTGAAAAAGAACTACTTAAAATAGGAGTTTTTGTAGGAAAAATCACATTAGCGATATCCGGGGTATTGATCGCAACAGGGTATTTCATACAAGGAGAAGAACTAATAGATACGATACTTTTTGCAACGTCTGTAGCTGTAGCAGCAGTACCAGAAGGCCTACCAGCAACAGTAACAATAGCACTAGCACTCGGTGTACAGAGGCTCGCAAAGAAAAATTCAATAGTTAAACAACTTTCCTCAGTAGAGACACTAGGATCAACAACAGTAATCTGTACAGACAAAACAGGGACACTCACAAAAAACGAAATGACAGTGAGAGAGCTTTTTATTCCAGGATACAACATCTCAGTTCAAGGAGTGGGATACGAACCAAAAGGCTCCTTAAAAATAACCGGGACAAATGCAAAAATATCACTCTCCCCTACCCCAGAAGAAACAGATGATGACTTTGCTGATTATGATTTCAAAGCGTTAGCAGAAAACAATTTAGAACTAGCAAATACATTAGAAATACTCAGCCAAACGGCAACTCTATGTAACAACTCAAGCTTAGTCGAAGAAGATCACCAATGGAAAATAATAGGAGACCCGACAGAAGGAGCGCTACTTACAGCAAGCGAAAAAATGGGACTCAACATCGCCAAATCTACAAGAGCTTGGCGAAGAAAAGACGAACTACCTTTCAATGCAGACAGAAAAATGATGTCAGTAATTTGCGAAAACAAGTACATCAAAAACGCATTCGTATTCACAAAAGGAGCACCAGACAATCTGCTAGACAAGTGTACACACGTCCTAGTCCACGGACACGTCGAAGAGATGACCCCAGAGATAAAAAAGCAGATAACAAAAAACAACACAACAATGGCCAAGAAGGCAATGCGCGTACTTGCCTTTGCATATAAAGAGATCCCAAAAACAAAAACCTACAAAAAAGATCACGCTGAAGAAAAACTAATATTTATAGGGCTAATGGGGATGATAGACCCTCCAAGGCCAGAGATAAAAGAAGCGGTAAGACTTACTCATCAAGCAGGAATAAAAACATACATAATCACAGGAGACTACGGCCCAACAGCAGAAGCCATAGCAAAACAAGTAGGCATAGTTTCAGGCAAAAATCCAAGAATCATAACCGGATCTGAACTGCAAACATTATCAATGCCTAGATTGTCAAAAATAATAAAAAAGAACCCTGAAATAATCTTCTCTCGAGTAAGCCCAGAACACAAACTCAAGATAGTTTCTACACTCAAAAACCATGGCGAAATAGTTGCAATGACAGGAGACGGAGTAAATGACGCACCAGCACTAAAACGCGCCGATATAGGAGTCGCAATGGGGATAACAGGGACAGACGTAAGCCGCGAAGCTAGCAACATGGTACTTGCAGATGACAGCTACGGAACAATCGTAACTGCAATAGAGGAAGGACGAAAAATTTACAACAATTTAAAGAAATTCATATTCTATATATTCTCATGTAACATCGGCGAACTCGTAACAGTATTCTCCGCAATAATATTCAAAATACCTGCGCCACTAACAGCAATACTCATACTTTGTGTAGATCTTGGGACAGACGTATTGCCAGCATTAGCATTGGGGGTAGACAAGTCAGATCCAGAGATAATGCAAAACCCTCCAAGGGATCCAAAAGCAAGAATACTTCAAAGAAAGTTCGTAACCCATTTCGTATACCTCGGACTAATAATTGGCGCCATAGTAACTGGATGGTTTTACATCACATTAAAAAGCGGCAACGACTATCTCAAAGCATCAACAACAGCGTTTGTTCTTCTAGTATTCATCCAAATGTGGAACGCTCTAAATGCAAGAAGCCTGACAACCTCAGTTTTCAAAATTGGAATTTTCAAAAACAAATTCCTGCTAGGAGCAATAGCTATATCGACATTAACCGTATTTGCTCTTGTCGAAATCCCCTTCATCCAAAATCTAATCGGAACAACACATCTACAGCCAAAAGAATGGGCGATAATCATAGGGATATCATCCTCCATATTCATAATTGAAGAATTCAGAAAACTATGCCTCAGTATTTCAAAATCAAAGTAACTCCAAAAAGCCAGAAGACCGAAATCCAAGGAGTACTAGATGACGGAACGATAAAAATTCGTGTTGCAGCTCCGCCAGAAAAAGGAAAAGCCAACACAGAACTAATAAAGTTCCTCGCAAAACATTACGAGGTCAACAAGTCTCAAATCTCAATAATCAGCGGTAAATCCGAACAAACCAAGCTGATTAAAATCTCAGACAACTAAAAACTTATCACCATCAAAGCAAAAAAACATCTAGGACAAAACTTCTTAATAAACCGAGGCACATTACACAAAATCGTAAAAGCAGCGGACATTTCTAATGAAGACCACGTCATCGAAATTGGCCCAGGCCACGGAGCTTTGACTGCGGAACTTGTTAAGCGAACCAATGAGGTAACAGCAATAGAACTCGACAAAGATCTTATCCCAGAATTAAGCGACAAATTCCCAGGCATAAACCTCCTAAACATCGACGCATTAACATTCACTCCCCCAGAAACACCATACAAGCTTGTCGCAAATATCCCTTACTACATCACTTCTCCTATAATCAATCATTTCTTAAGAAAGCAGCCAGCTAGCAAAAGACCCCAACAAATGACACTTCTAATCCAAAGAGAAGTTGCAAAAAAAATATGCGCACAGCCAGGCGACTTAAACGTACTCGCTCTGCAAGTACAAGTTTTTGGAAAACCTAAAATAGTCACAAAAGTACCAGCATCCCATTTTAAACCAGCCCCAAAAGTTGAATCAGCGGTAATACAAATCGAAATAAAACCTCCTCAAATACCAGAAGAAAATCTAGAAAAGCTTTTTGAAACAATCAACAAAGGCTTTGCACACAAACGAAAGAAGCTTTCAAAAAACCTTGGACTTACAGAAGAAAAACTGAAGCAGCTAGGCTTGAGCCCAAACGTTAGAGCTCAAGAATTAACGATTGAAGATTGGAAGAATCTTATATCGCTGGAGGAATAGCATAAGTAAAGAAATTTCCATCACCCCCTGCATAGTACAAATACTCCTCAGAGAATTGAAGCAGTCGCATATTTGCATTGTACAAGTCTTCTCCAAGAGTAGGATCATAAACAGGCTGATAGAAAAGAACATAATCAAATCCTGTAGCCTGCATGTCAGACAAAATTGCATCCCCATCTCCATTGTGGAATTGATCCAAACAGCTAAAGAAATCAATATACCGATCTGCATAAACCCTTTCATTACCATTGTTAACAAAGAATAGAACAGTTTGAACATTCGTAGCATAAATCTTCGAATCCATGTCAGAATTCAAAACACCAATCGAAGAAAAATGATCATGAAAACGATTGTTAACATACTCACTAAAGGTTAGCTCCCCTCCCAAATACAAAGCTTGTACGTTCATTCTTGAAACATACCAATTACCTCTCCAGAAAATTGACGTCAAAACCAGCACAGACAAAACACCAATCGCAATACCTTTTTTAATACTATCCTTCTTAACTAGAGAAAGAGATGCAATCAGAAGAATAAACAAGAAAACAAAACCCGTAATTCCATACCAAAGAACCTGTTTATACAAAAACGCCCAAATCACCCAATAAGCAACACCGGCACCAAGATATAAAAGCCCCTTCCATCCAAAACCTTCTTTTCTACGGAACATAAGAAGAGCAACCAGGCCGATAGGCAAAATAGCCAAGAAAACAGGACCCAGGTCAGTAGCAGGTGAAAGCAAAGAAATTTGCATCACATAATTCCATGGCATCTGAACAAAACTCCAAACACCAGATACATCAGACATATATTTGCCATAATCCATATAATCTCCACCAGGCGAAGAACATTGTGAAGCATCAACTAATAACTCATCGTAAGAAACCGAAACTGCATCAACATTATGACTATGAGAAAGCTCAGCAACACTAGTCACCATCTGCCCATAAGAATAGGAATGCAATCCAATCCAAGGCAAAACCGGAATTGCCATAAACACAGCACATAAAATCAACCCAATAACACCTTGCTTAAGATACTTCGTTCTTTCCAGATAAAGATTACGGAAAAATACAGTCAAAATGACCAACACCAGAACTAACGCAAAAAGAAGAGCCGTCAATTTAACCGAGACCATATACCCCGCAATCAAACATGACAAGAAAAGCCATTTCTTCTTACCAGTATCAAACCAATCATCCAGAGCCAATAAAGAAATAAATGACAAAAACATCAGAGGCATCTCTACCTTTAAATCAACATGACCATGATAAAAAACCACAGGCAACGACATCAAAAACGCAGCAACAAACCATGACATACCTTTGGACAAGTACTTCCTAGCAAAAACATACGCAGCCAAAGCCGCAAACAACGAACATACGGAAGTAACAGATTGAGCAATAGAGGTTGCACTCTTAGCCATAAAAATACCCAAAGACTGAACCAGCGCAAACGCATAAGGCATATACCCCCATAGAAACTCCCCTCGGAAATAAAGCTCACGAGGCAAATACATATAAAGAATAAAGTCATCAAAAGCAGAAGGAAAAAGAGCAAAAGACTGAACTAAATTCCAATTAAAAAACGCAACAATAGAAGCAATAGAAACAAAGGACAAAACCGAAATATCAGATAAAGGAGCGCTTCTCCATTTGAAAAATCCTTTCAAAATATCCCAATAATGCTCCGCATCAATAATAATCAAAACTAGTGGCATTCCGGCCAACACAGCCCAAAAAACATAAGGGTTATAATATCCCGTAAAAAGCCCTCCTAACAAAACAAGCCCCATAATCATAAATCCTAACCCCATCGAATACAAAAACCCCTTTAATCCTCCCACATCCAATCTCCTAACCACAAAACTACCATAAACATAAACAGCCAACAAAAGACCAATCAACAGACCAAGAGGTACAAACAAATTCACAACCATATACCATGCAGCAGGAATCAGTGAAACAGACTCAAATTTATCACCAACCATATCCCAAACCTCTCCATATTGAGCAATAGGAGCCGAACTAATCTTTCCATCAAATAATAAAACTAAACTCGGATCGACCTCCGACACATCTCGATAAAAGGCCACGCCTTCCTCAGTTTGAACAAGATAATCACCATGATAAACTCCAAAATCATTAAAAAAGAACCTGCTATACCCAAAGAAAAACAATGAAAACAAATACAAACAAATCAAAAAAACTGCACTTAACTTCAATTTTTGAGGTAAAAGCTTCTTAAAAACAACAAAGCCCAAAACTCCCAGAACCAAAATAACAAGGAAATACCTAGTTATATCAACCAGTTCAAATAATGGATGAAGAGGGGTAGCTATAACATCGAAATGAGTATAAAAATACCCACCCACAACAGTAAAAAGCCATGCAGCACCAAGACCCCATAAGATTTTTGAACGATTTTTCATGTTTATTTCTTTTTTTAAGATAAATTCTATCAAGCACCATTCTAGTTAGATTCAGATAAATAACAAACCATGACAGAGTAATGCCCCTTGACACTAGTTCATCTAAGTGCTATAATGATCAGATCGACAAAAAAAATCGATCAAAAAAAGTTCTTTGAAAATCCGTCTCAAACCAAAAAACCAAACAGTAAAACTGTAAAAATTCAAAACAATGAAAAACAAAAAACTTACAGCAATCGTAGTTGCTGCTGCTCTTGTAGCAAACGTAGTTCTTTTCGGTCTTGCTTCTGCTGACGATACTACTTCTCAAGTACAAATCAACGGTGCAGTTTCTCCAGTTCTAACAGTTCCTGCATCTATGAACTTTGCTAACCAAAGCACAAGTGCTTCTGACCAAGTAATTACAGCTACAGCTACAACTGACAGTTTCCAAATCGAGGATCTTACATCTGATGGATCTACTTTCACAGTTAATGTTTCTCTTCCACAAGGATTTTCAGATTGGAGCACAGGTCAACAAATCGTTCTTGGTGCTACTGATGCTAACGTTGACTTCGATATCGATAGTCTAGGTACTTCATGGCAAGACCTTTCTGCAGCTTCTTGTTCTTCTACAGGAATGGTATTGACAGAAAACGTTCAAATCGACGACCTATCTACTTACGATATCGTAACTGCAGACTCAACTATCCGTGCGGTAGATTGTGGTCTTACTCCTGATCTAGAAATCACTATCCCAGGTGGTACTCAAGCTGGTACTTACCAAAACACTCTTACATTTACTCTAGTTACTGCATAGTCAACAAGATTAATTGTAAATCAAAACTGGCCTTAAGGCCAAAAAACGAGACGGACAAACTTAGAAAACAAACAAAGGACACCTTACTATTTATAGCAGGGTGTCCTTTTCATTTAAAGAGATGCCAAACCTAAACTTTAGGTTGAAAAATACCACCAGGTCATGTATATCTACTGTGCTGAGCATTTTAACCTATAACCACCATCAGCCATGAAAAAAGCATTACTGCTAAGCCTGCTGATATCGATACTACTGTTTTCTTCTCTAGTATTGGTCAAAGCGAGCATGACAGACTCTTCAGAGAACCTACAAACAAACATACAAAACATCTTTGAAGATACAACAACCGAAGTCACTGACACTGAGACAGAAGAAGACACTGAGACAGAGATATTCGTTCTAACAGAGGACCCAGAAAAAGGGGAAATATACGAATCTCAAGGGGTACAAACATTATTAGAGCTAACAATCGAATAAGACCTCTTTCAATTTAAAAATAAAAACAAATAACAAAAAACCATGTCAAAAAAAATAACGGCAAGCATTGCACTTGCAACAATGCTCTCAATCCTACTAATACCTCTTGCGCACGGACAAGAAAAAATGGGGATCGGAGCATCAAAAAACATTGAAAGAGCAAGCGGAACACAATTTGCATTCGAACTTGATCCGGGAGAAACAATCGAGGACTGTTTTGTACTGTCAAATCTTAAAGAGGAGTTACAATCAGTAAAAGTCGACGGCGTAGACAGCGTAATAACAGATAGTGGCAACTTTGCGCTGGAGAAGGCAGATGACGAAAAAAACCACATAGGCGCATGGTTCCATACTGAAGAAACAATACTAGATGTACCAGCTGAAACAAATATAGAAAGTTGCTTCAGCATAACAGTACCAGAAAACGCAAGCCCTGGTGATTATGTCGGAGGAATACTAATACAACCTGCCGTAATAGAAAGCACCGGCATAGCTGCTTCGGGGACAGTAAGTGTCGTTAACATTGGGAAGAGACTTTACGTAACCGTAACAGGAGAAGAAGTATGGGATTTTGCAATCCAAAGCATTAAACACTCAAAAAACGAAGAAGGATCACACGTTATAGACATATACACAGAGAATAATGGGAATGTAAACGTTGGACTTGATGCAAAGCTAACAACAAAAAACCTGTTCGTATTCACAATCGGAGAGCAAGAGAATTCACTTAGCCAAATAACACCTGGAGATACGAACATACAGTCAATAAAACTTGACAAAGTGCCAGTTGCAGGTCTTCTTTCTACAAAAATAGACTTCGAATACTACAGAGCTAAAATAATAGGAGATATTGATCCATCAACCATTAAGACAGAGTCCAAAAGCGTAACATTCATCATACTACCAATAGTTGAAACCATTGTTAGCATCTTAGCATTCCTAATTGCATTTGCATTCTTATACATCAAGGAGGCAAAAATGAAGAAACTACTTGCAGAAGGGAAAAAATACACAGCAAAGAAAAATGAGAACCTAATGGATATCGCTCTATCAAAAGGAGTTGACTGGAAACTATTATCCAAAATGAACAAAATCAAACCCCCATACTTCGTAATGAAAGGGACTACAATCATAATTCCAAACGTAAAAGTTAAATAATTATGCTCAAAAAAATAATAGCACTTTTAATACTGTTAGATCTTGTCCTAATAGGTGCAATATATTACGAAATAACAAAGTTTGACATAAGTACCGGATTTGCAGTAGCACCAGCAATACCAAACATGGAATCACCAAGATCCTTCATACATGAGATTGCACCCGGCACAACAATTCAAGACTCTATATTAATCGAAAATGGACCTGACTCAGAAAAATACATAGAAATACAAGGTATCGACGCAACACTAGACAACAGTAAATTCACCCCTGATGCAAATGAACAAAAGCCAGAAGAAGTTGGCACATGGATCAGCTTTGACCAAAACAGTATAGAACTTGAAAAGAAAGAGGAAGTAATTTTAAATTTCACAATTGAAGTCCCAGAAAACACACCTGTCGGAAAATATTACGGGGGTATCTCTACTACAAACGTCCCAACAGTAGAAGAAGGGAAAAGCCAAGTCGTATCCCAAGTTAGAATGGTGTCCCAAGTAATAATTACTGTCACCGAAACACCAAATGAACTAGCAAAATACACAGGAGGCTGGGACCGCGACAAAACAGCACAATATATGCTAATGATAGTAACCACTACTGTATCGGCCTTAATCGTAATATTACTATTGCAGCTTTACGACCCAAATAAAAAATAACCAAAACAAAAAAATGAAAAAATTACTCACAGCATTACTGCTATCAGTATTAACAGCTGGAACCGCACTAGCAGGTACTTTCAGCGTCAGCTCAATATATGACGACGTGGGACCAATGACCCTAAAAATCGCACCAGGGGAATCAATGTATACAGAGTTCTTATTAAGCAACAACGACGAAGAAGTAAAATCTTTCTATCTAAACCTGCAACACTCAACCGGAGAATTAAACGCGATATCCAATGTCCCTACAATGGTCCATGAAGACGAGCCTGCAAAAGAAGTAAACTTATGGGGACAACTTGAAGAAGAAATCGTAAGCGTCGGTGGGAACGAAACGGCAGTAGTAAGACTAGATTTCGACATCCCAGCAGATACACCTTTGGGAGATTATTACGGAGGAGTATTCGCAAGATATTACAATGAAGACACAGGATCGACAGCAGGATCAGGCGTAACATCAGTAGTAAAGATGGGGAAAACAATACTAATACAAGTTGTAACAGAAGACGAGTTCAAAGAATTCAAAGAAGAGCGATATGGAGTAATGGACCAAGTAGAAGAAGAAATGGAACTAAACAGCGAAAGAAGCTACACAAAGTACGTAGGTGCACTCGCAATAATTCTTATTGCAGCAATGATTATCGCTTTCACTAACAAAAAAGACTAAGGAAATACATTTACAACATTTAAAAGAGTCATCATGAATTGTAGTGATGGCTCTTTTTTTACATAAGAGTATAAGTCAAAGTCGTACTAAAAGTCCCACTTAATGTCCCACCAGGCACAACCAATTTGATTTTAGGATAAATAGTGTAATACCCAACGCGCGCCCTTACATCCCCTTCCAAAATGACTAAGTCATCCGAAAGGCCATCCTGATTAGAATCGCTAAACGCAGTATAAGTACTACAAGACAAAGATATACCCGTCCCGTCATCACAAGGGTCATCATATTCAAGGATATTATCGGAATCCGTCATAACATATAAATTATCAACCGTAATCGTGTCATTAGTCTCTCCAGAAATATCCTGAAAATCTGTAGCATGCATACTCAATACAAATCCAAGAGTTTCAGCACGCGAATCCTCAACCTCAATAGGACTTGTGAACACGTGCTCAATAATCACGTCAGCAGCAGAAGTTGATAAACTTTCATCGAAATTCTCAACAGAAGGAGAAGAAGTAATCATCAAATACCCTGCCCCAACACAGGTGCCCGCCGTAGCCACAGAAGACAACACAATAATTAGAATAATACTCGCCGCAATCAAAGACACACCAAATTGTAATTTTTTTATAATCATTCCTCAATATAATAAATATTACTATAAGCATAGAAGTCATAGACCCCCGAAGGAGCATCCGCCGGCAAAGTCATAAACACCTCCATAGTCGGCAAAGGCAATCCATAAACCGAATATGGTGTTAAATCAATCTCATAATACTTAACGCCATGGTAAACATCAGGAGACTCGACAACACCAGCAACTTCCAAATAAAAAGCCGACGAATCCAAAGAATAACCACCGTCACGAGAATCAAATGAATCTATCCTAAGATAAAGACTAGACATATTTTTTAGTTCTTCTTCGCCAAAGTATTCAATTAAATCCATATGCAACATCTGATCTGACTCCTTGGAAACAACAGGAACATCATCAGGATAAGTATGAAAACTAGCCGGCCCTAAGAAATACCAAACATTGGTATACCCACTGCAAGACTCATTATCAACATCACCACCATAATCAACAACAGTAACCTCTCGCGAATACCCTTCCTCTCCGTAGAAATTATTAAGATAAGGAACAACTTTTAATCTATAAGTGTAACCGTCCTGAAGAGACTGATTAAGAGTCGGCCCTCTTTCACCAACAATATCGTCAAATCGAGAATAAGGAGTAATAACAACAGATTTCTTTTTGGAGAAAACCCCTAAATAGGAGATCTCGACATCATCACCTACAGCAAGCTTTTTACCATAATCCTGAACACCTGAGTAAATGTCCTTGCTATCAAGAGAGTCAGGAAGAGTGTCATATTCAAAAATCATCAAGTTTTCGTCTTCAAGCAAATAAAGATATACCTCAATCTCTTTTTTCTCATCAAGCAATGCTATAGACCAATAAACCAAAGCCTGGTTGCCATCCTCATCGTCAGACAATTTAACTTGGTAGTAAGATTTATCAAAATCTATCTTAGAACTATCAACAGGCATCCAAGGAGCAATAACCGATTGTTGCCCTTCTTCAAAGTCCAAAACAGAAGACAAGTCATGGAAACTAGCATAGCCTTCAGGGGATATATATATTGAATTATAAACATCTCCATAAAATTCAAAATCGAAACCAAGCTCGTATCGTTTCACATCATAACCATAAGGAATATTTTTGAATTTAGGCTTCATCAAATCCTGCTTAATTTCAGAGCTCTTAACATATGCCATCTCATAGTATTGACCAGAATTATTCTTTCGCTGCCAAGTGTAGTCAAACGAAAGACCAGGGTGACTATCAACGTTTGTCACAATGTAATCCAGCGCCAAAGTCGAATCTAAATTAGGGTTATTAGGAGTAATAACAACGTTCTCTACAACAATATCATCCACACTTCTAACCAAGATCTTCTTTTCTTGTGCTTTGGAAGTTTCCTCTTCAGCAATAGCTCTAGCAGCCGACAACTTAGAATCAAGCCAACTCTCCAAAAACTCCTCGTATTCCCCTTCAGAAATATAAGAGAATATAGAAATACATTTATCCATGTCATCAAGAACACCAAACGAAGAGTCAAGATCCTCAAACGATTCAAGATTGCCAACTACCCAACTCTCAGGCTCAAAAATCGATACAATCGGCAATACCAATTCGTCTTCTTTTTCTTCTTCATCCTCATCCTGCTTATCGTCGTCCTTCTCCTCAGTAACAACAACCTCTTCCTCAGTTTCATTTAGTTCATCTGATTCTTCCGTCTCAACAACAGCCTCCTCATCAGCCTCATTCTCTTCTTCGATCTCTTGTTCTTCGTCTTCAACTTCTTCAACCTCATCCTCCTCACTCTCTTCTTCCTCGTCATCACGATCGTCGTCATCATCATTATCATCTTCATCCTCATCATCACCAGAATAAGCCCATGGCGACAAATAATTCATTGCCTTGTTTTTGTCCTTATTTTTCTTAAACAATTCTGCCTCCAAAGGAACTCTAGCAGCCAAAAGATCGAAATCAAAAAGACTAACCGACCCCTGAGACGCATCCCAAAGATGCAAGACACTGTCCTTAATACCTTTAAAGTCAAACTGGGACAATGAAGCCTGCCCCCATGCAGAGAACTTATTCTTTAACTTATAGGCAATACTATTTGTATCTTCAATTTCAATCTCCTCCCATTTCTCATCTTCAACGTTCCATCTAAACCATGCATCCTCAGAACCATCCCATTTATACCAAGACCTAATAGCCTCTTCTTCCTCCTCTTCCTCGTCTTCTTCAGCATCTCCTTCTAAATCATTTTTCGCTTCTAGCCATTCATGCCATTGTTTTGACTCCTCCTCTTCCTCGTCTTCAACCTCTTGCTCAATCCATGACGACCAACTTTCATGATCGCCCCATCTATACCATGTTTTTTTGTCCTCGATCTCGTCTTCCTCATCTTGTTCGTCTTCATCCAATTCTTCTTTCAATTCCTCTTTTTCCTCTGTCATCAACTCCTGCCAAGAATCCCATCCTCCACCAGTCCATTCATGCCATTGAGGAGTGTCCTCTTCTTCCTCCTCTTCAATTTCTTCAATCACAACCTCTTCTTCCTCGGCCACCTCTTCTTCAAGTTCGTCTTCCTCTTCAATAACAATCCATTCCAAAAGCTCAGAATTCCAAACATCCCAAGACTCTTCCTCTACATTCCATCTATTCCAAACCTCTTCATTATAAATCCACTTATACCAACTCTCATCTTCATCATCCCAAGTATACCAAGCCTCTTCATCTTCAAGCCACTGAATCCATAATTCAAAATTCACGTCAGAATCTATCTCTTCTTCCTCTTCAACCTCTTCTTCTTCGATCTCCTGTTCCTCGTCTTCAACTTCCTCAACCTCAATCTCTTCTTCCTCATTTTCTTCCTCCACGGCTTCCTCCGTTTCCTCCTCTACACCAGCAAAAATTGAAGCAACACGACGATCATAAGCATCATCCAAAGCAGATAAACACGTCATATCCTCCAACGACTCTAATACAGGAACCCATTTTTCAAAGTCATAAAGCTCATCAATCTGCTCGTCAGTAAATGCAACAACCACAGCCTGACTTTCTGAATCCACATCAATATCAACAGCATCATACAGCTTTGCCTCAAACACCTCTTCTTCCTCTTCTTTCTTTTCGTCTTCAATTTCTTCAATCACGACCTCTTCTTCCTCTAAAACAACTTCATCTTCATCTACCACCTCTTCTTCAAGTTCTTCTTCCTCTTCAAGATCCACAACTTCAATCACCTCTTCTTTCTCTTCCTCAATTATTTCTGCTATAGGAACATCCAAAACTTCGACATCCTCTACCACCTCTTCAACTACTTCTTCTTCGATAACTTCTTCCTCCTGAACTTCCTCAATAACAGCTTCTACTTCAACATCGGCAACAACTTCCTCTGATTCTAGGTCTTTAATAGAACCTTCAACATCAACAACATCTATAAACAATAAATCAGAGATATTGGCCGAATAATTTGTCCCTTCGATATCAATTCCAGGCACAACCAGGAATACACCAGCAAAAACAACCAAAAGACCCGAAATAAAAGCATAGTACATTCTTAATTTACAAACTTTACAAGCAACAAACCCCAAAATCACCATCAAAATCCCAACCACAATAGCGACCTCGCTCAGTGGAATTACAACCTTCTCATGAGAACCAATTATATTATGATCGAAATCGTACAGATTAGCTTCGATCAAATACGGCAACCTGTTCAATGAATCAAAACCATCAAAAACAATAGGGTTTGTCACAGACACAGCATCACGAACATAAACACGATCTTGAGAACCACTATGAACAATCACTTGAACTTCAGCCAAATCATCCAAATCATCGAAACCGATATTAAGACCATCATTACCTTTCGCAAGCACAATACAGCTTCCTATCACAACAAGGGATAGCACCATCAAGACCGCCAAGTTTTTCTTAATTGTTTTTATCATCCAGGTCTTTCTTAAAAAGTTTTTTATAAATAAATTTCAGAATTAACAAAACCAAAACCAAAACAACCGGCCACAAACTATACTTACAAATCCATAATCCAGGCCAAAAAATCCATGCCACAAAGAACAGCGTCAAAATACCAATAGTATACTTCCGCCTCCTGTGCTCTGTGTTTTTTTCAATAAGCAACAACACAGCCAAGATAATATAAAGAATCCATTGAATAATACAAAGAAGCTGAGTAGCAACAAAGAATCCAATTATTTTATCCACAATTGTTATCTCAAACTGAACTGTCGCCAAGCTACTCATAAACCAATTACTCAAATCAATACTGTAAACATATGAATTATAAAAACCAATCGGCAAGGTAGAAGGTGTCTCAACTTTGAAACGCCCAGTATCAGCATCAGAAATGCCACTGCTAATCAAAGCAGACTCTTCATCCCATACAACAACAACTTCAGACATAGGAACTGTCTCTCCAATCATATATGTCTTAGCATTGTTTTGATAAACGAGTTGTGTTGCCGCTCCTAAAACATTTGTCTGAACTAAAAGTGGCATAGGAATTGTATTATCCCCTTTTCCGTATTGGAGATTATCAACATCCAAATAAACATCTTCATCTATATCAACACGAATTGAATGCCCATATTCACGCAACAACTTTTGTTCGTCATATTCTCGAGCTACAAGCTCATAGACTCCATCAACCCACGCAGGGTGTTTAAAGAAAAATTCGCCATTTTCATTAGGGACAACAGATGAAAGATATTCGTATCCACCATTATCGTCACTTAAATAAAATTCAACCTTAGTTGTTTCATCCAAAGCCTGTCCGCGCACATAAACATCCGAGTCCGTATAGGTAATATAACTACAAGAACCAAGTTCATTATCAGAAACCGATATATCATCCAGATCCTCCCCACAACTCAAGAACATCTCATAAGCATCTGAGATACCATCATCGTCAGAATCTTGTAAATAAGCTTTTGGCTTCAAATCTTGCAAAGCCTCCAAACAACCCGCAGTACATGTTGAAGCTGCATCATGATAAACAAAAGGCTCGCCCTCTGGATAATACGGAATCCAATAAGAATAAAGGTCTTCATCAGCTACCTCGACTTCAGGCTCTTCTTCTTGTACCTCTTCAACAACTTCATCTTCTTTTTCAGGATCTAAAGAAGGCTCGTCCCCTGGCAACTCTTCCTCCTCTTCTTCAGGATCTGAAGAAGGCTCGTCATCATCATCTTCTTCCGCAGGATCTTCCTCTGGATCATCGTCGTCATCATCGTCAGGGTCATCTCCAGGATCAGGCACACCTCCACCATAAGGACCCTCATCACCTCCCCCTCCAGGACCACCATCACCACAATCAGATCTTCGAGTAATAGACACATTCAAATCAGAAGTTTGATTCCCCCAGTAGTCTATTGCGTAAATCAAAAAAGAATTAATCCCATAATTAAGACTAACAGTATGATTGATAAGCCCATCATCTCCAGGAACAGTACCAATGTTGGCACCATTAACATAAACAGTTGCGAGACGTTCACAAAGAATTTCCATTTCAAAAGTAGAAGCACACAAAGCACCACTTGGAGGATTAACCAACTGAAGATTAGGTGCCGTAGAGTCTGTAGTCAAAGTTACGCTTGTCGTAGTTGAACAATCCCCTGCACATCCGCCATTTGTAACAACCGTCTGCAAAGTAGAAACAGAAAACAAAAGAACAACCAAAACAATAACAGAAACCCTGATGTTTAGCCTCTCCGCCAGGTTGTTAAGAAGATTGAACATGTTCGACTTAGCTTTTAAATCTAATGATTATACCTGAAAAAAGCCTCCATGTTAACCCCCCTCATTCCTGTAAAACACTTAATCCCACACCAAAACAACACTCCAAAGCGCAAATAACCGCTTTAACAAAGGAAAAACCAACGATGTCGAGCAGGGGCCCGTTTTTGGAATATGGCAAGCTTTTTAAGCAAGGCCAGCAGATTTAAGGTCTGCGATCATTTCCAAAGTAGCAACTCTAGCAGCCTCATCGTAACTTTCTGCTTTGAAATTTTCACTCTTTTCATAAGCAAAAATAATACCTCGGCTCGAGTTAACGATAGCCCCAAGACCATCGTCATTGAAGCAAGGCTTAACATCTTCAGCACCACCACCTTGAGCACCATAACCAGGTACTAGGAAGATCGAATTAGGCATCATTTTGCGAAGAACTTTAGCCTGTGCTGGATAAGTTGCCCCTACAACTGCACCTATGCTTGAGTAACCAGTCTCGCCAATCAAATCAGACCCCCAAGACTCAACATAATGAGCCATCAATTCATAAGCCTTCATCCCATCCGAAAAATCACGATCCTGCAAATCTCCAGAAGAAGGATTAGAAGTTTTTACTAGAACAAAAAGTCCTTTATCATGTTTATCACAAGCTTCCACAAAAGGTTTAATACCATCCCATCCAAGGTACGCATTCACAGTCAAAGCGTCCGCATCAAGAGCCTTCTCTTTCGCTCCAAAAAGATCAACCTCTCCAAGAAAAGCACCAGAATAACCTGCCGCAGTAGAACCAATATCGTTCCGTTTCGCATCAGCAATAACAAGCAACCCTTTTTCACGAGCATATGCACAAGTTTCCTCGTAAGCTTTGAATCCTGCCCAGCCATACTGCTCATAAAAAGCAATCTGAGGTTTCACAGCCGGCACCAAATCACAAACCGCATCAATAATCCCTTTATTGAACTCCAAAAAAGCGTGAGCCGCGCCTTCTGGTGTTCGATCTTTTTCGTCTATCGCTTTGGTAATAATTTGAGCTGGGATCTGATCAAGTCTTGGATCTAAACCAACACAAATCGGAGCCTTAGTCTTTTTGATTGCTGCATTTAGCTTGTCTGCGAAGTTCATTTTTTAAATTAATTAGTAGATTAGTATTTTAGCTGGGAAGTAGATTATGTCTCGACGGGAGTATACATAAGATTTAACAAAAATTTAACATCAATGTGGTAGTTTCTCGATATGATGCATACTTATAAAAACTTATTGGTTTGGAAAAAATCTTTGCAATTAGTCAAAGCTGTATATCAACTTACAGAACATTACCCAAAAGAAGAGGTCTACGGATTAACATCGCAAATGCGCAGAGCTTCAGTTTCAATTGCTTCAAATATCGCAGAAGGTCGAATGCTTTTATCAACTGGCAACTTCATACGTTTCTTGCTTTATTCTTATGGATCAGGAGGTGAATTAGAAACACAAATAACCATCTCCAAAGAACTCCGAAAAACACAACACCTAGACTACATAAAAGTAGACAAACTATTAGATGAAGTAATGAAAATGCTCAACAGCCTAATATCCCAGCAAAAGAAAATACGATACGGCAAAAACAGCTAACCTACTAGCCTACTCCCCAGCTAACCTACTAACTCCCACCACCCCGCAGGATCCTCCTTAAACTTATAAATCATATCAGCCTGTGAATCCGTCACGTAACCTCTCTCTGCAGCCAAACCAATCAAATCTGTAAATCCAGTAAGCGTCGTTAAATTAATATTCGCATCTTCGAACCTAGCAATCGCTTTCGGAATCTCCCAGGTTACAATTGCAAGAATATCTGTCACTTCACATCCTCCTTCTTCACGAACAGCTTCTGCAGCTTTCACGCTACTTCCACCAGTCGAGATTAGGTCTTCAACAATAAGAACTTTGCTACCTGCCTTAAGATCCCCTTCGATTTGCTTGCCAGCACCATGCTCCTTCTTCGCTGGACGGATATAAATCATCGGCAAATCAAGTTCTTGCGCAATAAAAGCGGCCCAAGGAATCGCAGCAGTTGCAGTTCCTCCGATGTAATCAGGGTTTTGTTCTTCAACAATTTTCTTAAAAGCATCAACAATCAATTGACGTCCTTGAACGTGCGAAATCATCATTCGATTATCACAATAAACAGGTGATTTTATACCTGAAACCCATTGAAAAGGCGGATCCATACTAACTTTTACAGCACCTGCATCGAGAAGTGCTCCGGCAACTTGTTTTGATACTTCGTTCATCGAGATTTAGATTAAAAATTTGTCGCGCGCATTATGACACAAAAAAAAGGAGAGACGAAATTAATCGCTCTCCCTTTTGAAATTTTCAATAAAAATTATTGTCGTTGTGCTGGTGGCTGAAAAGCATCAACATCTTTTTGAAGTTGCTCAGCAGCTTCAATAGATTTAGCAATATCAGATTCTAACCTCTCAACTTTGCCAAGAAAATCATAAAGAGCATTTAATCTCTTTTGTTCATGAGTCAATGCAGACCCATCAGGGTTTCGTTCCGACCTAGACGAAAAGTCAGGATGCCCATAACCAGAACCTCTTCCACGCGTACCAAGACCTTGAGACAGAGGCATCACAGCATTCGGATCAGCATAAGAAGGGATCGTAACAGTTCCAGCAGCAATCACCGCATCAACAACTTTATCAGGGCAGTCAATGCCTGTAGACTTTTCCCATGCTTTCAAAGCTACAGCAACATCATAAAGCTTAATACCATCGTCAGAGATATCAGTAATACCTTCAAAAGAGTCATACCTATCTGTCAAACCAGAGAATTGTTGCTTTTTTACACCATAAGATTTTTCAATCTCAGCAAGCCTAAGACCGTATTTACCAGTATCTTCAAAAGCATCTGCTTGGGCATTAGCAGGGATATCTCGAAGCAATTCACGAGCAGAATCAGCAGTAACAGAAAGAGATGTAATCAATCGTCCAGTATCTGCACTTAAAGATTTTTTTGACTCTTGTAACTCAAGAACAGCACGACGATAAGCCTCATCGCGATCTTGTGCAGAAACGTGTACAGCATGTTCAAAAGACTGCTCTAAAGCTGCAGCACCATCTCTCAAATCAAGAAGACTCATACCAGTAGGGACCACACATCCAGCTTCCTGGATAGATCTCGGTGTAACAGAAACTCCATCCTCAGCAACCGCATTCCCAGACGCCATCGCCATAACAGCAACTGTAGCAGCTCGAAGAGTATTCATTGTATTTAGGTTCTTCATGTTTTTTAGGTTAAATTCAAAAACAGAAAAGCATTATACATCTTTGGGCAAAACTGTCAAGGGCGAGCCGCAGAACGCAAACCTTCGATAGCCCGAAGAGCCTTTGTACGAATATCATTGGTATATCTACCCAAAACTACCCTCCCTAATTCGCCAACCTGAATTGAGATTTGATTAAGATCAGATTCAACCTGAAATCCCATGCCTCCCCATAAGATCCTCTTGCGAAAAGCCCTTCGAAATCCTTCGACAGATTCAACTTGAATATCTCCGCCCTCCTTCAAATTCCAAAAGAAATCTGACAAATCGTCCCTATTAAGAGCTACTCCTTCTATTCTCATGATTTAAAATTTTATTTTTTTAAAGGACATCAGATTACCACAAAAAACACCTGCTACAAAAAATACCAACTTCTGCTATCTGCCATTTGCAATCTGCCAACTAATCAATAAACAATCTTAAACCCCACATTATCCCTATGAAACTCCGCCAATCCTTCAATTTTTCTCGCCATTTTACCTGGCATCACAGGTCCTTTTTGACAAACCGGAACACCAAGACCATCAACACAACAGTTCCCACAAACACCCGATCCACACTTCATATATCTCTCAATCGAAACCTCGATCGGCTTACCAGCTTTTTCACAAATATTCATCGCAGCTCGCATCATAATCTCAGGACCACAAGTCGCAACCATATCAACATCATCAATTAACTTCTCAAGAATTTGAGTGTTGTAACCTTGCTCTCCAACAGCCCCGTCATCAGTCGCAACATGCAAATTCATACCTTCCGCTTGCTCAATTCTGTCTAAATAAAGAAGCAGATCTTTATTTCGTGCTCCAACAATAAATTCAACTGTGCATCCATTCTTCACGGCTTCTTGCGCAACAAAATAAAGAGGCGCCGCACCATACCCACCTGCCAAAAGCGCAATCTTCTTACCTTGTGGGATTGTGTAACCTTTACCGTAAGGCCCACGAACTCCAAGCTTGTCACCGACACCAAATTCAGAATGAAGCTTTTTCGTAAAGTCTCCAACCGCCGCAATCGTCAGCCAAAACTCGTCCTCGTCACAATAAGCAACCGAGAAAGGTTTTTCATTGACGCGAGGCATCCAAAGATTCACAAACTGCCCAGGCCTAGCACCCAAATCGTATCCTCGGAAAACATACGTTTTTACCGTAGGGTTTTCGTCTCGAACTTCTGCAATTTTTAGAACTTTTGGTATGTCAGTCATAAGTCATATGTCTTAAGTCTTTTTAACAGCTTTACCAATAATTTCATTTAAATCCGTAACACCATTCTCAGTCATCCACTCCTCAACCTCTTTCATCGCATTTCCAAATATCTCAACTCCACCATAATAAACGCCTGCACCAATCCCAACTAGACTCGCGCCGGCCATCATGAACTCAATAATATCGCGTCCACAAGTAACACCTCCCATCCCAATCACAGGGATAGAAACAGCATTCGCCACATCCCAAACACGCTTAACCGCCAGAGGCTTGATACCAGGACCACTAACTCCACCAACTTTGTTAGCCAAAATCGGCTCAGCAGTATCAATATCGATAACCATTCCAGGGCCGAAAGTGTTCACAGCCGTAATCGCATCAGCGCCTTCTTTTTCACAAGCCGCTGCAATCTCACCAATGTTCGCAACATTTGGCGAAAGCTTGATCGCAACAGGAATAGTTTTAACTACACTTTTCACAACACGAGTCACCTCAGCCGCATCCTCAACAACACAAGCAAAAGGTCTTCCAAACTCATCTTCAACATTCGGACAACTAATGTTTACCTCGATAATATCTGGCCCAATTTCAACCATCTTACCTGCAATCTCTTCAAAATCCGCAATATTCCCAGCGACAATATTTCCGATCAAAGGCACTCTTTTTTCCCAAGCAAGATATTTACCGAGCTCTTCTCGAGCCTTTTCAATTCCACCATCAGGAAGCCCAACCGCATTGATATAAAAATGCTCAGTTCCCATCATTGTTGGGTTAGCATGACCTTCGTGACGTTCAAGCCAAACTGACTTTGAGGTCACTCCACCTGCTCCTTCTCGAGCAACATTTTTGAGGCTGTCTCCAATAACACCCAAAATCCCTGAAGCGAGAACAGTCGGGTTAGGGAAAGTTACGCCGCAGAAATCGATAGATGTGTTCATAATAGGTTTGTTTAGGCCGTGGGAACTGTATCAAAAACAAGCTTTTCCCACAAACTTTTCTTCAATATCCCCTCCCCTCATAACAACCTCTCCATTCACAACAGTCAAAACCGGCCAACCGGTCAGACTCAATCCATCATAAGGAGACCAACCACACTTAGATTGGTAACCTTTTTCACCAACAACCTCCTCTCGCTGCATATCAACAACCACAATGTCTGCATCGTACCCTTCTGCAATCTGTCCTTTGCCGTCTAAGCCAAAAATCTCAGCCGGCTTCTCGCATAAGACCTCACAACAACGTTCCATCGAAAGATCCCCATTGTTAACCGCGTTAAGCATCAACGGAAGCAAAGTCTCAAGACCTGGGACCCCTGCAGGAGCATTGTCAGAGTTTTTTTCTTCGAGCAAGTGCGGTGCGTGATCAGTCACAACATTATCAATCAGCCCTTCACGAAGAGCACCCCAAAGAGCTTCCTTATCTATAACTTCTCGAAGAGGAGGATTCATTTTTACCAAATCCCCTTGGTCGTCATACGCATCAGTCGTTAGAAACAAATGATGAGTTGCAGCCTCAGCAGTAATCTTTTCAGTTTTAAATTTTCGCAAACTCTCAACCTCTTTCGCAGTACTCATGTGAGCAATATGAATACGCGTATCGTGTTTCTTCGCCAAATGCAAAGCCTGTTTCGCAGCCAAATAAGCCGCCTCATCGTCACGGATTACCGAATGAATTCTTGGAGAATTGTCAGAATCAAATTGCTTAGCACGTTCATTTATACGATCCTGATCTTCCGCATGAACAACAAGGATTTTTTCTGTTTCAAAAAACTTCTCCATGCTCTTCTCAGCCTCCTCACCTGTAGACGCACCCATATAAAGTTTCATAGCGCAGCTACGACCAGTTTCACCAGTAGTTGCAGAAATATAAAACCCATAATTACAAACCATATGCCCATTCGCCAGTTCATACTTCGCCTCAAGCCTTTCAACAGAATCTGTCCGAGGACTATTATTCGGCATATCAAGAACAGTTGTAACCCCACCTCTAACAGCCGCTTTCGAACCTGTTACAAAATCCTCCTTCTCCTCATGCCCCGGCTCACGCAAATGAACATGAGTATCAATCACACCAGGCATAATAAACTGCCCTTCGCAATCAATTACCTCCATGTCATCAGTAACCGTAATATCAGACTCCACCTTGATAATCCTCCCCTCCTCAACCAAAACATCCGCCTCCCGCATCCCCTGCGAGCTAACGACGGTTCCATTTCTGAGAAGAAGTTTTTTCATCAAAGTTATAATATCACTCCCCCCTCAAAAGTCTAACTGGATCTAAAACCCGCATCGCATGCTGATTGGTCGCTTCCAACTCATCCGCAACTGCAGCGTCAGTCATAAGTCCACATTGAGATCTGAAATTCGGATCATAAGCCCTCTTCAGCCAGCCAAAATCCCACCCAGCAAGCTACCTTGAGGGATTTCTCTTTTTAAATTTTGTATATCGATAGCCATAAAAACAAATATTAAGGATTAACGATATTTCCCCAGCCTTTGCTAACACGACAAGCTTTATCTCCATTGGCTCGATCAAAGCAATGAGCCTCTGTCCAACTAGAAGTATCTAAAATCACCTCTTCGAGCACAGAATTATAATCAACCTTCTTCCCCCCATCATTCATCTCGTCAATTACTCCTAAAACCAAACCACGATAAACATCCAATTCGGATGCCACTACAACATCCATGCGTCCTGTAGCCTTCGCTATTACCTGAGCATCCACCAAAAAAACAGTGGCTGCCGCTACAGCCGCAGCAAGAGCTAGAAGAGGTTGGTCTTTTTTTCGAAATCTATTTGGGTTTTGCATAGAATTAATTTTTCATTTAAGACAAAAACATACCATGCCTAACCCTCAATTACCATCCTAATCACAGCCATCCTCACCGCAACCCCATTCGTCACCTGGTCGAAATACCGCGACCTTGAATCATCATCCAAGTCCGTACTCAATTCGTCAACTCTTGGAAGCGGATGCATAACAATCAACCCCTCTCTGCTATTTGCAATTTGCTCTCTGCCCACTTGATACACTCCTTTGTATTTCAAGTACTCTTCTTCAGATTCAAATCTCTCCCCTTGAATCCTCGTCAAAGCCAAAACATCAAGCTCAGGCACAACCGCATCAAGATCTTCAGTTTCAACAACCTCATGACCGACTTCACGAAGCATTTCCACAATTTTAGCCGGCATTTTAAGAGCCTCCGGCGAAACAAAAACAAATTTCAAACCTGAAAAATTCTTGAGAAGCTCACATTGTGCATGCGGAACACGACCATATTTGAGATCTCCAACCATTCCAATAGTCAATCCGTCAACCTTCCCAAATTCACGCCAAATCGTGAATACATCAAGAAGCCCTTGCGTCGGATGATCATTAGGCCCATCTCCACCATTCAAAACCGGTACCTCAGACCCCTCAGCCAAAGAGGCAACTGTTCCACTTTCAGGATGCCTCATGGCAATCACGTCTGCAAATCTAGAAACAACTTTACCAGTATCAAAAAACGTCTCCCCCTTCTTAGCTGAAGAGGTCTCATTCATCTGAAAATTACTTATCACCGACCCTCCAAGCCTCAGCATCGCAGTCTCAAAACTAAAGCGAGTTCGCGTCGACGGTTCATAAAAAAGAGTCGCCAAAACCTTCCCTTTCATTAATTCAGAACTCTCTTCTTGCCGTGCAATCGGAAGCATTTTTTCAGCCTCCTCAAAAATAGCCATCAGATCATCTCGGGATAGATCTGCGGACGAAAGCAAATGTTTGAACATATTTTATTGGTTATTTTCAAGAAAAATTTAACACACAATTGCAATCTTTGCGACTTCCGCATAAAATGACGCAAAGTGAATAGAAACAAACAGCTTGCACGCAGCATTCCATTGCTACTCACTACTCATTACTCACTACTCATTAAACATGAATATTTACCTTACGCTAGAGGACGGCACACAGCTTGCCGGTCAATCTTTTGGTGCAGAAATAGAAACCGAAGGAGAAGTTGTATTCAACACAGGAATGATGGGATACCCAGAGAGTCTAACCGACCCGTCATACCGAGGACAAATTTTGGTTCTCACATATCCACTTGTTGGAAACTATGGAGTTCCAAAAGAGAACAAGGACAAAGACAACCTGCCAGAAAACTTCGAGTCAGACGGAGTCCACATAAGAGCATTAATCGTGTCAGAGTACTCAGAAAACTTTAACCATTGGAACGCAGAAAAATCTCTCGGCGAATGGCTGAAGAAAAATAATGTCCCAGGAATCTCAGGTATCGACACAAGAGCTTTGACACAAAAAATCCGTGAAAAAGGAACAATGCTAGGACGAATAACTTTAACAAAAAAGCAGTACAAAGAAGTAACCCCACCAGATTCGGAGAACATAGTCGACGAAGTTGCAATCAAGAATCCAGTCACCTACCCAGGACACAAAGGCGGACGAAAACACATCGCCCTAATCGACACAGGCTGCAAAGCAAACATCATCCGTGAATTCCTGAACCGTGACATCACAGTAACAAGATTCCCTTGGGACCAAAACCCTTTTGAATCAGGACAAGAGTTCGACGGAGTTTTCTTCAGCAATGGACCTGGCGACCCAATGCAACCATCAAAAGCTCACGAAACAATGAAAGAATGTTTCGAGCGAGAAATCCCAACGTTTGGAATCTGCCTAGGAAGCCAAATCATGGGAATCGCTGCTGGAGCAAAAACATACAAACTCAAGTACGGACACCGTGCACAAAACCAACCTTGCACCGACCTGGAAACCAAACGTTGCTACATCACAAGCCAAAACCACGGTTACGCAATCGACGAAAAGTCACTTCCAAAAGGCTGGAAAGTTTGGTTCAAAAACCAAAACGACGACACAGTCGAAGGGATCAAACACGAGAAAAAACCTTTCTTCTCGGTTCAATTCCATCCAGAGTCAACACCTGGACCAACAGATACGACTTACCTATTCGATGAGTTTATAGCGAAACTTTAAATAGACATATGACATAAGACTTATGACGTATGGATTAAAATAAAACAGTCCCGCTCAGCGGGACACCACGCCGCAGGGAAGCGAAGCGGTCCCCGCGGAATCACTAACAATTCCGTTTTGCAAAGCAAAACACCAACCACTTTCGACTGTCGATTCTCGACTCTCGACTAACCAAAAACAAAAATGAAAAAACTCACACTCGCCACAATTTTGGCAATCCTACTAATGCCTTTGCAAGCAATTGCAACAGATGCACCAACAGTAGACGATCCAACATCACCAATCGATGCTGACAAATACACTTTGACTGGGACTTCAGAGCCAGGAGCTCAAATCACAGTAACAGGTGGACCTTACATGCTCTCACCAGTATATGCTGACGATAACGGAGACTGGGAAAGAACAGTCAGTCTTGGTCAAGAAGTAACAAACACTTTTTCAATCCAAGCAGTTGGAGAGGACGGACAACCATCAGAAATCGTGACAGTAACAATTGTTGAAAGCGAAGCTGAAGCACAAGCAGCAGAAGAAGAGACTGGAGAAGACAGAACAGCTCCAGACACACCAACAGTAGACGATATGGACTCACCTGTTGACGCAGACGCGGTCACATTAACAGGAACTGCAGAGGTTGGATCTACAATAGTAGTTTCAGGAGCAGACACTGGAGAAGATTTCGTAACATCAAGCGGAACATTCTCTGTAAAAGTAGAACTTAACCAAAACGCATCAAATAAATTTTATATTTACGCGATGGATTCAGAAGGAAACATAAGCTCTTCAACTTCAATCACAATAGAAGAAGTTAGCCCGGAAGAAGAAACAACTGAGGAAGAAAACACCGAGACCGAAGAAGAGGAAGAAGTAGTAGAAATAACATTCTCGGACATTGATGGACATTGGGCATATGACGACATCATGGAACTTGCCGAACTAGGAATAGTTGAAGGATATCCAGACGGATCTTTTGGACCAAGCGATTACATCAACAGAGCAGCAATCACAAAAATTGCACTTGAAGCTTTTGGATATGAAGTTTACGAAGCAGACTCACAATTCCCAGATGTAGAAGACGGAGAATGGTTCACGAACTACATCAACTCAGCATATGCATACGAAATAATTGGAGGATATCCTGACGGCACTTTCGCACCAGCAAATGAGGTAAACCGAGCAGAAGCTTTAAAAATTCTAATCGAAGCATCAGGAGTAGAAGACCTAAACGGAGCGTCAGTCTTCCTAGGAGATGAAGAAGATTGGGTGAACTCATTCTCAGACGTAACAGAAGATGACTGGTACTACACATACCTAATGGAAGCGTCGGAAACAGAGGTTGTTTCGGGATATGCAGATGGAACATTCGGCGGAGGTAACAGCATCACCCGAGCTGAGGTATGTCGAATAACACTCAACCTAATCAACCTAAAAGCTGAGATCATAGCTACCCCAACCATCTAAGCTAGCTCTTGCAAAATTCGTAGATCCCGAACAGCCTGACGACGTTCATCAAGAACCTGAGAAACTTCACGCGGGCCATAAATTTGTGCTTCACTTTGAAGAAGTTTTGCTCGACCACGATTAAGCATCTCGCGCCTTGCCTTAATCCTGGCTAAAGGAATCTCATTTGGTTGTTTTACTTCAGACATATTTTTTATTAAAGAAAATTCCGAACTGCCATCTGCTCTTTGCCATTTGCTCACTAACCTTCATATGGTGGATCAAAACAAACACCTGGGCCATGCTCAGTAGCAATAGCAGCTTTAGCAGCAGTTTCGTTCTGCCTTCTCATGACATGCGCAGAATCAGCGGCCTCTAATCTGATTTGCTCCAATTCGTCAGCAGAAATTGTTGGAGGATCTCCCCATTCAGCATCTTTCTGAGCAGCTCTTTCAGCAACACCTCTTTGAGCATCAATATGCGCCTGAGGAATCAAAGGTCTAAGTCTTCTTGGTTTAGCCATGTCATATTTGTCAAAATATAGTGACAATATTTTATCATGCAAAATTGACATGAAGCAAACTCACAAGGTATAATTCCAGTACTTTGGGGTTACCCACGACCCCCCGTTCTAGACGGGGGGAACATTTTTTATAAATACAAACTTTCAAACCCCTTCTTGAGTTTATCAAACTCACTTTTATCTAATTCGCCCAATTTTGAATAAAAACGCCTATAATCAACGGGCCTCGCTTGATGCAAACAGGCAGTAACACAAAATTTATTATCATAAAAAACAACATACCAATTCCCATTTCGAACCTGAGTAGTAGTCGGAACAACAAAATAAAACCCTTTAGACAATTTCTTCAAAACAATAACTGGTCTAGAAAACAGACGGCTCTTCCCGTTTATTTCAGCCCCCACATTTTCTCCAATACTCGCCCACCATATTTCCCCTTCAGGAACATAAGGAGGTTTATGATTTTTCTTGTCTAAATCGCGCTTCAACACAATCCATTCAAAAAACTTTTTTATATAATTCATAACCAGAAAATACCGCACATATATTAAATTTTTGTTAAATCTTGATCCAAAAAACTGGAACCGAAATCATCACTCCCCTATACTACAAGCATGAAAATCATATGTCTGGACATCGAAACAACAGGTTTGAACAAAGATAACGACAAAATTATCGAGGTCGGTGCAGCTTTGGTGGACTTAGAAACACGCGAAATAGAAAAAACTTTTGAATCCTTCGTATCTCCAGGGGTAAAACTGCCGAATCTAATCACTCATCTGACCGGAATAACCGACGAGATGCTGGTAGACGCTCCAAGACTGACAAACATAAAATCAGAAATACAAGAGTTCATTGCGGACTACCCAATAATGGGACATAACATTAATTTCGATATGGACTTCCTGGAAGCTGCAGGGATTCCTACAACAAATGTTCGTCTCGACTCAATGGACATCGCACACATTACCGTTCCAAAAGCAGAATCATACAGCCTCGAGATAATAGCATCGGAACTTGGAGTAGAAGAAACAGGACAACACCGCGCATTGAAAGATGTCAAAGACAACATAGACATACTTTTCAGGTTAATAGACACATATTTTTCCAAAAACAATCTTGAAGAAGTCCTTCCAGTAATAGAAAAATCAAAATCACCATGGAGACAAATATTGTTAGAAGCTTCACGAACATTTAAGAAGGTTGAATTAAGAGACCCCAAACACGAAGAAGTATCACACGCTCCTCTTCCGATACAACACGATTCAAAAACAGCACTCATCGAACTGGATGAATACAAACATCAAGCGTTAGCAAATGAACAAGCAATAGTCGCAACAAACGACGAAACAATTCATACCATCCTGGATAAAAACCAATACCTAGACGAAGAGCTGTTCGAGAAAATGCTAAAAAAAGACTCCCTCACACCAGAAGAAACAACATTCGCCCTAAAAATATTCACGCTCGGAAAACCTCATCCAATAGCAAAAACCGACATAACAATACCTTTTGAGATCAAAAATCTGTGGTGGGACCTATGTTGCGAAAAATACCCACAGGAAATCCTCAAAAAACTAGAAGAAACAACCGTAATAACAGGCCATTCAACACTCGCCAAACTAGCAAAGAACCACGAAGGATTCTTAGACCAAAAACATCTAATAATAGATGAAATCGACGAGTTCTACGACAACATTCAACGAAGCTTCACAGCCATATACACACAAAAGCGATTCCTACGAAGCAGCCTGTCCGACGAAACAAAAGACAGATTAACAATACTGTTCGGATACATCGGAATCTTATACGAAAAATTCGGCCAACAATTCGAGCTAGAACTGAACGACTATCACATGTCGACAATTGAGTGGAAAAAAACCGCAGATCTAATCGACAAAATAGCAGCAGAACTAAGCACCGAATCTGAAGAAGCACAGCTTTTGAAATTTTTAGCAAAAATAAAGGGAAAAACACATCTGGCCAAAATATCAATCGGCCTAATGCAAGACTCCTCCCCTCTTATAAAGGTGATACCTCAAAATCTAGACGACCTTTTGTTCGAAAAAATATGGTCAAAAACAGCACAAAACACATTGATCTCAACCGCAGTGACTTACGCAGAAGAAGAGAATCAGGGGCAATTCCTAAGTAGACTCCTCAAACTGCCGAGCTCAACAGAAACAATAATAAGATCAGAAAAAGACCTAAACATTGAGCTAGTCAGCTTTCTGCCACATCCAAAAGACAACGAGTTCACTTCGAAGGCCAGTAATCACCTGTTAAAAACACTGCCTGAAGCAGAGAAGCCAACGTTCGTACTAATTAATTCACAAAGAGCATCATTAAGCCTCCATCAACACATAGCACTTCCTCTGCAAAAAGAAGGAATATCTGTACTGGCACAAAACGCATCGGGAGGAATGGGGAAAATCAAAAACCTAAGCAAAAGATCACCAGAAAGTACGGTATTAGTCGGCACACCAGGACTGTGGCAAATGCTCAAACCAGAAATAAAAACCCTCTTCATATACCAAACGCCCTTCTCAGCACCAAACAAGATACCAGCAGCATTCATTACTGGAGGCCAAAGCTTCAAAACCTACACAATGCCACGCGCCATGCTGCAAATGAAAAAAGTCGCGAAGGCCGCAAACAAGACATATGTGATGGACAATCGGATACACCAGATCTGAGCACAAAACAATCAAGTGTGACAATAAAATTAGATGGTATACGCAGTTTTGCAGTAAATTTTTATAGCGAAACGTACTTATCCGTACGATGAAGCTTCAAAATTTACGAAAAACAAGCCTGCAAGGTCGGCTATACAGAGTGCCCAGCTCTGCTGGGTAGCAGGTATCGCCGATATACCGCTAATTTGATTGATCACACAAATAACAACAAAACTGGCTTACAGACAAGGAATTTAGCCTGTTTTTACCATTGACTTTTTTTTACCCCATCTTTAGAATCCGGTAAGCGTGTGTTTTAAGGTTAAAATCGCTTTTTTGGCCAAAAAAACACCATGACTACAACTACCACTATAACTACTAACTACATAAAGAATGACTCAAACAGATTCAACTACTCACGATGATCCGTTGATGCAAATTCAACAATCAGAAGAAAAGGTAAAACAACAGATTGCAAAGCAAGAAGAAGCAAATCGCAACAAGATCATGGAAGCAGAAGAGAAGTTTGAAAAAGAAATCCTATCTGCAGAAGAAGAAGCAAAAGCAAAAGGTAACAAACAAATTGCTGAAGCAAAACAAGAAGCACAAGAGAGCTTTAAGAACAAACTTGCAGACACTCAAAGAGAAATCGAATCACTAGCAGGAAAAGCAGACACTTCTAAGAAAGAAGCAATGGACCTAGTAATCAACAGTTTCGAGAACGAAATCAAATAATAAAGCTGGCCCAACAGGGCTCAATAGCTACAACTACCACTACAACAACTAACTACCTAACATGGCTGTAATACCAATGCAAAAGATCCAGATCATCGGGCTTCGAAATAAGCTCGAGCAAGCTATGGAGCTTTTGCAAAAGAAAAATATCCTTGAGCTAAAAGATCTCGGAGAAGAAGTATCTTCAAGAGTTTCTCAGGCTCAAAAGCATGACCATGAACTTGAGCTAAAGCTTGCAAATCTAGACTTCGCAATCAAGTTACTTGCAGACTATGAGAAGAAAGGAATTCTTCCTGCTCCAATCATATTAAATGCAGACAACATCGAGTCTATTGCAAAAACATTCAACTACGAAGAAGTTGTGAAACTTTGCCAAGACCTAGAAGAAAAAATGGTCAAAGCAAAGAACAGACTATCAGACATCACTCAAGAAGAACGAACTCTAGAACCTTGGAAAAACCTAAGAGTTCACCTAGATACACCTCACACGACAAAGCACGCAAAGCTAGTGCTTGGAGTAATAGGAAAGCTTGATTTCGAAGAGTTCAAAAGCGCACTTGCAAAACTAGATGCAAAAGTTGACTTCCACACAGTGTCAGAAGATCAATCAAAAGCTTACTTCTCTCTAATCCACCTGCTTTCAGATTCAGACCAAATACAACCCCTGCTAAATGAGTACAGAGTACAAGAAGCTGATCTTATTACGGCTACAGGGGGTGTAAAAAAACACCTAAAAGAAATTAAGAAAGAAGAAGGATCACTTCAAAAAGAACTAGAGAAAATTGAAAAAGAACTAACGCAAGTAGCAAAGAACAGCGACAGCCTGAAAATAGTACACGATTGGTACCTATGGCAATTCGTGAGAGAAGAACACAAAGACATGGCAGGAGAAACTGAGTACACATTCGTAATGACAGGATGGGCGAAGAAAGAAGAACTAACTAATCTTAAAGAAGAAATAAAAAAAGAACTTCCAGGAGTCGCAATCATGGAAGTAGAGCCAGAAGAAGACGAAAGCGCACCGGTCGAACTACGAAACAAAGGATTCATGAACATGTTTGAATCTGTAACAAGAATCTACGGACTTCCACTTCCTACAGAAGTCGACCCAACACCATTCTTGGCAGCTTTCTTTATTATATTCTTCGGACTATGTTTGTCAGACTCAGGATATGGATTCCTGCTATTCTCACTTTGTTTTGTAGCTCTTAAATTCCTAAAGATCCCTGAAGGAAGCAAAGGACTACTAAGACTACTTATGTGGGGAGGACTTGTTACGTTCGTAGCAGGTGTACTACTTGGTGGATGGTTCGGACTTACTCCAGAGCAAGCACCAGCCTTCTTAACAGAAATGAAGAATGGCGTTCTTGGATTCAAAGGACAAATCATCAATCCTGTAGGATCAGGGGCTCTTGTATTCCTCGGACTAGCATTCGCAATGGGAATTATTCAAGTATTTGTTGGTCTAATGGTTGATGGATACTGGAAACTCAAAGACGGAAAGGTCATGGACGCACTTCTAGACAGCCTTCTTTGGATAATCTTCCTAACTTCACTACTAGGCCTTGGAGCAACTTCAGCAATCGAGCCACTACAACCTTATGCTGGACTTTCTAATAACATTGCTCTTGGATTAACAATTGCACTAATCCTAACTCAAGGAAGAAAGTCAAAGAGCATCGTCGGAAAGCTCGGACTTGGAGTTCTGTCTCTATATAATGTAGTTGGATACTTCTCAGACGTACTTTCTTACTCTCGTATCATGGCCCTTGGTCTTGGTACTGGAATTATCGCGTTTGCAATGAATACAATCGCAACCATTATGGTAGATCTAATTCCTTATGTTGGATTCATCGTTGGATTCATCGTAATTATACTAGGTCACACACTTAATATAGCGCTATCAACGCTAGGAGCTTTCATCCACTCGGCTCGTCTGCAATACGTAGAGTTCTTCGGGAAATTCATGGAAGGTGGAGGAAAAGACTTCGAGCCATTCAAACGTGAATGCAAATACACTCATCTAAAGGACTAAGAAATTAGCCAAAATTTAAAATAACCATAACAATTTAACCTAAAAAAACTATGGACACAGGTCTAGCACTAGCAGTCTTCGGAGCTGCAATCGCCGCAGTATGCGGAGGAATCGGATCAAGTATCGGTGTAGGTCTTGCAGGACAAGCTGGAGCGGGAGTTACAACTGAAAAGCCAGAACTTTTCGGTAAAATCCTTCTTATGCAAGCTCTTCCAGGTACTCAAGGTATCTACGGATTCCTAGGAGCTCTTTTGATCCTTATGCAAATCGGACTACTAGGAGGAGAAGTTGCTTCTCTTTCTTCTTCGACAGGAATGCAATTCCTAGGAGCAAGTATTCCAGTTGGATTCGCGTCTCTTTTCTCTGGTATCCACCAAGGAAAAGTATCTGCTACAGGTCTAAAAGTTATCGCTAAAAACCCAGCTAACGCAGGTAAAGCGGTAATCATGTCAGCGATGGTAGAAACATACGCGGTACTTGGTCTACTTGTTAGTGTACTTCTGATCTTCGGAATCCAAGTATAAATTTTTGACTTCATCCCCGGTCGAGTCCGCTCGAACGGGGTTACAAGTCTGAAATAATGCGCAAGGCTAAAAGCGCAAAATATAAATTCCGTCCCGCTGAGCGGGACACCAAGACTACAACTACCACTATCAACTACTAACTACCAAAAACATGTCACTAACAGACCTAATATCTGAAATCGAAAACATCGGAACGCAAAAGCTAGAAGAAATGGAAAAGCAACTAGCAAACGCTTTGAAAGCTGTAGAAGACAAATATACAGAGAAAAAAGCACAATCTATCAAGAATATCGAAAAGAAAGCGGTAGACGGCGCTGCAAAAGTAAAAGAAAGAACTGAGATGCTAGCAAATGCAGAAAGAAGAAAACAAATTCTTGCGAAAAAACGAGAACTAATCGACCAAATTTTTGACAACACGCTAAGCGCACTAGTTGACTCTCCAAACTACAAAAAATACATCGAGTCTTCTATAAAAAAAGCACAAGAAGCAGAAAAAGAAGGTGAAATCACTTACGCAAAAGGTAAAAAAGCTGAAACAGAAGAAGTAATTGCAAACACACAATACAAACTTGGTGAAGAAGGAACTTTCCTTGGAGGATTCGTTCTTAAAACAGGAAAAGTTGAATACGACTTCACATTTGATTCAGTTATCGAGAAAAAACTACGAGGAGAACTTGAAACAAAAGTAGCTAATATCTTGTTCTAATTAACTTCTCACTACTCATTACTCACTTCTCATTATAATGATAAACAACAACGACTACATATACGCAGTGACCTTGACCCAGGTCCTAACAAATCAATTACTCGACCACAACGATATTGAGCGTATGCTAGGTGCAAAAGATGCAAAAGAAGCTTACAGAATCTTAAACGACACAGATTACTCAACTCACATTGGAGACATCGACAAAGTTGAAGATTTCCAAGAAGTAATCGACGCTGGACTTTCGGACACTAGAGCAACATTAAGAGACATCACACCAAAAAGATGGGTACTAAACATCGCATGGTATGAATACGACGCACACAACGCGAAAACAATGCTAAAAGCGAAACTAACAGGAAAAACTTACGAAGAAGTAGAGCACTTAATCATCCCTTGGGGAAAAATCAAACCTTCTGCACTAGCAGAATATATTTTCTCAGACGAAGTAATCCAGCTTCGTATGAAAGGAGATGAGAAACCAAGACTTGCCCGTGCGGTAAGGAGAGGTAAAGAGCTTTACGCAGAGACAGAAGATCTAACATTGGTAGATCTTCATATCGACCGTGCTTTCCTAAAGGTTAAACAGAAGATCGCAAAAGAAACTGGATCAAAATACCTAAAACAGTACGTAAAAGCACAAACTGACATTCATAACATCATGTCTTTCTGCCGTGCAAAAGCACAAGGACGAGATCCTCTAACCGTTCTAAAGAGATCACTGACAATCGGAGGATCAATTAGACATGACAAATACATCGACAATCTAAAAGAAGACTGGGACACAATCGTAAACGTATTCTCGTTCTGCCCATACGCAGAAGCCATTGCAAAAGGACTTGAGTACCACAAAGAAACAGGATCATTCAGAAAACTAGAAAAACTTCTACAAGACGCTCTAGTAAAAATGATCAACGAAGCAAGATTCCTACCTTTCGGAATCGAACCACTACTTAATTACTGGTGGCTAAAAGAGCTAAACGCTCAAATCATCCGAATGATTATGGTAGGAAAACTTAACGGACTAGACGAAGAAATGATCAGAAAAGAAATACCAAAATCTTACGTCGACTCTCACTAACAAGCCAGCACCAAAGGCGCAAAACTACCACTACTACCACCAACTACAACACTACAACTATCACTACTAACTACTACTACCTAATGGATAAGCACAAAATTGCAATTGTAGGTCCAAAAGACGCAATCCTAGGATTCCAAGCATTGGGACTCGAGGCACACAGCGCTTTGGATACAGAACAAGCACTAGAAACTCTACAAAAACTAGTGAAAACAAAGATCGGAAGTGAAGATAGTTCAGTACCGGCATACGCAATCATCTTCATCATCGAAGATCTAGCAACCGGAATCAATCACGATGAAATGAAAAAACTTTCATCAGCAGCTCTGCCTGCAATCATTCCAATCCCAGGACCGAAAGGAACAACAGGATATGGACTAAAAAGAATCAGTAAAATCGTTGAACAAGCGGTTGGATCTGATATTTTGGGAGACAAATAACCAATTATATATAACTTAAAATTATAACTCATCATCATGGAACAAAAAGGAACAATCATCAAAGTGGCAGGACCACTGGTAGTAGCAAAAGGACTACCGGGAGCAAAAATGTACGAGGTAATGAAAGTTTCGGACAAAGGACTGATCGGAGAGGTCATCGAAATTGACGGTGACGAAGTATCAATCCAGGTTTACGAAGAAACATCAGGTGTTGGACCGGGAGAACCGGTAGAAGCAACCGGAACAACTATGTCGGTTGACCTAGGACCTGGACTACTCGAATCAATTTACGACGGTATCCAAAGACCACTTCCTCTTCTTGAGGACGCTTCAGGAGCGTTCATGGAACGTGGAATTGAGGTACCTGCTCTAGACCAAAAGAAGAAATGGAAATTCGAACCAACAGTAAAAGCTGGAGACACAGTTGTAGCTGGAGACACAATCGGTGAAGTACAAGAAACAAACCTGATTCGTCACAAAATCATGGTTCCACCAGCAATCCAAGGTGGAAAAATCACTGATATCAAGAGCGGAGATCACACAATCGTAGACGTAATTGCAACATTGGAAGACGACAAAGGAGAAAAACACGAGCTAAAAATGATGCAAAAGTGGTCAATCCGTAAACCACGACCTGTAAAAACTAAGAAAGTTCCAAATGTTCCACTTATTTCAGGAACAAGAATCCTAGATATGCTCTTCCCTATCATGAAAGGTGGAGCTGGATGTATTCCTGGACCTTTCGGAGCTGGAAAAACTGTTACACAGCAATCACTGGCTAAATACTGTGATGCTCAAGTAATCGTTTACATCGGATGTGGAGAGCGTGGAAACGAGATGACTGAGGTACTTCAAGAGTTCCCTCACCTGGAAGATCCAAATACAGGTGAACCACTTATGAAACGTACAATTCTTATCGCAAACACATCTAACATGCCGGTAGCGGCTCGTGAGGCTTCTGTTTACACAGGTATCACAATTGCTGAGTACTACCGAGATATGGGATACAACGTAGCGCTTATGGCCGACTCAACATCACGTTGGGCTGAGGCTCTTCGTGAGATGTCAGGACGT
Source organism: uncultured Candidatus Peribacteria bacterium (assembly GCA_964603905.1). Lineage (GTDB taxonomy): Bacteria > Patescibacteriota > Gracilibacteria > UBA1369 > UBA12470 > CAZRWH01. The sequence continues at coordinate 7,963 of CAZRWH010000001.1, read as the reverse complement.
CTTGAAGAGATGCCTGGTGAGGAAGGTTATCCTGCTTACCTAGGTTCTCGTACAGCTGAGTTCTATGAAAGAGCTGGAATCGTTGACTGTCTTGGATCAGACGAAAGAATCGGTTCTCTAACAGCGATCGGAGCGGTTTCTCCTCCTGGTGGAGACCTTTCTGAGCCTGTTACTCAAAACACACTTCGTGTAACAAAAGTATTCTGGGGACTAGATGCTAAGCTTGCTTACAGACGTCACTTCCCAGCTATCAACTGGCTATCAAGTTACTCACTTTACCTAGACAACATCGAAGGTTACGCAAAGAAAGAAATTGCAGACGATTACATGGATGTAAGAGGACTTGGAATGAGCCTTCTACAAGAAGAATCAAAGCTTGAAGAGATCGTAAAACTTGTCGGTATGGATGCACTTTCTGCGAAAGAAAGATTGATCCTTGAATCTGCTAAATCGATTCGTGAGGACTTCCTATTCCAAAATGCTTTCGATCCAGAAGATGCCTACACTTCTCTTGAAAAACAGTACTGGATGCTAAAAACAATCCTATCGGTATACAACGAGGCTCTTCCTCTTGTAAGCCAAGAAGGATTCGAAATTGAAAGACTTCTAGCACTGCCTGTACTTCAAGAAATCGCAAAATGTAAAGAAATCAAAGGAGACGACCTTGGTAAATACCAAGAGCTAATCGACAAAGTTAAGAAAGAAATCGGAAAGCTTACAACTAACGTAGAAAGCTAACCACTTCTCATTACTTATTACTCACTACTAACTAATCATTATGCAAAAAGAATACCAAACCATTACCTCGATCTCCGGACCACTGGTCTTGGTGGAAGGAGTTGAGGGCATCAAATACGAAGAGCTTTGTGAGATTACTCTCGCAAATGGTGACACACGTCTCGGTAAAGTACTTGAGGCGAAAGAAGGAATGGCACTTGTTCAGATGTTTGAAAACACACAAGGTGTTGGAACATACGGTTCAAAAGCTAGATTCCTTGGAAAAACACTTGAGCTACCTGTAGCAGAAGACATGCTAGGACGTGTCTTTGACGGAAAAGGTAACCCAATTGATGGAGGAGCCGATATTATTCCTGAGAAGAAACTTGATATTAACGGTGCGCCGTTGAATCCTTACTCTCGTGACTTTCCGAATGACTTTATCCAAACAGGTATTTCAACAATTGACTGTTTGAACACACTTGTACGTGGACAAAAACTTCCTGTGTTCTCAGGAGCTGGTCTGCCACATGCACGAATTGCTGCTCAAATCGCTCGTCAGGCGAAAGTACGTTCTGAAGGAGCAGGAGACTTTGCGGTAGTATTTGCTGCGATGGGTGTAACATTTGAAGAAGCTGAATACTTTACAAATGAGTTCAAGAAAACAGGAGCGATCGAAAGAGCGGTTCTGTTCATTAACACAGCTGACGATCCTGTAGTTGAGCGTATTGCGACTCCTCGTATGGCGCTTACAGCTGCTGAGTTCCTAGCTTACGAAAAAGGAATGCACGTACTTGTAATCCTTACTGACCTTACAAACTACTGTGAGGCGCTACGTGAGGTATCTGCGGCTCGTAAAGAGGTACCAGGACGACGTGGTTATCCAGGTTATCTGTACACTGACCTTGCTACACTTTATGAAAGAGCTGGTCGTGTAAAAGGACGAAACGGTTCTATCACACAGATTCCTATCCTAACTATGCCGGAAGACGATATTACTCATCCGATTCCTGATCTTACAGGTTATATCACAGAGGGACAGCTTGTACTTTCTCGTGAACACCACAGAAAAGGAATTTATCCTTGTATCAACGTACTACCTTCTCTTTCTAGGCTTGCGCCAACAGCGAGAAAAGTTACTCGTGACGACCATGAAGGTGTATTCGCACAACTTTATGCAGCGTACGCTCGTGGAGTTGAGGTACGTGACCTTGCGATCATCCTTGGTGAAGCTGCTCTTCAAGACGTTGATAGACTGTTCCTTCAATTCGCTAACGAATTTGAAGCAAAATTCATCACTCAAGACGAGTATGAAGATAGAACTATCGAAGAAACTCTTCAAATTGGATGGGATCTAATGAAGATCTTGCCGAAGACAGAGCTAAAACGTGTTAAAGAAGCTCATATCGAGAAATACATGGAGGGAAAAGGAGCTGCAAAAGAAGAAGTTGAAGCAGAAGAAGAATAATAAGACTTATGACATAAGACGTTTCGCCCAAGGCGAAACACAATGACTACAACTACCACTACAACAATTAACTACCTATGGCTAAATTAGATGTCAAACCGACCCGCATGGAGCTGCTCAAGCTGAAAGTTCAGCTGAAGGCGGCCGAGCGTGGACATAAGCTTCTAAAGGATAAACAAGATGGATTGATGCAACAATTCATGGAAATTATCCGAGAGGCAAAAAGTCTACGTCGCGAGGTTGAAGAAAAACTAGGATCTGCGTTCAAGAGCTTCCTGTACGGATCGGCAAAAACTATGCCAAAAATGCTCGAAAGCGCGCTTACATTCAACTCTGCTGAGACAACACTCGACGTTAAGACAAAAAACGTTATGAGTGTACATATTCCGTTTTTTAAGCACTCTATCGAAGGAAACGTACTTTCTTACGGTTTCAATCAAACATCAAGCGAACTTGATTACTCTTTAGCATCTTTCCAAGAGGTGCTTCCACTGCTAGTCAAACTGGCTCAAATTGAGAAACAAGCGGAAAGACTTGCTGAAGAAACAGAAAAAACAAGACGACGTGTAAATGCACTTGAACACAACAGAATCCCAGCACTGAAAGAAACAATCAAGTTCATCAGCATGAAACTGGAAGAAGGAGAAAGAAGCGCAATCGTAGGCGTAATGATCATCAAAAGCAAAGTAGAAGCGTAAAAGAGAACAAAAACAACTTTCAATCGAGAACGCCCGTTGACAAGACGGGTGTTTTTGTTTATAATTCGGTTCTTTTTTTAAAGAAGAGAAATGCACAAAACAAATCTCCTGCCTTTCAAACAACCAGCCGTAAACGATGACTCTGAATATGCAAAAATATGCAGAGAATTAGAGGGATTACCTACAATGCTTACTCCAAAGCAACTCATGGTAGGAAAAATCATAGCAAGTAGCGGATTAGCAGGAACAACTTTACGACAAATATCCGACTCAACCGGGATTCATGTAAATGGAATTAAACCAATTATATCTTCTTTGAGGCAAACCACCCAAGGTCGCATTAATATAGTCACTTCAGATACTCGAGAACCGAGAAAAAGAGGAGTAGGAACAAGAAAAACAAAAAAACTGCACATGGAGTTAGGAAGCGACGTAGAGACATTAAGCATAGATGACAACGACCATTTAAGAGCCTTAGTAGCTGACGACATACTAGGCAACAACAGACCAGATAAATTGAAATTACAAAACTATCTATTAGGATATCTCCTGCAATTCAAATTAGGAGAGGTAATCCCAAAAGCCAAATTAGAACAGTTCACTATAGCATTTTTCGCATCACAAGGAAGGAATATAACAAAAAGCAAATCGATACGATATGTTTTAGAAGCAATTAAGAGATTAAACAACTTCACAGGAGGAAATTTCATAAAAAGAGATCGAGAAGAAAATGGGTTTAAAATAAACACTTCTCACATAAAAGTCTCCGAAGACAAAAGATCGTTTTCGGTAACAAGCCAAGCAAATTACTCAGTATCAAGATCGATAGACATTAATAGTGTTTTGTCAGCCGCATTAGACAAATACATCCGACGTCAAAAGCCTTACGGACTACCAAGCGCCATAGACAAAACAACCTATGAGGAATTACCAAGGTCAATCAATTTATTCGGAGAAGAAATAACAATTCCAAGCCTAACAAGCATAAGACAAATGCTTGATGAGCATAGGCAGGAGAAAGAAAAAAAAGCAACAACTAACAACAACCCAAACCTGCTAAACAAAGCCACCGTCAATCCAGAGCTACAAATAGTTCGCGATCACGAAACCGGCAAATTTATAGTAACAGACGAATTGTTAAGACTAGCATGGGCCACAATAAGAACACGACGTAACTTCAAAGAACAAAGCCATATGGAAGTTGGATTCAACAGCTTTTACACAAACTGGCTAGCATTTTTCAGTCAGTTTCAAGATGGGACACCGAAAAAAACTCGCGACATAATCAATGAATTTTTAGACAAAAATCCAGACTACACATTTCAAGGAATCAGACAGAATATCGATAGGATATATAAAAGACTACGAACAATAAATCCAGATTTAACAATCCATACAAAAAAATCAGGAGAAAAAAACCACAAAAAATTCCGTCCATTAAACACCAACCCTGATGAAGAAACAGGAAACCATAGACAGTACTACGTTCTTAAGAACACACGCAAATGTCCTCGAGTTACCGCATCAACAGTATTGGTCGTCTTGATGTACGAAATACTAAGAATACATTTAATGCGACAACCTAAACCTGAAGAAGTAGACATAAACGATTTCGACTTCAGTCAAATAAGCCAAGGTCTAGAAATACTTGGTGATGAATTTAAATTCGAAGAAGCCATAAGAGAAATTGAACAAAGCAACAGCACGAGATCAAAAATCAAATTGCTAAACACATACGATTTACAAGGCCCCGATCCAACGTGTCAAAATGGATTTATTATAAGCCCAAAACCAACCGAATTAACAGGATCTGAGCTTTCGCCTTTCCAAGAAGGAGAAGAAGTAGTGCTTAACGAAAAACGATTTACTTCCCATGAGAAAAACGGAAAACATGCATCAATGCACGATAGAAAAGACACTTTCACAGTTACAAGC
>CAZRWH010000001.1:0-3045 GCA_964603905.1 uncultured Candidatus Peribacteria bacterium | reverse complement strand
CAACAACGGAACAGGTACACGCACAACAAGTTGAGATCCTGTTGCAGCTTCGATAAGCACAGCAGGAGGCTCAATGTCATAACTAATTGTGTGATTTGGAACAACCGGCAATTGTGCCTGCATAATTGGATAAAGCTGCGCAGCAACAACAGACGGATCAACTCCATCTGTAAGCGTTAGTTCGACTTGAACGTATCCTTGCCTATCCACCCTATTAACAGTTCTAATTTCCGCACCTGGAGCACAAATATTAGCAGTGTTATTCACAACACCACCGAATCCGTTTGAAGACAATAATTTTTTAACAAAATTTACTGCGTCAGATACTCTTCTGCGATTAATACGACCTTCAAGTTCTTTATATACGTCATACATACCATCTAGCCCCATCTCATCAATCTCAGCCATAACATAATCCATTCTTGAATCTGTCACTTCTATTCCACTCATGATTTTACAGTTTAATAATAAAGGTCGCCATAATACACAAGAATCGCGCGCCAAGTCAACCCCGATAATAATGCCAAAACAGAAAGCAGGACTTACAATACAACCATGAAAAAACTGACAATAATCCTGCTATCTGCCATTTGCTATCTGCTGTCTATCCAAACAGCGCTCGCTTGGCACATCTCTTCATACGATACAAACATCGAAGTTCAGCCCAACAGCACACTTGTAATCACAGAGACGATCACAGCTGACTTCACTGCAGATCCACATCATGGACTTGTCAGAACAATCCCAAAAGACATAACAAAAGAAGACGGGCACACAGAAAGATTGAGATTCCAACTTCAATCAATAACAGATGAAAGCGGCGAAAAACTGTCTTACACTAGATCCGACACATTCGACTCAATTCAATACAAAATAGGAAACGCAGATATATACGTTGAAGATGAAAGAACATACGTCATAACATACGAAGTCAGCAACGGATTAAGTTATTTCGACAGTCATAACGAAGTATATTGGAACGTCATAGGGCCAGCTTGGGAAACAAGCATTTGGTCAGCAAGTGCCACAGTAAAATTGCCAGAAACGTTATCCATAACAGACGAACTCGGAACAACTTGCTACACAGGTGCATACGGATCAACCGATCAGGATTGTGAAGCTCAAGAAATTTCATACAACCAAGTAAATTTCGGCATCACAGACCCCCTAAGCCCCTACGAAGCGTTCACAATAGCCGTTAGCTTCCCTCTCGGCCACACAACAGCACCAACCGAAGAGATGTGGCTCATTTACGACTACTGGCCAATAGCGATCATTCCTTTCGCATTTTTGTTCCTTTTTTGGAAATGGAAAAATTTCGGAAAAGACAGAAGGAACAAAACGATAATTCCACAATATGCCCCTCCAAAAAACATCTCCCCTATTGAAGCTTCGATCCTGCTAGACGACAAAGCAGACCCACGTGATATTTCGGCAATAATAATCGATCTAGCAATCAGAGGTTTTATAAAAATAGAAGAAATAGAGTTCGAAAAATTCGGTTTTTTCAAAGCAAAAGACTACATGCTACACCGCATCAACATCGACGCAGAATCTTCACTACAGACATTCGAAAAAATGCTTCTCAACAAAATTTTCGAAGACAAACTCGAAAAAAAAGTACTAAGTCTTAGAAACAATTTCTACCAGCATATCAAAAAGCTTCAGGACGAAATGTACATCGCGGTAACAGAGAAAAAACTTTTTGAAAAACACCCCGACAAAGCAAAAGAAAGATACGTAATCACAAGCATAATCATAACCTTCTCAGGGTTTGTGTCATTCCCTCTTTTCGCATATTTCCATTGGGGCATACCACTAGCATTTTCACTAGTAATCATCGGCATATTAACCATGGTTTTCGGACTTTATATGCCAAAAAAAACCGACAGCGGACAAGAACTTTATGAACAAGTATTAGGACTAAAAATGTACATCGAAACAGCGGAAAAAGACCGCATAAAATTCCACGAAAAAAGAAATCATTTTGAGGCTCTTCTACCATACGCAATGATCTTCAACCAAACAAAACACTGGTCAAAACAGTTCCAAGATATCTATAAAGAACCACCTAATTGGTACGACTCAAAATCATGGGGAGCCACAAGCGCATTCAGCCTAAAAGAGTTCACTCACAACCTAGAAAACGCAACCGACTCAATAAGCGGCAACTTGAGCAGCAAACCTGGAAGTGGAGGATCAGGATTTTCTGGAGGATCCTCTGGCGGAGGAGGTGGTGGTGGCGGAGGTGGAGCGTGGTAGTGATTAGTGATTAGTGGACAGTGGACAGTGGGCAGTGAACAGTGAACGGTGGACAGTAAGATGATCATCTACTCAACGCCTTAAAAACATCCTCCCGCGTACAAAAACGTTGGCCTGATATTTCAACATGCAACGTTGCCATATCACGATTAACAAGATGATCTAAACCTCCAACAATAAATGTTCGCGCTGTAGTGTTGTCAAAAGTGGCTCCATCAATTTTCTTAGGATATTCACGATTAAAAGCCCCTATTCTTTTCAGGTCACGCCCAGAAAAAACAACCTTCACAACAACGCTAGCACCCAACTTATTCCAGCGAGTTTTGAGGTTTTCAAACAAAGGCTCTATCTTGTCAGTCCCAAAAGCACGATGCAAAAGCCCGCCATCAGGATTTGTAATTTCAATACTAAAAACATCTCGTCCAAAATGAGGAACAGACTCAATTAACTTCCTCAATTTCTTTTCAAAACCAATATCCACCTCAAAGGCAGCGACGATTTCATTGCAAAGCGCGATATCCAAAACAACATGATCAATTGTACCCGGTACAGAGTCGTATCCATTCAAAAAATCACGAAACTCTTGATCGTAAAACCCTGTCCTTAAGTCCTCCAACTTATCGCCATCCCTATAAACCCTAAAATCAACATAAAGCTTAGGCTGGCCATACATATAATCAAGAGCCGCCTCAAGATGCTGACGATCAGGAAAGCGCGAAACAACCTCCGACTCATCATCGGCACCAAGTCCATGATTAACAATAACTTTGTAGCCTTCCATAT